>CAVGBV010000032.1:0-23781 GCA_963627615.1 Alloprevotella sp.
TGGATAACGCGGGCATTCAGGAAGCTTCTCAGATCCGTATCGAGAGCTACGAAAAAGTATCCCAATAAACATCAAAAACAGCGGCTGTCTCATTAGAGGCAGCCACTGTTTTATCTTTCCATCATTCTCTGATCCACACCATCATCTCTCCGGCTTCCCGGTTGGCCCATGCGTAATACGGGATCCATACGAGCTCTTTGGTCTCATACTCCGCTTCCCGCAGGCTCTGATAGAGTGCATCTCCTGTCCAATCCTTCTGTACCAGCGCCTCTCCGCGGATTGTAACGATCCCGCCCAGGGTCTCCGGTTCATACTGCGCATGGTATTCTGCGTTCGGCACGAGACGGATCCTGTGTAGATCCCGTCCATTATCGGCCTCTTCCAGGCAATACACCACCGGTCCCCGCATAAGAACGGCCTTGCCCATATTCTCACGAACCCTGGGGTTGGCCCGTACCAGCTGTACCGGCATAGCGAGATTCAGCTCTACCGTATCGCCCTCATTCCAGTTCCGCTCTATATAATAGTATCCGTCACGAAGTTCTCCCGCCTTGGAAACCTGATAATCCGTACACCAGCCAGGGATCCGAAGCGCCAGCGTAAAATGCCGGTCGGCCATCGGAGTAACGCGGATCTCTACCTTGCCGTCCCATGGATACCGGGTCGTAACCTCCAGCTTCGCATTCTCTGTCTGAACGCTGCTTCCGGCATACAGATGCACATATACGGTTTTTTCGTTTTCCCCATACATATAATCCGGCAGCGATCCGATCAGCCGTGCCAGATTCGGCGGACAGCAAGCGGTTCCAAACCACTTTTGCCGCTCCACCCGGACATGACGTTTGTTCTCGTCTGCCGCGCTCGCCTCCGGCAGTACCTCCAATGGATTGACATAGAAAAATCTTGTTCCGTCCAGCGTCATGCCGCTGATCACGCCATTATACAACGCCCTCTCCATTACGTCCCCATATTCTCCCCTGGGAGACGCGAGGAGCATTCTCTTCGCCAGGAATACAAGGCCTACGGCCGCGCAGGTCTCTCCATACATGGTATCATTCGGCAGATCATAATCGTATGTAAAGGCTTCGCCAAAATGAGAGGAACCGATGGATCCGGTCACATACATCCGCCGTCTCGTCAGGTTTTCCCAGATCGTCTGCAGGGCCTCCGCCAGTTCCGTGTCGCCGCTCACCCGCGCCGCATCCGCCATGCCGGAGTACAGATACACTGCTCGGACGGCATGTCCAACCGCCTCTGTCTGCTTCCGCACTGGCTGATGCGTCTGGTTATAGCGATTCTTCATAAGAAAGCTTTCCCACTTCTTGACAACGCCATGCTGCTCGCTCTCAAAAAATAAAGGACTCTGCCCGCGCTGATCGATAAAATACCGTGCCAACCGGCAGTACTTCTCCTCTCCGGTTGCCTCATAGAGCTTCATCAGCGCCAGCTCGATCTCTTCGTGTCCCGGATATCCATGCAGCTTGCCTTCTTCCGGGCCAAATACGGTATCGATATGATCCGCGTAACGGATCATCGCATCCAGCAGCTTCCGCTTGCCCGTCGCACGCCAGTAAGCCACCGCCGCCTCGATCATATGTCCGGCACAGTATAGCTCATGGTTATCCCGCAAGTTGGTCCAACGCTGCTCCAATCCATTAATGATATAATAGGTATTCAGATAGCCGTCCGGCTGCTGCGCGCTTACAACCAGGTCAATCGCGCCGTCCGCCGTCTTCTCCAGCTCCGGATCCGGATGCCGGATCAGCGAATACGCCACCGCTTCCAGCCATTTGGCCACATCGCTGTCCTGAAATACTTTCCCGCCGAATTCTCCTTCTTCCAGACCGGCCGCAATACGAAAGTTCCGGATACAATGACTGGGCGCCGCCCCCTCCACACGGTCATTGAGCGCTTCCCACTGGTACGGGATCAGCCTGGTACGGACAATCTCCGCCATCCTTCCCCAAAAATCATCCTCCAGACAAACCTGCTCCATTGCTATACTGTGCATTTTCATTACTCCTTCAGGGTTTTATCGGCTTAGAACTCTAACGCGTCTCCGCCCTGGAATACCGCATCGTCATAGTGCATCTTCTGCTCCGGGCAGTTCTCATTGCTGATGGTTACGTTCTTAAAGCGGATCCCCTCTGCATATTTGCAGAAAAATCCCTTTTTCGCGCTCAGGTCAACATTCTCCAATGTAATATCATGAATCGGCAGCATCTTCAGTCCATCTACCTGCAGGGCCCGGCCGGCTCCACGGCAAACGGTATTGCGGATGGTAACATTCTTGAACTCCGGAACGTCCTCGGTCGGCGGATCGTTCTTATCGAACGCGTCGCCGTATCCCATTGTAAAGATGATGGCTTCGTTCTCGATATTGATCATATTGATGCCGTCCAATACGATATCTTCTACCACGCCTCCGCGTCCCAATGTACTCTTGAACCGGATGCCGACATCCGTCCCGATAAACAGGCAATTGCTGACATGGATATGACGGACACCGCGGGACATCTCACTGCCTACCACAAATCCGCCATGGCCATGATACACCACGCAATCCCGGATCGTCACATACTCTGTCGGAATCTGAATCTTACGCGCGGGCGCATTCTTTCCCGCCTTCATACAGATCGCATCGTCCCCGACATCAAAGCTTGTCCCCTCGATATTGACAAAACGGCAGGATTCCAGATCCAGACCATCACCATTCTGCGCATACCACGGATTCCGGATATTGGCGTTCTTGATCGTCACATGCTCACAGAAGAGCGGATGCAGGTTCCATGCCGGAGAATTCTGCAAGGTGATGTCCTCAATCCGTACCCGCTTGCACCGCACCAGATTCACCATGACCGGACGGTGATAATCAAAATACTTCTGTGCCTGCTCCTTCCAGTCCTCCGCCTCCGGATCCACATTGGGCACCTTATGTCCCAGATAACTGCCCTCCGACGGGAACCAGTGCGGGCCGTCATTGCCGTCCGCGACCACACCGCCGCTCTTCACCAGCTTTTCCCACTGCTTGGCAGTCATTTTCATGGATTTGACCATTCTCCACAGCTGTCCATTGCCGTCGATCACACCCTGTCCGGTAATCGCAATATCGGTCTGCTCAAAAGCATGAATCGGCGATGTCGCGCGGATTCTCGTCTCTCCCTCATAATTGCTGCGCAGCAGGGGATACTCCTCGTCATGCTTATGGAACAGAATCAATCCGCCCTTTTCCACATGCAGCTCCACATGGCTCAACAGCTCAATAGGGCCGGTCAACCAGATACCCGCAGGCACTACGACGCGGCCGCCGCCTGCCTCATGCGCCGCGTGAATCGCCGCGTGAAAGGCCTGTGTATTGGATACCTCGCCGCCCGGAACAGCACCGTATTCTTCGATCTTATACTCTCGCTCCGGGATAACCGGAAGCTCTACCTTCGGAAATTCTGCCTGATTCATTGTACATTCCTCCTGAATTTATTTTTTTAAGAACATGGTGTCAAGCAATTCCTTACCCGTCCGTGTACGGAAGATCTTCTCCCGCACGCTGACAATCTCGCTCTGCTGCATATCTCCTTCATAGATGTTAACCAGGAAATCTGCTTCCACCAAAATCTGATAGTCCATCCCCTCTATATCGTGATATGTATGATGGTGTCCTACCAGATAAGAGACGCGCTCAATCATGGCGGCTGGATAGTGCAGTTCCTCCAGCATCGCCTCCGCCTCTGCCGGTCCCTCGATCTCCTGGTACTTGCCGGAGCTGCTGCCGTATTTTTTCAGGCTGGGCTTGATCCCGATATCATGCACGATCGCCGCCGTCTCCAACACCTGCTGTACCGGCGCCGGAATCCGTTCTCTGCGGCCAATCAACTGGCTGAACGCATACACCTTGAGAAAATGCTGAATCCTTTTAGGCGTGCCTTCTTCATACCGGCACATCGCCATGATTAATTCTTCATTACTCATCTATCCATACCTCCCATCGTCTCTGATACGTCCAGTATAACATACTTCCGGCTATTTGACTACCAATATTTGTTGCGGATAAGAACCCTTCATTCTTTGCCAACTTATTCTCAATACAACTTTTCTTGCTGTCATGCACTTTCTATCCATTGACATTTCTCCATCGTTTCGCTATACTATGACCATATTATGGCACAGCATTTGTGCAAATTATTATTTTTTCAGAAGGAGTGTAGAGCAATATGGCAAAAACACGTTATGCCCAGGTTGGTACCGGCGGCCGTGCAAGAATGTATTATGAAGCAATCACCACCACCTATAAGGATACTTCCGAGCTGGTTGGTTTCTGTGATCTGAGCCAGGCCCGTATGGACTTCACCAATAAGGTAATCCAGGAGGATTATGGCTATCATGCTGTTCCTACTTACAATTATACTGAGTTCGATAAGATGATCGAGGAGACCAAGCCGGACGTAGTTATCGTAACCTCTATCGACCGTACTCATCATCAGTACATCATCCGCGCTATGGAGCTGGGCTGCGATGTTATCACCGAGAAGCCCATGACCATCGATGAGAAGAAGGCTCAGGCGATTATCGATACCCAGAAGCGTACCGGTCGTCATCTGCGCGTTACCTTCAACTATCGTTATTCTCCCACCAATACCAAGATTCGTGAGCTGATCATGAACGACACTATCGGCGAGGTATTCTCCGTTCACTTCGAGTGGCTGCTGAACACCAAGCACGGCGCTGACTACTATCGTCGTTGGCACCGCAATAAGACCAACAGCGGCGGTCTGCTGGTTCATAAGTCCACCCACCATTTTGACCTGGTTAACTTCTGGCTGGGAACCGCTCCTGAGACTGTTTTCGCATTTGGTAAGCGTAACTTCTACGGCAAGGAGAACGCAGAGCGCCGCGGCGTTCGTGAGTTCTACTATCGCTGCTACGGCAGTGAGGCTGCCAAGAACGATCCGTTCGCAATCGACCTGAAGGACGGCGGCCGTATGGAAGGTCTGTACCTGAATGCTGAGGCTGACAGTGGTTACCTGCGTGACCGCAGCGTATTCGGCGATGATATCAGCATCGAGGATACGATGAGCGTTCTGGTTGAGTATAAGAGCGGTGCTCAGATGTCCTATTCTCTGAATTCCTACTGCCCGTGGGAAGGCTTTGTTGTAACCTTTACCGGTTCCAAGGGCCGTATCGAGTATCAGCAGGTTGAGCAGTCCTACATCAACGCCGGCGGCGACCGCAACAAGGAAGGCGCGCTGAAGTCCGCTACTATCCGTGTTTGCCCGATGTGGGGTGTTCCTTACGAAGTAGATGTTGAGCGCGGAGTCGGCGGCCATGGCGGCGGCGACAACGTAATGCTTGAGGATATCTTCGGAGCCAATCCTCCGGAAGATCCGTTCAAGAGAGCAGCAGGCTATGTAGATGGCGCTATGTCCATCCTGACCGGTGTTGCGGCGAACAAGTCCATCGCTTCCGGTATGCCTGTTAAGATTCGCGATCTGGTACAGTTCTAAACGATATCGTACAGGGAATATGAGGGTCACACATACTATATTATAAAACAAGCGGTACAGCTGATGGCTGTACCGCTTTATATTTCTCTCATTCCCGCTGTCTTTGAGTTTGATACAATTTCTCATTCATTTTTCTTACGTTATGTTTCCCTATCGCGAACTGTGTCACCCATATTATAGCAAAAATCAAAATGAAAATCCCGAAATAGATCAAGAATCCCATGACACTGTGTTGCATCCAATAGGCAAAATAAGCAATCGGCAG
Organism: Alloprevotella sp.; assembly: GCA_963627615.1. Lineage (GTDB taxonomy): Bacteria > Bacillota > Clostridia > Lachnospirales > Bianqueaceae > Faecimorpha. The sequence continues at coordinate 5,764 of CAVGBV010000032.1, forward strand.
CATGATCACCGAGGCAATCACGAAATAAATACCCGTCTGCTTTACAAGACTCCAGTGATCTATTTCCCATATCACTGAGCTTGCCGCAAATCCGGCGCCCAATATTCCGCAGAATACAGTCTGTAAAATAACGGCTCGGATCTCACTCCCCATTATCGATATCAATTCCGGCACGCATGGCGAATAATATCCGTTCGCTAACCCCAGAGAGATAAAAATCGTAATCAAATACCCGATCGTAATTCCAATCGGAACTCCTAAAATACCACGCAGTATTATTTTCTTTCTCATAGCGTTCACCTCATATTCCTAATATTTTTTTGAGCTTCAAAACATACCTTCTGGATACATAGGTTACGGCTCCATTCGATAATCGAACACATATTGTCCCTGTAAAGCTTAAATCAAAGTGATCGACCTTTTTCAGGTTAATGATCTCCGAGTTGGATATACGAATAAATTGATTGGCAGGCAATCTTTTTTCCAATTCATACAAGCGAAGCCGCAGAACATACTCGCCTTGATGGGTCACCGCAAAAACCTTCCCGGAGTTTGCATACATCTGAATCAGATCGTTCTCTTCCAATATCTCCGCCATCTCCCCTTTATAACCGAGGAGGATCGACGGTATCTCTTCTGAAAGCTTTTTTACAGCGTCGCTTACTTCCTCCGTCACAGAAGCCGTCAGAATAATTGCTTTCGGATCCGTATAGGCCCCGTCTATCTTAATCTCGACCTGCATGATCATCACCTCCTTTTTATGATATCATTATAAATAAAAACGGCGGCCGCTGCAACGGATTTGCGATAGTCGGTTGATTTTACACCATAACTGGTTGACAATGCGCCATTTTGAAAAAAGAGTGGCATTGATATGCCACTCTGATCAGATCTTACCTATTAACACCACGATCCCCGCTGCCACAAGCGCAATCACCAGATACATCACCGTAGCCAGACTTCTTTTTATAAGTATATTCTTCCATGGCTTGACATAGGGAATGCCTTCCATACCCCGGATGATCCAGATCTTACTATGCCCTACCCATAGCCAGTCAATGACAAACGCGTCAAACCAGTTCACGACCACAAGAAAGAGCGCAGCCTGTATATATGCCGTTTTGAAATCCGTAACATGGTTCCAGGCGGAAATGATCAGGATCAGAGCGACAAATATGATGATACAGAACGGTATCATAAAACGCTTGCCCTTTTTCATGGTGGTCTCTTGATCCGCGATCCCGCGCCGTTCGGCTTCTTCGATATATTCTTTCGGATAAAAATACAGGCAATTGCGCCCGCTGTCTCTTACCGCGCACTTTACCAATAGAATATACAAAAGGCAATACAATACGAGTTGTACCAATATCAACATTTACACACGCCTCCTTAAAGCGTACAAAGTCCCGCGATTACGGCGCATATCGGAATATACACCGCAAAATGGATCCGATGCGCCTTTTTGTTGTAGCCAAATTGGTGCGGTCCTACAACTCCCTTTAGTTCCGGATAAAAACGCGGAAAGAAATTGGAGTGACAGAGCAGCACCCAGAAACAGCAAGACTGCGATCCCCGCGATCAACCAGCCAATCGCGTGCGCGCCGCGGAATCTCTCTTTTCTATCCGGAATCGCCGCCAGATTCTCCTTCGGCGCCGAGGCGAAAAATCTCTTATCCTGAATCCAGGCAACTCCGGCATACAGGACCAGAAAATACGCCGCCATAATCATAAGCTCCGCAAGAATTGTTATCATAAGAGTGTCACCACGCCGGCCGTCAGGGCCGCAATCGCTGCAAACAGCGGGATTCCCCTTACAAAGGATTGTATATGCTTATCCGGGTTCTGATAGCAATCCTTATCCGGCAGGAACGAAAAGCGAATGCGTTTGGTCCCGCGCCACCAGAGGAGATCGATCACCAACAGGTCAAAGAGCCCCAGTCCCTCTCCCAAAGCAAGAAAATACCAGAATGCCGGCCAATATCCTTCCAGACCCAGGACGCCCCGCAAGGCCAGGCCCAGGATGGAAAACGCTACCGTAAACATCAAAAGATTGCTCAGCAGGATCTCCATTATGGATTTTGCCTTGGGGATGGGCCCAATCTCCCCCGAATGCTTCCGCACACACTCCTGAACCTCCTCCGGATACGAGCGCAAACCGATCAGGTTTTTCTTATCCGTCCCCGTCGCCAGATAACAGATTCCCCAATACACTAAATAAAATACGACCGCAACGAGTAGTTTCATATTCAGCCCCTCTTCCTTTTATATCCGCAGTCGCAATACGGTCCCCCGGACGCAAGGGTATATTCCCGTACAAAATCAGACCGTTCGCCCGCCTCGCTCATGGTATAATCCAGACGGCACAGGGCCGGTGTCAGATCGTACAGTCCGAGCTTTTTCATCAATACGCAGATTCCGCACTGGGTAAAGCGTCCCTCATAGCCGCTGCCATCCGGATATTCATAGAAGTCCATATTCCATGAATAGGGATTGCGGTCCGCCGCTTTCAGCGCCGCGGTCGTCTTCATCCCCGCAATGTCCTTTTCCGTAAATTTGTTTTTTCCGCTTTTGCGGCAGAACCACCGCATGGGCTTTGTCATCATCGCCTTCGCATAATACTCGGTGAGCGGTTCTACCTCCGGACGCTGCGGCATGGAGAGAATGAACGCGCCAAGCATCGCGCAGTTTACAATATTCATTTTAAAACGATCTGCCTTTTCAAATTCCGGCAGCTCCCCGATGATTCCTTTGTATTTCGGCTTTGCCTTTTTTACGATGGATCTTGCTGTATCAGCATCGTATCCCAATGTCTCTGTCAACTGTCTCTGAAAAGATTTTGCGAATAACACCCACATACCCATGGGCATCCCCATATATTTCATCTCTGTTCCTCCTTTTCCCGGATTACTCGAACAATTCCCTGCAGGCCCCACGGACCAGCGTTTCCAGTACCTGCGGATATAACGCTCCGATCTGCTCTTTGTGAGATACCGTCAGGATCAGGCCGCGCACTGTGGCAGCGGCCAGCTCCATCCCTCCCTTAGGCTCCAGGCCGTTTTTTTGCAGCAATTCCCGGACATGCGTCTCATCATCATGGTAATGGCTTGCCTTAACCTCTTCCGGCAATCTGCGCAGCAGATGATCCGCGTCATTCTCAATAAAAACCATATCTCCCGTAACGGACAGCCGCTCACATACCGCAAGAATCGCTTTTGTCACGCGCTGCGCCGGGGCAAGGTGTGCGTTTTCACGGAGTGCCTTGTCCGCAGTCTCATACAATTCCGTATGAATTTCTTCCAGCACCGCGAAAAACAACATCTCTTTGGACACATAAAATCGGTAAAATGATCCTTTGGAGATCCCCACCGCCTGCGTTAGCTGTTCTACCGATGTCTTCCGCATCCCCAATGTCACCGCGCAGCGCCTTGTCTCCTGCAGCAGTGCTTTACGGATCTGCTCTGTCTCATACTCAGTAAAAGCCAATCTATCCCCTCCCTCAGATCTGTTTCAATCCTTCATACTCTTTCAGTACGGGACTTTGATCTCCAACATACCAATAATCGCAATACTCTCCGCCCAGCGCCTCTGTCTGCGTCCGGATGAGCCGGGTATGGAGAACCTCTGCCAGAAAATGATCTGTCCGGCACAGATAGGGCAGCAGCTCCTCGTACCCATGTTCTCGGGCATGCCTGGCAATGGGGCATCCTATCAGGTGAAAGCAAAAGCCCTCTGTGCGACGCTCCGGGTTGATCTCCACTTGCCAGCTGTCCTTCCACTCCCCTTTTGCCTGATGTGCCTTGCGCTTCTTGTTATATTGGACATAGGTTCTCTCAAACACTTTATAGGGCCACCGGTTCTTATTACCGTTCACCAGTTTCCCCAAAAACCGCAGCCGTTCCACCGCCTGCCACTTGATCTTCAGCAGAGCCTCTCCGTCCAGCCGATGACCGCTCGCCTCATAAAAGGCAAGGATCGTAAACCAGTCCAGCATATTGGCGGCCATCATGTTTTTTCCGAGATCCGGCATATCCTCCATGTATTTTCGATACCAATCCTCCGCACTCCTGAAAATCTCCTCTGCCTCCTCCGGAAACTGTTCCCGGCAGTACCGTTCATACGGTTTCGCATATTTCGACGCGGCGTAAACTCTTTTCATTGGCACTCCTTCAAGACCGGATCCGGATATTTGATCAGGTCATACAATGTTCCATATTCTCCCATATCGCGTGTTCCCGCAAGCTCCATTCCAAGATGCACGTATTTATCACATTTGGACTTCGCGTCCGTATCCAGAATGACTGGAATCTGAAGCCGATTGCCTTCGGCAAATGCCATATCCATAACCTTGCGCATATACCCTTGTCCTTGATACGCTTCCCGCACACAGACCATACCGACAAAGATATACGGCTTCTTTTCCTTATCGAACTTCTCGCGCAGTCCCATTCCGCCGTTTTTCATGCTCTTGATAAAACGTACAAGTTCCTGAAAACTCATCGACTGCATTACGCCTTTTAGCAGCGGACCGCCTACCTTGAGTCCGAGCTTCTCTCCCGGAAGTTTGTACGCGATAAAACCTTCGCAGCGCTCGCTGGTAGTATGTAGGAAGCCGCCCCGCAGCATTCCGCGCGCATAGCCGCAGATGTATTCTGCCGCTCTGTCCGGCCCCGAAAATACCGAAACCAATCCCTTCTCTGTCCCGTAGTCATAATAGCCAAAGGCATGCCCGATCTCCTGAAGGATCCCTTCATCCAATGTTCTGACTATCACATCCGTTCCCTCCCTGTCCTTTTCTAAGCACCGCCACCGCACAGGGGATCCGTCCCTCACACAGCGTGTAGGAGGTGTCCGTATAGCCTGCGTCAGCAAAGAATTTTTTATAGGAATCCAACGTAAATTCCCGCTTAAAATCCGCTCCGGCTTTTCCGATGGCGCCGGATACACTATTGGTCGTTCCCTCGTCCGTCTGGTTCATATAGGTCGGGATGATAATCCGGCCCCCCACACGGCAGACCCGATCGAGTTCCTTCAGTGCCTGATACGGCTCGTCCAGCAGATGAATGACATTGGCGGCGACCACTGCGTCAAAACGGCCGTCCGGATACGGCAGATGCATGATATCGCTCTGTTCAAACTTTAGATTCTCGTATTTCCCATATTTCTGTCGCGCGCGCTTCAGCATATTCGCGGAAAAATCCGTCGCGATCAGGCTCTTGCACTTTCCGGCAATCCGGCCGCTGAGCAGTCCTGTCCCGCACGCACATTCCAACACCTCATCCGTCGGCTCTATCAGGCCTTCCACCACCGCGCACACCTTCTGATTGGCCTTTTTATTGATAATGTCCGCGAATATATCGTATACGCAGGCCACCTTATCCCAAAACATGCTGTTCTCCTTGTTCTATTAACGCTGCCAGCATATCCGCGAATCCCTTCGGATCCGTGATCTGATACTGCATATGGTTCTGCCCTTCCCATACTGGAAACTGTGCATATGGATACGCTTTTCTCACCGCGTCACGGTATTTGTAATGCTCCTCTATGCTTCCGAACTCAAAACATGTATGCTTCTGCGTCTCCTCCGGCAGCGCTGGAAACGGTGTATCCTCCAGACTGTCTGCCATCTGACGGCGCATATTCCCATAGGTCAGTGCTTTGCCCGCCGCGATAAAATACGGCTTGATGTCATCATTGTCGCACCACAGAATCTTTTTCAGCGTTTTTCCTTTGGACCAATACAGGCTCTTGATGGCAAAATACAGAAACGGCACCATGACCCGCCGGGTCCCTTTGGAGATCTGCGCAAATTGTCCGCCGTCAAAAAAGATATGTTCCACCGGATACTGGGTTGTTGTCAAAAATTCCATGGCAAGATCGGCTCCAATCGAAGACGCCACCACCATCGCGATCCTTTTCACATGCTGCTCCCGCAGGAACTTCTCTATTTGCCTTACTTCATCAGCCTTACTGATGTACTTCTGCCCGGCGCAATAGACCGTGGATGTCGGCAGGATACAGAAATACCGGTCTTGCAGTTGTTTTGCCACCGGCTCGCTGCTGGCCCCTGTAACGCCCATAGCATGAAAGAACAGTACCGCCGGAGCCTCCCGACGTCCCAATGTCTCGAACTTCATAGCGCTTTCCTCCCTCTCACCGGATGAATATCATCATAATCCCGGAGAGCGCCGCCGCCAGAACAGCCATGCCAACCGTACCGAAAATCCATTTTTTACACTTATCTTGAGCCGTAATATATGGCCGCATATCCTCTGTTCCAGGAATGATCCACCCCTTCGTCTTTCCCACCCACCAGTCATCGATCAGAAAGCGGTCGATCAGATTCAGTATCAGGAGGATCACCAACATCTGCCAAAAGCCCGCGGCAAATCCACGCGCACCATTGACCGCATATACGCATACAAATAGATAGATCAGATAGATCGGCAGGCAGATCAGCTTAAATGCCGTGCTGCCCCGTTTGATCTTCTCCTGTGTCGTCAATCCCAATTCTATACATCGCTGCTGAACATCCGGATGATACAGATGCACCATCCCCACCGCTCCATTGCGGATGCCGAACGCACAGACCAGGCAAAGGATGGCTCCCAATCCCAGTCCCTCTAAAATTACCTGTAATATCATTTTACCGATTCCTCCTATTTTTTCAGGATATTCGTGATCTTAGCGAAGTCCTCTTTTGCCTCCTTAAAACATGGCAGCATACAATAGCAATGTACCATTTCTGGACGCGCAAAGGTGCTATATGGGACATTGGCCCGCTGACAGGCCGCCTCAAAATCCGGCAGGGCGCCATACAATACCTCGTCCGCGCTATAGAAAAAGTGGATATCTCCGACACCGGAAAAGTCGCCTCGTGAGCCAGAAATCATATACTCCGGCACATTCTCCTGCCCATGACGCATAAACTTCTCCACCGTAACCATAAAGGCGTAATCGATGGCGACATCGCGGTCATTGAGTGCCTGCATCCTTTTCTTTTCCTCGTCGTTCCACGGCACCTCTCCGGGAGACACCGCCACAATATGCCGCGGCGGCGGCAGCGGTTCCGACTGTGCATTGTTATGCGCCGCCATCCCCAACGCTAACGCGCCGCCTGAAGAAAATCCGCAGGTGCTGACATTGCCGCCGCCGTATCTCTGAATCATCCGGCGATAGCATTCGTACGCCATGGCATAGGTCTCCGTGATACAGTGTTCCATACACAGTGGATAAAACGGGAACCACACATCGCAGCCGGTTTCACGACCTAACTTCCGTATCACCGGCAGATCTCCCTTATCGGGTCCTATGACCATCCCGCCGCCGAAAAAGTAGAGAATGGCCCGCTTGGCCGGTTCCGGCTTTTCCTGTACGATCAGGCACGGAAATCCGTTGACCTGAATCATCTCATAATGCGCCTTATGATCTGTCGGCTCAAAAACACCGCGATGGCGGTTTTGCTTTTCTATGACTTTTCGTATCTCATCCTCCGGCAGGGAAAAGGCCTTTTTCGCGCCGACCAGTTTATATGCCATCCGCAGTGCGCAGGCGAACGCGCTCATCTTCCCACTCCCTTTAAGAATCCGCTTTTTGCGTTTTCTTCCGTATCATCGGATTCATCATAAGCGTCATAGGGCGCCGACGGATCGTGAACCCGCTTCTTAAATGGCGAGCAGAGCTGCTCCTTATGAGCGAACGCAAACGCGAATTGATCCGTCCATCCGGTATGGCCCGTGATAAACATCGGCTGCACGCCTATTTCTTTGAGTTTCTTCTCCAGGATCCCCAAGGATTTTACTGCCAGCTTATTGTCTTCCGCCAGGGCCGAGATGAAGCTATAGCCGCCGTCCGCGCCAAACCACAGCGTATCTCCGGTAAACAGATAGGTATCATCGATCAGATACACCATATGTCCCCAGGTATGGCCCGGAACCAGAAAACAGTGAATCTTGATGCCGTCGATGTAGAAGGTCTCCCCATCCTGGAGCAGTTGCTTAGGATTGAGGATCGTCACCTGCGGCAGCTTATACATGTGATAAATTACTTTACGGCGTACTTCTCCCGTAAGATACCGGTTTTCAATCTCACCGATATACAGCCGTGCATCTTTGAACAGGCCGGGGCTATCCGCTTCTACCGCGCCGACATGGTCCGTGTCCTGATGCGTGATCAGAATGTGGCGGATGGACTTCGGGTCAATTCCCAGCCATCCCATCTTTTCCTCCAGCCGTTCATAATTATAGCCGGCATCAATCATAATCGTCGTATCACCCTTGCGGTAAAAGAAAATGTTGGCCACCCACTCGCGCACGCAGGCGACATTCTCATCGATCCACCCGGTATTGAACGGCTTAAAGATCTCCTTGCCGCGGTACATTTTGCTCATTTCTTTTTTCTGAAATTCCGTTGCTTTTTTTGACATCGTACTTAACTCCTTTCAAGAACAATAATCTTGTTGGATATATTCCGCACCACCGGAATCTTATCGAGCAGTTTATAGATCGGAACAAACGCCGCCATTCCTTCTGTCAGACCATGTTCTTCTTTATAGCAAAAACCCGGCAAAAGTCCGGCCAGCTCCCTGCCGTTTTTGATTCCCCAGGTAAATTTGGCCCGGCTGCCCTCAATGGACTTTTCCTTAAAATGCTTAACCATCGTCGGATTCATGATCTCCGTAAGCACAACCGCCTGACCGAAGCGGTCCACGATTCTGCTGAAAATCTGTTTGACATCGGCCTCGTTCAGATACATGGTCAATCCTTCAATGATGACCAGTGCCGGAACGTCCTGTTCTGCGATCTCCTTGCCCCAGTCCTCCATCGCTGACATAGCGATCTGCGAGATGGTTCCTTCCTCCGGCAAAAGTCTCCGTCGCACCTCGATGGTCTCCGGCAGATCGAGATTGTACCAATGCGTATATCCCTGCATCCGGTAGCACCTGGTATCCAGTCCGCAGGCGATATTGACCACAACGCTTCCCGGATGGGCAGCCAGATAATCTCTTACCAGGCGGTCCAGCACAATGGTACGGGCAATTACCCCGTCATGCATGGCGGTATCCGTATCGGCCAGGGAGAAATCATACTCCAGCTGTGCCACTAGTTCTTCGGCCTTTTTATCCTGAATCGCTCCCCGGGTTCTGCTCTCTTTTGCTCTAGCGTAAATCGTCTGCAGCATTGTCTCCGGCACTCCGGAAAGTGTAATCTTCTTATTCATCCTTTGATCCCTCCGTCTTTTTCCCTTGTCTGCCTGCCCAGACCGCATTGGCCATCATCCATATCCATAATGCCGCATTGCCTGACCCCTGACTCAGCACATAATCCATTGTAGACAGCTGTGCTCCGCATAGCTGGCGTATATCCGGAATCACGACCCAGATGATCTGCCAGACCAATGGGTGGAAAATTATCATCCACCGGGGCAGAACCGTTTTTCTGGTTCCCAAGGCCCAGACACTTCCAAGAATCAGCAGCACCATACCTGCATAGGGGATTGTCATAGCCGGCATAAAACGGCTATATTGGCTCTGTATCAGCGATATGGTCTCTTCCCGTCCGAGAATCGGCGCCAGGACGCTGGTCCAGTCAGCAAGGCTCCCCACCAGGAAGTGCAGGACACCGGCCGAAGTCAGATAGAATATACCGCCGACTCGGATGATCCCCCGTACCTTACGATATTTCGGCAAGACCTGCTCATACATGGCACGGACCGCAAATGTACACAGCGCCATGCCCAACGCTCCCGTCAACGTCAGCAGCGGAATCCTCCACGCCTCCAAAGACCCGTTCAAATAGGCCTCCCGTATGAAGAGTCCGTTGTCTCCGGAATTGGCCGGTATGACACTCAAGCACAGGTCTCCGACCAGCATCAAAAGGGCCCCCAATGATCCCAGCATACAATCTCTCCAGTATCTTTTTTGATTCAATATCCGTCCCTCCTCCACGGTTAGCCTTGTCTAACTCTTTTGGATTTTTTAAGCCGCTCTACAGCAGCTCATGAATCTCCGGCATAAAAATATGACCAGATGTATAATCTGGTCATATTGTAGCACACTCTATTTTTTTATTCAATAGGGAAACCGTATTTTTATGAGATCGTTTTCTGCGACTTCCACGGTCCTTTCAGAACCCGCCATACAAAGCATGCGCCGCGGCAAATCCAATCCAAGAACATGGCGCACCATACGCCGTATATCTGCCATCCCAGAACATTGCCCATAAAAAGACTCATCAGGATACGGCATACCCACATGGAAATGATAGAAACGATCATAGTATACTTGACGTCTCCCGCCGCGCGCAGCGCGTTTGGCAGCGCGAATGACGGCGGCCAGATTGTACAGGATCCGATCCCGTACATGATCATCAGATTCTTGGCCACAGTCGCCGTCTCCTCCTGCAGTCCGTACAGCTGAACGATCAGATTGAGACACGCAAAGATTACGGCATTGAGCGCAATATGGCTGATATAAACCATTTTCAGCAAGCGGCCCGTATATTGCTGTGCTTCATCCGGACGTCCGGCTCCGATGCATTGGCCCACCACTGTAATCATTCCCAGACCGATACCGATACCGGGGATGATCTGCACGCCGGACACGCTGAAGCCTACCGCGTTAGCCGCAATGGCAATCGTGCCGTATCCCGCCACCTGCGCCGCAATCAGGATCTTTCCGACCTGAAACATTCCGTTCTCCAGCCCGGTCGGCACTCCGATCCTTAAAATATTGCTGATCATGCTCCACTTTGGCTTCAAAGTATAGCTGCGTACACAGACCACATTCTTTTTATTGCGCAGAGCGACGATAACAACCGCCGCCGCTACGGCTCTCGCTATAAAGGAAGCCCAGGCCGCGCCCGCGACTCCCATCTTTAGTCCGAAAATCAACGCCGCATTCAGTCCGATATTGATCACATTCATGATCAACGACGTATACATGGAGATCTTGGAGTTGCCCATAGAGCGGAAGATCGCCGCGCCGCTGTTATATAGCGCCAGCACCGGGAAGGACAATGCCGAGATCTCAAAATAGATCAGCGCGTTTTCCACAACATCCGGCTCCAGATCCGGATAGATCAGCGGCAGCACCTGCTTATTGAACAGCAGGACCAGTGCCATCAGCGCCAGGGATAAAGCCAGGATGACCAGGAAGACCTGTCTGGCCGCTTCTGTCGCCTTTTTGGTGTCGCCTCTTCCTACATACTGGGACACAACGACAGCGCCGCCGGTTGCCAGCGCCGTAAAGATCGTAATCAACAAATTATTGATGGTATCTACCAGAGATATTCCGGAAACGGCCGCCTCTCCCACATTAGAGACCATGACCGTGTCCGCCATACCTACCGTAATCGCAAGCAGCTGTTCAATAATCAGCGGGATGATAAGCATATACAGCTGTCTTCTGGTAAACATCGGTACTTTTATATTTTCTGTTGTCTCCATCTTACTTGATTTCCGTCGTGCCATACTCGGTCACGCCAATATAAGTTTTGCCCGCGTTGAAGACGACCTCCTTGCCATCTTTATCCTTAACCTGGATCGGATCATAAGGTGTCTGCGTACTCCACTGAATCTCCAGCATTGTTCCGTTCGAGAAAAAGTATCCCGTCCCGCCGTCACTCTCGATTGCCATACGGTATCCGTCAACAGAAGACACATTGGTCTCCAATACCAGAACATTGGTAAATACCAGCTGCGTCCCCGTATCCTGTACCATATGCGGCTGACCGCTGTGCTGCTTGTAATACAGACAGTCCTGGTCATTATATGTAAAGGTGCTGTAGTATTCATCCGAATACCAAACCGTCAGCTCCTCACACTTCTTTTCTCCTACAGGCTGTGCGTTGTCAGGCATCTGGAAAGAAAATACCGGGCCCTGATGCGTCTCATCCAGCTCTGTCCGGATCCCGTTCTCCTCCATCGCCTGCGGAATTCTCTGTCCCTTCACATACATCGTATGCTCCAGCGCATAAGTCTTCAGGCGCTCCGGATCCCTCTCATACAGACCATAATCTCCATAGATCGCATCCAGATCCGACACACCCAGCTCCCTGATCCGATCCAGGCCAGCCTGAGAGCCGCCCACATGAAGATACAGCGCATCAAATCCCGCCGCGAAATCCACATAATAGGGGCGTGCGCTCCGCACGGAACACACATCCGGAATCGCTGTATAATCCGCCCATATCGCCATCATGCGGGAGATTCCCTCTTCCGCCACCATCTCAAACATGATATCCGCGCCCGCAATACCATACTGCGGAAGCGATGCCTTGATGTTGTTGATCATGATGGCTACCGGACGCTTGCCCACTGCCTCATCACTTATATCATACAGCCCTGTCAGGGGATTCAGGTTTCCGGCCGGCATAACCACTACAGCCCGGCTGCTGTCCTGTGCCGAACTCTCCTCCGCCGAAGACTCTGCCTTAGAGGACTCCTCTTTTGATACCTCCTGGCTGCTGTCTGCAAGACTGGAATTCTCGGAATTCCCGGAATTTCCGCATGCCGCACACAGTAGCATCAATCCAGCCAAAACCGCGCCCAACCATCTTCTGCTCATTTTTTCTCTCCTTGCTTTTGTGCAAACAATGCCAACTTGCAATACATATCTTCCAATATCAGGCGGGAGTCGATCCTTCTGTACACCCGGATCTTCCGCTCCGGATTCTCCCCCGGAATGTATCTCTGCTCTGCATTGATCCTCGGTGCGGGGATCAGATCATACTCCCAGCGATGCTCATACAGAATCAGGCCCGGCGCCGGAGAATCTCCCAACACCCAGGTCTCTCCCGTGCGGAAAGCGCTCCGCAGGGAATTGGGCTTAAGTGAGCATTCAACCAATTGATCAAACAGATATTTTCCTACCTCTCCGCAGGGCCGTACACGATACTCCAGCTCTGCCATGGAGACAGGCATCATCTCATAGACATTCTTCGGGACCTGCCACAGCTCGATCTCCGATGCCATAACCACATTGACCGCGTTAACATCATTGCCCAGGTTGAATTCCGGCGCTCCCACCGGATATGTCCCTCCGCCGATCCAGATGGCCTTCAAACGTCCGGCAATCGCAGGCTCCATCAAATACGCGGACGCCAGATCCGTCAGCGGACCCAGGAAAGTCACATACAGCGGCCTCGGATCGTCTTTCATCGCTTCCTCTATAATCCGTCTTGCGCCTTCCGAAGCTACCGGTGTATGTTCGTCCGGCAGAGCATGCGGTGCGCCGTGTACAACCACGCCTTCAGGATCCATGCCGAGCTTACCGAAAATCCGGATCAACTCATCATAACTTTCCTGCATGGTATGATCGTGACGTGTACCAAAATGTGCGGCGATCATGGCCACATTCTCAAATTTTGAAGAGAGCAGCGTATGCACAATCGCAAACTGATCATCTCCTTCATTTGCCGCGTCTGTGTCGGTGATCACACGAACCTTCTTCTCCTTGGGCATTGGGTATTCATATTGATTATAATTCATCTTCTGCATCTCCTTTATTCTAATTCAGACAAACTCTGTCACAGGGCGGCGTACTGGTGTATTTGTGCCAGATCTCAGGCACATTCTGCTCTCCTTGCACAAGCGCCCGCTCCAGCTCCAGCAGCAATGCTGTCCGGATCATCCTCCTCTGACGGCTGCAAGGCCGGGTATGTCCAAACAACTCCCGGCTTTTGACGAGGATCGCCTGCTCTCTGAGCGGCAGACTATTCCAGTTATAAACACCGATCTGGCGGCCATCCCGATACAGATATACCATCCGTTCCATGACTGCCTCCTGTGCACCCTTTTATCATATCATATGCTGCATCGGGAGACAAGGTTCTTTTTCATTTTTTCGGAGCCACAGCACGGAAAAAATGAATGGCTTTTCCCTGCTGTGTAAACTTGGCCTCATACTCCGTCATTACATTGCCCTCAGCATATACGGAATGGTGCAAATCCTCGCTCTGGCACAGAACCTCCCATCCGCCGGACTGAATCTGTTCCAGTGAAAAAGCATACAGATCATCATTGTCTGTCTTCATCTGCAGGATTCCGCCCTCACGCAAAATCTCCGCATATATTCTAAGAAAGCCTTCCGACGTGAGCCGTCTTTTCGCATGCCTTGCCTTAGGCCATGGATCGCTGAAATTCAAATAGATCCTGTCTAGTTCTCCCGGCGCGAAGATCTCTGCCAATCCCTGCGCCTCCCCATGGATCAGACGCAGATTCTGCAGCTGTGACGTCTCTTCTCCCTTTTCCAGGCGCTGGCTGGCCTTCGCCAAAACCGTCCCGATCCTTTCCAACCCGATCCACCCCTCTTGAGGCGCAAGACGGGCCATCTCTCCAATAAAGCTCCCCAGGCCGCATCCAATCTCCAGGCAGAGAGTGTCCGTCCCGATATTTTCTCTCCACGCTCCCCGCAAACTCTGCGGCGCTTCCTCTACCAACCGGGACGCACTCAGGATCTCAGGAGATTCCTTCATGTATCTTACTCTCATACTTTCCCCCTGTGTTATAAAAAATAAACCGTCTCCAGTAAGTTGGAGACGGAATGAAAGTGAGCCATTCGGGATTCGAACCCGAGACACCTGGATTAAAAGTCCAGTGCTCTACCGGCTGAGCTAATGGCCCACAATGCCCAGAACCGGAATCGAACCAGTGACACGAGGATTTTCAGTCCTCTGCTCTACCAACTGAGCTATCTGGGCATACAAAACAACCGACTGTTTTGTTAGCGAATTCTACTATATCACATTCAGCAGAAAAAGTCAAATATATTTTTCACATTTATCATTGAATTCCGACGGCCATACATATCAGAAGAAAAGCCAGAACCGTCCCGCCAAGCCAGCAATATCCGCTGAATGCCTCGGAGGCTGTAAGCAGCTTCTCGCCTTTCTCTGCGGTGCGTCCCTTTAACAGCTCCTGCCGTCCTTCTATATAAAAGATCCGGATCAGACACCACACAGCGACGCCAAGAAGCAAAATCGCCGTAGGCAGAATCTGCCACAGATTTCCTCCTTGCAACAGCCAATCGGAAAGCTCCTTCAGCCATGATGACTGCCACAGTCCGTCGCTCTGTGCATAAGCCAATAAGATCTGCACACCGTTGATGATCAGGTGCGCTAACATAGCCGGCCAGATGGAATCCGCTCCCATCACAATCATAGCGCATAAGAAGCCGAAAACCGCCGCATATACCGCCTGCTGCGGATTCATATGCAGCACGCCAAAGAAAATCCCTCCCAGGATCGCTGCCATATATATATTCAGCTGCCTGCATCCGGACAAATAAATACCACGGCACAGAAGCTCTTCGCAAACGGCCGGAATCACCGCTACCGCCAACAGCGTGATGCCCAGCGGCTCCTCCATGTATTTTACCATTGAATCATTCAGGTAATTATGAAAAAGCAGAGAAGTCAAGGATGATATACACATCAGAAACGGCTGGATGGCCAACGCAAAGAAAATGGTCAGCACAAACGTATACCCCTTGGGCCTGCGCAGCCTCATGAGGTCCCGCGGGCTCTGTCCCCGGTCGGTTATACAAAATCCCAGTATTGGCAGTACAAATTGTATTCCATATAATAATATATATTTTACCAGTAAAGAATCGCTCCCCAGCCACTTCAACACAGTTGATACCAGTGTGCTGCCAAAAAGCATCACACCTATCATCAGCAGCGCAAATTGATTTACTCTGCGAAATTCCCGCACTCTCTCACGTCCTTTCCCACCTAGCCTATCACATTCCGCCGAGAATGTCAACGTTGACATTTTCTCTACACTTTGATACAATAAATCCGGTTTTTATCCACAAAAAGGAGATGACAAGATTGGATAGTTATCAGTTTCTCTTTGATATCGCCATGATCTTGCTAAGCACCAAGATTCTCGGATTGCTTACACGCCGGATTCATATGCCCCAGGTTGTGGGTGCCCTGGCTGCCGGTCTGATCATGGGGCCCGCCTGTCTTGGTATTTTAACAGAAAACGACTTTATCAAACTCACGGCGGAATTGGGTGTGATCGTCCTGATGTTCTGCGCAGGAATGCAGACTGACATCGATGAATTAAAAAAGAGCGGCAAAGCCTCTTTTGTTATCGCTCTCATCGGTGTAATCGTGCCGCTTCTCGGCGGTTTTCTGCTGGCATGGTTCTTTAATCGGCCTGACCGAATCGCCTCCGATGCCACCTGCAGCGTATTTTTGCAGAATATGTTCATGGGTGTGATTCTGACAGCCACCTCCGTCAGCATCACAGTCGAAACACTTAGAGAACTGGGCAAGCTGAAAACGCGCTCCGGAAACGCGATTTTAGGCGCCGCCATCATCGACGATATCCTAGGTATTATCGCCTTAACACTCATTACCAGCATGGCCGATGAAAATGTTAATGTGTGGCTGGTTTTACTAAAGATTCTATTATTCTTTGTCTTTGCCCTTATCGTCGGCTTTCTATTCTATAAATTCTACCGCATGTGGAGTGAATCCAGCAACCGGGGACTACATCGGCATGCGATCATTGCATTTGTCTTCTGCTTGCTGATGTCCTACGTCGCGGAGACTTTCTTCGGTGTCGCAGATATTACCGGCGCCTTTCTGGCTGGTCTGATCTTTTCCAAATGCCGCCGTTCCGATTATTTGGCCGCTAATTTTGATACCATCTCTTATTTATATCTGTCCCCCATCTTTTTTGCCAGCATCGGCCTAAAAGTCGTTCTGCCTCCAATGAACGGCACATTGATTCTTTTTTCTGTGCTGCTCGTTCTGGTCGCTATTTTGACCAAAGTCATCGGATGCGGACTGGGCGCCAAGCTCTGTCACTACAAAAACTACCAGTGTGCCCGCATCGGTGTCGGTATGATCTCCCGTGGTGAAGTCGCGCTGATCGTTGCCAGCAAAGGACAGGCACTCGGACTGATCGGTTCCAATTTCTTGGGTCCAATTATCATCGTTGTTGTTTTAACTACTATCATCACGCCAATGTTGCTCAAGCCTGTCTTCAAGATCGGACCGACCGCTCCGCCGGTGGACAATACGCTGGCCAAAAATTATGAATCCGTTGAAAACATCAGCCGCCGCGGATAAATAGTTTGACTCTTTCCGGGAATAATGCTATAATGACGGCAGATATCCATAACAATGGGTATCCTACTTGAAAATATCAGGAGGTTTTATTATGGTACAACATTTTAACGACTCCAACTTTGATCAAGAAGTTTTACATTCAGATGTTCCCGTAATGGTAGATTTTTATGCTGACTGGTGCGGTCCCTGCCGCATGGTATCCCCTATTGTAGAGGAATTGGCCGGACAATACACCGGCAAAATCAAGGTTGGTAAGCTCAATGTAGACGAGAGCTCAGCCGTTGCCCGTAAATACAATGTCATGAGCATCCCGACCCTGCTTTTTGTCAAAAACGGCCAGGTCGTCGATCAGATCGTCGGCGCCCTCCCCAAAGATAAAATCCAGCAACACTTAGAGTTATTATAAGATTTCGGTGCCTTCATACGGCACCTTTTTTATTACTTTCGGGTGTACCAGAGTTTTATGGGTTTCCTCTGGATTTTGGAAATAATCTGGTACACTTGGGAGAATAAGACTCTTGGTGTACCAGATTTTTATGGATTTCTTTGGCTTCTTGAAAAAATCTGGTACACTTAAGAGGAATGTGACTCCTAGGTGTACCAGGATTCTATTGGTTTCTCTGGCTTTTTGAAAATATCTGGTACACTTTGGAGAGTGGAGACTCTTATGTGTACCAGATTTTTATGGATTCCTTTGGATTTTCAAAAATATCTGGTACACTTTGGAGAGTGAGGCTCCTAGGTGTACCAGGATTCTATTGGTTTCTCTGGCTTTTTGAAAATATCTGGTACACTTTGGAGAGTGGAGACTCTTATGTGTACCAGATTTTTATGGATTCCTTTGGATTTTCAAAAATATCTGGTACACTTTGGAGAGTGAGGCTCCTAGGTGTACCAGGATTCTATTGGTTTCTCTGGCTTTTTGAAAATATCTGGT
>CAVGBV010000033.1:0-21718 GCA_963627615.1 Alloprevotella sp.
AGGCAAAAAATGAAGAAAAATTTTTTGAATATTTTGTTGGCCGCGTTGCTTGTGACCCATATCCTTGACGGATGGCCTAAAACTATTTTAGGCTGGATCAATATCGGCCTGCTGGCGGTGTGCATTGTGCTGAGCTTGATCAATTGGATATCGGAGAGGCGGGAGCCGCCTCTGTGGATGCGCAGGAACCTGTTGAAGATGGGGGCTATGGGATTATAAAAAGTATATAAACTCCAATTTATGTTTTTCTATCACGTCATATTACATCTGTGTCGGTAAAATAATTGATAAAGTTAATATTTTCTTCCGGAATGCCATAAGCAGTAAAGCCTCCAACGATCCCATCGTGATATTTGCCACATCCCTTGCAATACAAAGCATTCCAATCCGACAAGGATTTTACACGGTATAGAGCCAGGGCGCATCTATGTCAAATCCTTCAAGTAAAATGTTAATCATCGTTTTCTGCTAAACCTTCCCGTTAAAGAATATTCTTCTCTATAAACTTGGCTACGCCGTCCATATCATTACTGTCGATAATTCGATCTGCTATGTCAAGAACGGAAGGGATGGCATTAGATACAGCCACACCAAGTCCACAGTTCTTTATAGGCTCTATATCATCGTTATCATCACCCAAATAGACAGCCTCACTCGGAGAAACACCAAAGTGGGAGAGCATTTGCTTAATGCCGTTCCATTTCGTAGCATCCTTGCTCATAATCTGGATAAGATCGTTATTGGCAATGGTGTGGTACACATCGTTGGTCAATGTGGTTTCAATGCCATGATATAGCGGTTTCTGCCTACTGCTTGCAAGTATTTTATAGAGGATGATACCCTCCGGTAATGTCGGAAACTTATCCCAAATGACAGACTCCCAAACCGGAATGTCTCTGTTTGAGTACAGACCTTTGCTTGTTTCTATGGAAAGAAATACATCCGGGTATTGCAAAATAGCAGACAATATTTTCTTGCCGCTTTCACACGGAATTCCAATTTCCAATAGGTTCTGAGGAAGCGACACAACAGCTCCGTTTGTAGCGGTTATGGCATCAAAGCCAATCAAGTTGTTGTAGATCAGAATATTTCTTAAAGGTCTTGCGCTTGCAGCCATAATAAGGATTCCATGATCGTGGCAATTCTTGAGAACAGCTATGGTGTGTTCGGACACGCTTTTGTCGGTATGTAGCAATGTTCTGTCTAAATCGGTAATTATGGCTTTCATGCGTTCCTCCTTTGTTTTATAAGGGTTTCTTATTTCTGATTTGGGTAATCAAATTCTTCAATAAGCTCGTCTGCAACAAAACCGTACTTTTCATACAACACTCTTTGGGCGGTTCCTTTTTCATCGTCAGCACGGAAAGTATTCGGGCACAACAGCGAGACGGCAGATCATATTATGCCCTCGTGAAAACAGCATAACATGTGAAAAATTCTATGGGTTTCACGAATAAAACAGAAAAAGCGGGAGTGCATCATCATCGAATCATATTTCTCAATGTTGGCAGCTTTCACACGGTCAACGACAGAGCTTGCCGTTCCCTCACGAACGGCAAGCCGTGCGTCCATCAGGCTCGGTAGAAACCACCCTTTACATATTACCATCTCAACACGCCATTTTTGCTCATTATTTGCACATTAAAAATAAGCTGGATCCATTTTCCTACATTAATTGACAGTCCAGCCTTCAAATAAAGGACTGTTTTTATTCCCATAAAAATCATCCGGAGAAATATCCCCAGATGATTTTATCATTTATCTAATATTGTCTTCTTATCCATTATGACCTTCTAATAAAATTCCTATTTTAAAACTACTTTAAGTTATATATTAATATATAAATTCCACCATATTTTCTTGAAAATATAATAGGAATAAGATTTTTAATCCAGAGGCTGAATGAAGATTCCTAAAAGACCGGGGCCGGTATGAACGGTCAACGCAGGACTGATAGAACCTTCAAAAATATGAACAGCTTGGGGAAGCGCTTCTTTCAGGATGGCAACAATCTTTTTGGATTCTTCAGGAGCTCCGGCTTGTGCTACGCCTACATTGAACCGCTCGGTTGTGGAGCTCAGGTTCAGGACCAGTTCCAGCGCTTTTTTCAGGGATTTTTCGCGACCGCGTGACTTCGCTACGGTGTAATAAATACCGTCTTCATTACAGGAGATAACAGGCTTAAGGTTCAGGGCGGTCCCAACGATGCCGGTCACCTTGCCGATTCGTCCGCCACGCATCAGGTATTCCAGTGTGTTCACACAGAAAAAAACGTGAGTAAGCGGAACACTATGCTCCAGACGAGTAACAATTTCGGAAAAAGGAACCCCTTCGGCAATCAAATCTGCTGCATATGCAGCCTGACAGCCGGCGCCGATACCGATATTCTTGGTGTCGATCAATGCAGTCTCAAGTTCCGGATAGTCCAGGCTGGCAAGACGAAGGGTATTGAAGGTTCCAGATAAGCCAGAAGATATTGTGATGATCAGGAGCTTGTTATAGCCATCAGAAATAATTTTATGAAAAGTATCAGCGATCTGACCGCCATCCGGCAAGGAAGTCTTAGGAATCTCATGGGGCATCCTTGCGAAAATCTGATCGGATGTGATATCAATACGATCCTCGTATTCACCTTCAGGATAGATAACCCGCAGAGAAACAAAGTATATATTTGAATATTTTTGAACATAAGATTCAGGAACGTCCGTGCCGGAATCTACTAAGATAGCGATTTTTTCACTCATCACAACAGCCTCCAATCCACAATATCTAGTATTGAATATCAGTATATCATTTTCTACGTGGATGTCAAGCGGAAACAAAAATAAAATATTGACTTTTTTGTGAATGGGTGTTAAGATATGAAAAATGAGTTGGGGAGGGAAGCGTATGGATGAAGATTTTTTGAAGTCTGATTATGTGCAGGAAATATTAGAGTTTCACTGCCCGAGATATAATGAGCTTCCTGGGTTGGATTTATATATGGACCAAGTGCTGAGCGTGATTGAGGAAGTGATGAAGCCCTTTCATCCGGAGGAAAAGGCGATGACATCCTCTATGGTCAACAATTATGTTAAACAGAGGATTGTGACACCGCCTGTCAATAAAAAATATTCCAGAAAGCATATCGCGTATCTGTTGGTAGTCTGTATTTTGAAGAGAATATTCAGCATTTCGGATATATGCAGGTTGATTACAATACAGATCGAGACATATCCGTTAGAAAAAGCATATGATTTCTTCTGTGAAGAGCTGGAGAAAGCGCTTAAGGCTGCTTTTTGGGGGGAGAATACAGTCGCCGTGGACGTGTGTGATGAGGCGGCGCTTGTGCGGAGTGCGGCGCTTTGTTTTGCCCAAAAGGTGAGAGTACAGAAATACTTGGAGTATAGAGCGCTTCAAAATCCTGAGGAAGCGAAGAAAGGTAAAGGAGCGGGAAAATAATTATGGCCAAAGTTTATATTAAGAAGGGTGAGGGCAGGTTCTTTCGAGCGGGTGGTTTGTGGATCTATGATAATGAAATTGACCATATCGACGGAGAATTTGAAAACGGCGATATATTGCCGGTATATGACGACCGAGGACATGGATTGGGACAGGGGTTTATCAATACGAATTCTAAAATCCGGATTCGGATGATGACGCGTCAGGTAGATCAAGCGGTAAATGAAGAGTTCTTGAGAATGCGCCTTAAAAATGCATGGGAATATAGAAAACACACAGTGGATACCTCCAGCTGCAGACTGGTTTTTGGTGAGGCGGATTTTTTGCCGGGCATCGTAATCGATAAGTTTTCGGATGTGTTGGTGGTACAGTCGTTGGCTTTGGGAATAGACCGCCTGAAGATGACGATTGTTCGGAATCTTTGTGAGATTTTACAGGAGGATGGAGTACAGATCCGAGGTGTTTATGAACGAAGCGATGCCAAGGTACGCCTGCAGGAGGGCATGGAGCGCAGCAAGGGATTTTTGAGTGATCCCTTTGATACATTGGTAGAAATTCAGGAAAATGGCGTTCGATATCAGGTAGACGTAGAAAACGGACAAAAGACAGGTTTCTTCCTGGATCAAAAATACAATCGTTTGGCAATACAGAGAATTGCTAAGGATGCCAAGGTATTGGATTGTTTCACGCATACCGGTTCTTTTGCTTTGAACGCGGGAATTGCGGGAGCCAGCTCTGTTCTGGGTGTTGACGCATCAGAACTTGGCGTTGAACAGGCCAGAATCAATGCCAGGCTGAATGGTTTGGAAGATAGAGTTTCCTTCCAATGCGCGGATGTGTTTGAGCTTTTGCCGGAACTGGAGTGCAAAGGAGAAAAGTTTGATCTGATCATTTTGGACCCGCCAGCGTTTACAAAATCGCAGAATTCTGTCAAAAACGCAACGCGCGGATATCGGGAGATCAATCTCCGAGCGATGCATCTGCTGAAGGATGGAGGGTATCTGGCGACCTGCTCCTGTTCACATTTCATGACATATGAGTTATTTACCAAAACGATAGGGCAGGCGGCACAGACGGCGCATAAGCGCCTGAGACAGGTAGAATTCCGAACGCAGGCTCCGGATCATCCGATCCTCTGGTTTGCGGATGAGTCCTATTATCTGAAGTTCTATATTTTCCAGGTTTGTGATTTTTGCTGATGACAAGCTGTGAAAAAATGATTTTCTGATATTGATAAGAATATCGGAAAGTATGAAGGCTGATTCGCAAAATGATAGGAAAAAGAAAGAAAATAAAATATTCTGATAATTGTACTTGCAATTTTCAGTTTGACGTGCTATGATATAGTTGGTAACAAAGTAGGGGCCTTGAAAGACGATCAGAAATGGTCGTCTTTTTTGTATTTAAAACAGGAGGGGATAGAATGAAAAGATGGATGTTAATGTTTCTGCTGCTGTTATTTTGCAGTATTTCTATTGTGAAGGCGGAAGAGACTCCTTCGCTGGATCTCAGCCAATATGAGGGGAAAACAGGCTGTTTTGATACAGAACCGAATGAGGTGGATGTTTATATGGAGGTCGGGCCGGATATGATATTTGCACAGGCACATATCGGCATGGACTCGTCCCTTTATTATGGCGGATATTGTGCTGCTGGCAGAGGAGATTGGGATGGGGACGGTAATTATTTTAATGATATTTATTTTGACAACATTCAGGGGAGCCCGATGAATGAATGGAAACCAGTCAATGGAAAGGAGATGTGGTCTTATTCTTCTGGCTTGGAGGACTATCGACATTTATGGATATATAATGCGGAAGTTCCGTGGAGCCCCTGGAGAGTTACTGGGGATTATGGCGATAGGCAGACTGTACAGGTCAAGAATCATTACGCACTGCGCTGGATCTATGCACCGCAGAGTACAGCGACTTTGGCATACTGTATCGAGATGGAAAATGATGTCTCCAATAGGAATTCTTTTCAGCTCAAAACAGCGGAAGCTTCTGAATATATCCAGAAGTATCTGATTCCGAAAAATAATGGGAAGCAGTGGACGCTTCTGCAGCTTGCGATGCATTTTGCGGCACAAGCAGAGAGCGCAAACGGAGCGGCGAATAGTCTCGCGGGGACGTGGGGGCGTAAGTGGAAAATTCTGAGCCCATATGCGGAGGAGCTGAAGAATTATTTGGAAGCACAAGGAACTAAGGGGAATTTGATAGACTGGTATGTTGCTTCCAATGCCTTGATGTGGGAGATTGTAGGCGGGACAAGAACGATCACAGAGGGAGGAATCTCCGCCGCGATAGAGGAGAACAGCCGATTCCGTGCGTCCCTTGAAGGAACACCTGCGGCATACTGCTATGACTGGATGGTGAAGCAGTTAGATGACCGGTTAAAATTACCGTCTTTTGTGGCGAAATCTGGATCGGAAATAGGGCCCGAGCAGACAATTATGCTCCGATGGAGCGATGCGGAACAGTGTTATATGGCAGTGGTAACGGACACCAATCGGGCAGTATCGCCAGATCCGTTGTCTAAAACCGGCATATGGACGGAGGCTTTAGAATCACGGGGGATTACTATTACATATCTAGGAAATTATCAATATAAATTCTGTACGGATAGGGAACAGAATATCAAAGAGGCCAATATTGCATACACAAAAGGAGGAGAATTTGGACAGGCCGTATCGGGCATCTATGTGATTGAGGCCAATGGGAAGTGGCAGTCCGCCGTTGTCGGCGCGCAGACAGTGGTGCAGAACGCGGAAAAATATCTTAGGATTCAAACGATAAAACAAAAGAGAGTGAGTCTGAAAAAAGAAACCGATTCCGATACAGGATACTTTGGGCTGTTGAATTCGTATTCCTTAAAAGGTGCAGAATATGGAATCTTTAGTGATGCGGAATGTACAAAACAGGTAGAAATTCTGACAACGGATGCAGAAGGCAGAGCGATGTCAGAAAAATTATACGATGTGGGGACGCAAATCTACATGAAAGAATTAAAAGCTCCGAAGGGGTATCTGCTAAATTCAGAGATTATAACATTCTCAGTCTCAGAAAATAAAAACGAAATTGTGGTAAAGGAAATGCCGACCGATGTACCCATTGATCTGCAAATCCGAAAATATAATGCGGCGACTCTGCAGTTTCAGGAGAATGGCTTTGCCGGTGCGGAATTCACCTTGAATTACTATGATAATGATAAATGGGATGGGGAAGCACGTTGGACGGGAATCTTTACTACGGAAGAGAACGGAACCCTGAAATTAACCGCAGAGAATCTGAAGTCTCAGGCAGGGGAGATTACTCTGAGATGTGTGGATGGGAAGATTCGATTTCCTATAGGCAGTCTGACATTGCGGGAAACAAAAGCACCGGATGGATTTTTTCTGTCCGCGACGGAATTGAAGGGGAAAATTATACAGAACGATTGGGGGGGATCAGCGGTATTTTCTCTGACAGAAGAGAGCCTGAAGCAATTAAAAAAGATGGATAATGATATCTATGGATATGCAGAAGTCCCATTCATAGGCTCTGTCAGAGGACAAAAGCAGGACCCTGTAGGAGAAGCGGTGTCAGGGGCAGTGATGGGCGTGTATGATATTTCCGGATTAGTTTTCCTGTGTGGAGTATGGGGCTTGATTCGATGCTTTGGAAAAAGATCGGCGAAATGAAGAGGAGAGTAAGCGGGAGCCTTTTGATTGGATTATTGTTTATAGGAGCAGGACTTATGTGTTATCCTGGGATCAGTCAGTATCTGGCAGATCGCAATCATTCAGAGGTTATACGTGAATATCAGAAGATTACAGAAAGAGTTTCGAAATCAGAAGAAAAGCAGTTGATAGAAGAAGCGGAGGAGTATAACAGGAGCCTATATTCCATTCTAAAAAAGGAAAATCATATGTCAGAAGAGTTTCAAAAACTAAATCAAAATTATGAAAAACTTCTTGATATAGAGGAATCGGGGATAATGGGATACATAGAGATCCCGCAGATAAAAGTATATTTACCGATTTATCATGAAGGTGAGAACGCTTTGGAAAAAGGAGCGGTTCATCTGATGAATACATCTTTACCGGTGGGCGGAGAGAATACGCATGCGGTTCTCTCTGCCCACACCGGATATCCAGGAGCTAAAATGTTTGATAATCTGATTCAACTCCAGGAGGGAGATTTATTTTTTCTATATATTTTAAAAAAGAAGATGGTATACCAGGTGGATCAGATCCGTATTGTGAGTCCCGAGGACACAGAAGAACTGGAGATACAAGGAGAAAAAGATTACGTAACACTTTTGACATGCTATCCGTATGGGATCAACACGCATAGGCTCCTGGTCCGAGCGTTTCGGATAGAAGACCAGATGGAAGAAGAGCCGAAAAAGATTCAGAAGACGGATGTTCATAAAAAAGAGTCCTTGGGACTTTTCTATGGAATTCCCGTAATAATGGCAGTGGCAGCAATTGTATATGTAAGAAGAAATCGGAAAGGGAGGCGATGGAAAAAATGAAAAGGATTCCCATTTTCTTGATCATTTGGATGCTATTGTGGACAACGAATATTCCGATCGGTGCAGCCGAACCGATCGGGAGAATTATGATTGAGACGGACAGTTCTAAATTGACACAGGAGGCGATGGCAGTCTATTGTATTGCGGAAGCACGGGCGGAAGGATCGAAATGGGTGTATTATTGGAAAGAAGAATTTGACATGAAGGGAGTCGAGACAGAAAAATGGATGGCAGGATTTTCAGAAAAGGATATGAAAGCGATAGAAGAAAAAGCCGAGAAAACAAAACCACTTCAGATAGAAAGCTTTGACACAGAAGGTAAGATTCAGGTTATAGTAAAACCGGGCATATATCTTTTGAAACAATGGGATAAGAAAGAAGCGGTGATACAATCCATTTTGGCTATCGTTCCGGAGATGAAGCCGGATGGAAGAACATGGAATTATGAAAGAAAATACAATGTAAAATATACCCTGGATCCAATGATACCGCAAACAGGAGATTTCCAGGAGAGAATAGGGGTGTGGATAGTTACAGCAGCCCTTAGTATGGCGGCGATTCTTGGATTTGCATCGGTATATGGAAAGAGTGAAAAAAATATTGACAGAAGATAGGTTTTCCGGTATACTATTCTTACATGTGAGAAAGCATGAATATGAGATTAAGGTTGGTGGACTTTCAGTGGACGATGTTCCTTTAGGAGATAAACGTTTGCTATGAGGCAAAATGACAGGCTGGGTGCAGTCCTATATGGAGGATTGTATCCGGTCTTTTCGTGATATATTGGATATAATAATTAGGGGAGTTAAGAAATGGATTTTATGGTAATAATTTTGGCACTGCTGATTTGCGCTTCTGCTTTTTTTTCAGCAACTGAGACGGCTTATACCAGCGTTAATAAAATTCGAATCAAAAATATGGCAGCCGAAGGCAATAAAAAGGCTGAAAAAACGCTGAAAATTTTGGACCGGTTTGACGCATTGCTGTCTACGTTATTGATTGGCAATAACATTGTAAATATTACGTCAGCGTCAATAGCGACCGTTTTGTTTACGAACTGGCTGGGCGGAGATAGGGGTGTTACGGTATCTACTATCGTTATGACTCTGTTGGTCCTGGTTTTTGGAGAGATTACGCCCAAAAGTCTCGCGAAAGAGATGCCGGAAAAATTTGCCATGGCAGCGATGCCGATTGTAAAGGTATTAATGGTAGTCCTGACGCCATTCAATATAATCTTTGGCGCATGGAAAAAACTTCTTGGAAAGGTTGTACATATCGGAAAAAAACAGAGTGTGACAGAGGAAGAGCTTATGACGATGATCGATGAGGTCGAGCAGGAAGGCGTGCTGGATCAAAACGAAAGCGAGCTGCTTCGTTCTGCCATTGAGTTTAATGATGTAAATGTGGAAGAGATTCTGACACATCGGGTAGATATGATCGCAATTGACGCAGAGGATAGTATAGAGGAGATTCTGGAGGCGTTTCGGGATCATCCGTATTCAAGATTGCCGGTATACAGAGAAACGGTGGATAATATTGTCGGTATTCTGCATGAGCAGGATTTTATGATGATGCTGCATGAAGGAAAACAGTCGATCATGGATGCGGTTCAGCCAGCGCTTTTTGTCCAGGAAAGCATGAAGATTTCGGATTTGCTGCGTGTTTTACAGAAAGACAATGTTCATATGGCAATCGTATTGGATGAATTTGGCGGAACGACAGGAATCGTCACAATGGAAGACATTCTGGAGGAGCTGGTCGGAGAGATCTACGATGAACATGATACAAAGGAAGAGAATCTGTTCAATTGGGTAGACGAGAATACTTGTATCGTAAACGGCAATGCGGATCTGGATGATCTTTTCGAGGAAATGAAGTTTCAAGAGGATCCGGATGCTTATGAGTCCAATACTATCAGCGGATGGGTCATGGAAAAGCTGGATCGGCTTCCACAAGAGGGAGATAGTTTTGTTTTTGAGAACTATGATGTCCAGGTGACAAAGATGGAAGAGCGAAGAGTTATGGAGATCCGTATTCAGAGAAAATCAGAGAAAGAGGTTCCGGCGTAATCGGAACCTCTTTTTTATGAATTGTAATAATTAGTATCCTTTTGGTAACTACGGCACAATATTGTACCTACTTTACAAATAACTGTATCAATTGTACACTGATATAGAAATAGGGCAGTGATTTGAAAGAAGATAGAATTTTTATAATCTAAAAGGAGAAAACTATGAAATTTGCGTCGCTAACATCCTATGCACATGAAGGAATTAATCAAGAATCTGCTGAATTATTATTTTTAAAATCTCTTTGTGATGGTGAAGCTGAGACAACAATTACTTACTTTGAAGAGAATCAGCAGTTTGGAGGGGCATCTTATGTGGATGCGCCGCAAGGAAGGTATTCTGGAAAAGAACAAATTTATTCTTTCTCAAAAAATTGGCTGCACGATTTTCAGGCAGATTCAGCATCGATAGATCCTATTACACAAACAACCTCTGCCGGCCGCAGTGCGAGTGAGGTAATCGTTCATTTTAATCGTAAAAAGGGAGACATTGACATTCCAATGTGTATTGTAGGCGATTTACGGAAGCCGAATTTATTGGACTCTATCCGTATCTATTTTTATTATGGTTGGCTTCCGGGATTTAGTGCTTATCGCCGAATTATTTTCAATCCGGAATATTTAGAGCCTGCACCTTACACTTTGATGACAGGAGCATAAGAAAATATTTTGAGTTATTACATGCGGAGAGAGATATCCAAAATCGTATAGAGGAAATAGTTTCGATCACTCCGCCAGATGTTACATATGGCGGATACCGTCCGGATTGGATCCAGGTTGCAGATTCCGGATGGGATGCAATAAGAGTACACTATACTGGAATCTGCAGCGACGCACCCAAAAACTTCTATGTGCGCGCGGAGGCAATTACGGATGATGGACTGAAATGCGTGGTGGAATGGACATTAATTGTCACAGAAGCGGGTTACGCCTCTGGAAAAGTTGAGCAATCAGGAGTAGCAGTATATGAAAGAGATCGAAATAGTGGATTGTTGAGAAGTATCCGAATTTGTGACAATGTGGGAAAAGAGGATGATATTCTCTTAGAGGAACTTCCGGAAGAAGTCAGAGAAATTGTCGCGAATTACAGAAAGAATAAGTAAATAAATTTTCATTGAAAAAATGCACTTTCCCAAGTTGATTCTTTGGGAAGTGCATTTTTTGATATAAACATCCTTATTTTAGTTCGAGGAGAAGACCTCGCAGATACAGAAGCTCATCCCGAAGCTGAGCAGCTTCCTCGAAACGAAGATCAGCGGCGGCTTTTTTCATTTCCTTTTCCAACTTGGCGATGGTTGCCTTAAGCTGAGATTTGCTCATTGCCTCAGGATCCTGCTGCTTGGAAGCAGGTTTTTCTACAGCCTCAAAGGTAGCATGAATGACATCGCGGACGCCCTTTTGAATGCTGCGGGGAGTGATATGGTGCTCTGTATTATAAGCTTCCTGGATATCACGGCGGCGTTCGGTTTCATCCATAGCGCGGCGCATGGAATCCGTGATGATATCGGCGTAGAGGATAACATGTCCATCGACATTTCGCGCAGCACGGCCGATTGTCTGCACCAGTGCGGTCTCCGAACGCAAAAAGCCTTCTTTATCCGCGTCCAAAATGGCAATCAGGGAAACCTCCGGGATGTCCAGACCTTCACGCAAAAGGTTGATGCCAACAAGGACATCATAGACATCTGTACGCAGATCGCGTACGATTTCAAGGCGTTCAAGTGTATCAATGTCAGAATGGAGATATTGTACTTTTACACCGGACTCCTGCAGATATTTGGTCAGATCCTCCGCCATTTTTTTGGTCAGTGTCGTGATCAGAGTTTTCTGCTTCTTTTCAGTAACATGACGGATTTCATTTAATAGATCATCGATCTGACCCTCAGAGGGACGGACCTCTACCTTGGGATCCAGAAGTCCGGTCGGACGGATCACTTGCTGAGCCTTTAGCTGTTCGTGTTCAGCTTCATACGGACCAGGCGTAGCAGAAACAAACATAATCTGATGGATTTTGCTTTCAAACTCCTCAAAACGCAGAGGGCGATTATCCTTGGCGGAGGGGAGACGAAATCCGTAATCAACCAGCGTTGTCTTTCGGGATTGGTCGCCGTTGTACATTCCACGAACCTGCGGAAGGGTCATGTGAGACTCATCTACGATCATCAGATAATCCTTCGGAAAATAATCCAGAAGCGTGTGCGGTGTACTCCCGGCTGCGCGGCCGGAGAGATGCCTGGAATAATTTTCGATACCGCTGCAGTATCCGGTTTCACGAAGCATTTCAATATCAAAGTTGGTGCGCTGTGAGATTCTCTGAGCTTCCAACAGTTTATCTTTGCTGCGGAAATACGCGACTTGTTGATCCAGTTCATCTTCAATTCGGCGGATGGCTCCGGCCATTTTCTCAGGCGCGATGACATAATGAGAGGCAGGGAAAATCAGCATATGGTTGCATGTTGCCAGAATCTCACCGGTCACGGTATCCATCTC
Organism: Alloprevotella sp.; assembly: GCA_963627615.1. Lineage (GTDB taxonomy): Bacteria > Bacillota > Clostridia > Lachnospirales > Bianqueaceae > Faecimorpha. The sequence goes on from CAVGBV010000033.1 coordinate 12,515, forward strand.
TACGATTCGGTCAACCTCATCACCGAAAAACTCTACGCGATAAGATCTTGTCTCCTCAGAGATTGGGACAATCTCCAGAACATCGCCGCGCACACGAAAGGTGCCGCGCACCAGGTTCATATCATTACGTGTATACTGAAGATCGATCAGGCGACGAAGCACTTCATCCCGATCTTTGACCATTCCGGGGCGAAGCGACAGAGTCATGCTGCTGTAATCGATAGGATCTCCCAGACCATAGATGCAGGATACACTGGAGACGATAATGACATCACGACGTTCAAACAGCGCGGCTGTGGCGGAGTGACGCAGTTTATCGATTTCATCATTAATGGAACTGTCCTTTTCGATATATAGATCTGTCTGCGGCACATAGGCTTCAGGCTGATAATAATCATAATAACTGACAAAATACTCGACAGCATTTTCTGGGAAAAATTCTTTGAATTCGCTATAAAGCTGAGCGGCAAGAGTTTTATTATGAGCCAATACCAGTGTCGGCTTCTGCAGCTGTGTAATGACGTTGGCCATAGTGAAAGTCTTACCGGAACCGGTGACGCCCAGCAGCGTTTCAAAGCGATTTCCGGCTTGGAAACCGCGCACCAGCTGTTCAATAGCCTGGGGTTGATCGCCGGTCGGCTGAAACTGCGATACAAGTTTAAAGGGTTTGGTTTGGTCTTCCAAAACAACACCTCCTACAATAAATATCAAACCATTTCTATTATATCACAGGACTTCGGACAAAAAAAGAGCAACTTTACCGTATTGGAGAGGAAGGCATTCGAATATGAAATCCTGTTGAAATATCATGGAAGATCTGATATAATTTTTATGCTGGAGATTCATTGAAGAAGGGGTTGTGTATCGAATGAAAAATGTGATTTTGATCGGAATGCCTGGATGCGGAAAAAGTACAATCGGAGTTTTGCTGGCAAAGGCGCTGAGATATGACTTTGTGGATGCGGATCTGCTGATTCAGAATCGTTATGGAAAGCTTTTGCGGGAATTGATCGCAGAGTATGGGAACGATGGATTCTTAAAGATAGAAAATGATGTGAATTTGTCTATCGGAGGAGAGCATACCGTGGTTGCGACCGGTGGCAGTGCTGTTTACTGTACGGAAGCGATGGAGCAATATGTTGCGCAGGATATTGTTGTCTATATTCAGCTTTCTTATGAAGAGATTGCTTCCCGTCTGAGCAATGTGCGTCAGCGGGGTGTTGTTCTTAAGGAAGGACAGACACTAAGGGATTTGTATAATGAGCGGACAGCTTTATATGAAAAATATGCACAGATCACTGTCAATGCCGAGGGATTGAATACCGGAAAGCTTTTGGAGACAATTCTGCAGAGGCTCTCAGAATGATGATAAAAGCATAAGAATGCATGCGCCTGGGAAACCTGAAAATGGAAATCCAGGCGTGTTTCTTATAAAATGAAGTTTTTCCTAATTCCATAAAAAAGATCTTGACGAAGTGGGTAAAATACTCTATAATAAACCGTACAAGAACATTTGTTCGCTGCTTTTATCCATAGCAGCCAAGACAGGGAGGAAGCAATGCAGGAATATATACACGTTCAGGGCGCAAGAGAGCATAATTTGCAGAATATAGATGTTAAGATCCCAAGGAATCAGTTGGTAGTTTTTACAGGGCTATCCGGTTCCGGTAAGTCTTCGTTGGCTTTTGATACGATATTTGCGGAGGGGCAGCGGCGGTATATGGAGTCGTTGTCTTCCTATGCAAGGCAGTTCCTGGGACAGATGGAAAAGCCGGATGTAGATAGTATCGACGGACTCTCACCGGCAATTTCGATCGATCAGAAAACAACTTCAAGAAATCCGCGTTCCACAGTAGGAACGGTAACGGAGATCTATGATTACCTTCGCTTGCTATATGCGAGAGTGGGGATTCCGCATTGTCCGAAATGCGGACGTAAGATTGAAAAGCAGACCGTGGACCAGATGGCAGATCAGCTCCTGGCACTGCCGGAGGGGAGCCGCATTCAGCTCCTCGCACCGGTTGTGCGCGGCAGAAAGGGACAGCATACCAAGGTGCTGGAGAGTGCCAAACGTTCTGGTTTTGTTCGTGTGTATGTAGACGGTAGTTTATACCAGTTAGATGAGAGTATTGAGCTGGATAAGAATAAAAAGCATGACATTGAGATTGTGGTGGACCGCCTGATTATTCGGGAAGGATTGCGTAAACGTCTGACGGATTCCATTGAGACAGTGCTGCGTCTTTCCGAAGGCTTGCTCATGGTCGATGTGGCAGGAGAGCCGCAGAGAAGGTTGTTCAGTCAGAATTTTGCCTGTCCAGACTGCGGAATCAGCATTGAAGAGCTGCAGCCGAGAATGTTTTCCTTTAACAATCCGGTTGGAGCTTGCCCCGAGTGTACTGGAATCGGGTATTTGATGAAGTTTGACCCGGATATGGTGATCCCGGATCGCAGCCTCTCTCTGCGGCAGGGTGCAATCAGCGCGCCGGGGTGGATGTCCTCCAATCAGCCGGAGAGTTTCACATATAAGATTTTGGAACAGCTGTCGCTGAAATATCATTTTTCGTTGGATACACCATTTCAGAATCTGTCAAAAGAAGTACAGGATATTCTGCTGTATGGAATGAAGGGGGACAAACTGGATATTGATTATAATGGAAGGTTTGGTGATAAGACCTATCATGTGGAATTTGAAGGACTTCTCAAAAATCTGCAGAGGCGCTATCAGGAATCCAGCGATTCAATGAAAGCTGAATATGAGGAGTATATGACCAATCTGGAGTGCCCGGTATGTCACGGACAGCGTTTAAAGCCGGAGGCATTGGCTGTTACGGTATGTGATAAAAATATTGCAGAGGTAACCGATATGTCTATACGGAAGCTGACGGAGTTTTTCTCTAATATGCCATTAAATCGGACGCAGCAGCTGATCGCAGCACAGATTTTGAAGGAGCTGCGTGCCCGTGTCGGTTTTCTGAAGGATGTAGGACTGGACTATCTCACGCTGTCACGTTCGGCTGGAACACTATCCGGCGGTGAGGCGCAGAGAATCCGCCTGGCAACGCAGATCGGTTCCGGATTGATGGGGGTTCTTTATATTCTGGATGAACCGAGTATAGGACTGCATCAGCGGGACAATGCGAAACTGTTGAAAACATTGCAGCATCTGAAGAATCTTGGAAACTCGCTGATTGTTGTAGAGCATGATGAGGACACAATGCGTGTGGCAGACCATATTGTGGATATAGGTCCGGAAGCTGGAATCAATGGAGGCAGGCTGGTTTGCCAGGGGACGCTTCAGGATATCATGAATTGTAAGGAATCTTTGACAGGGGACTACCTGAGCGGACGGAAGAAGATAGAGATTCCTAAGAAAAGGCGCAGCTGTGATGGAAGGTGGCTGAAGCTGTACGGAGCATGGCAGAACAATCTCAAAGGAACAGATTTTGCTATTCCGCTGGGTGTTTTTACCTGTGTAACAGGAGTATCCGGATCAGGTAAGAGTACGTTCGTGAATGAGATCTTATATAAAATTCTGGCCAAAGAGCTGAATCATGCAAGGCTTAGACCGGGACGATATGAGTCTATTGAAGGAATGGAATATTTGGACAAAGTCATCAATATCGATCAGTCGCCGATAGGCCGTACGCCGCGTTCCAATCCGGCAACTTATACCGGGCTGTTTGATATGATTCGGGATCTGTTCGCGGCGACACAGGAGGCTAAGGTACGAGGATATCAGAAAGGCAGATTCAGCTTTAATATCCGCGGGGGTCGGTGTGAAGCGTGTTCGGGCGATGGTATTCTTAAGATAGAGATGCATTTTTTGCCAGATGTTTATGTTCCCTGTGAAGTGTGTCATGGACAGCGCTACAACCGGGAGACGCTGGAGGTAAAATATCATGGCAAATCGATTGCGGATGTTCTGGACATGACAGTAGAAGAGGCGTTGAGCTTTTTTGAAAATGTGCCGAGAATTGAATCTAAACTGCAAACCTTATACGATGTAGGGTTGTCCTATATTAAACTGGGACAGCCGTCGACAACTCTCTCCGGCGGCGAAGCGCAGCGTGTAAAACTTGCGACGGAGCTCTCCCGCAGGAGTACCGGAAAAACAATCTATATTTTGGATGAGCCGACGACGGGATTGCATTTCGCGGATGTGCATAAATTAGTAGATATCTTGCAGACACTGACGAATGGCGGCAACACGGTTCTGGTGATTGAGCATAATCTGGACGTGATCAAAACGGCAGATTATCTGATCGATCTTGGACCGGAGGGCGGAGATCAGGGCGGACAGGTGATCGCAGTCGGAACACCGGAGGAAGTGGCTAAGGTAGAGGGTTCCTATACAGGACAGTTTTTGAAGCAGCTCTTGAAATGATAGCGGCAGGAGGAGATAGGGTGGAGAACTATACAAAACAGTTAAAACAGGCATTGAAGCAGGCGGAGCGTGAGGCGGAGGCACTGGGGTACCGCTATGTTGGAACGGAGCATATCCTGTTGGGAATCCTCCGTCAGGAAGAGAGTATGGCGGCTATGGTTCTGAAAGCGCAGCAGATCACATATGCCAATATAGTTGAAATGATCCCCAAAATGGAAGAACCTGCATTGGAGAGCGTAGAACCGCTTCGGATATCAGCAAGAGGACGCAAGTTATTGGACGATGCTGCGGCGGAGGCACATCAGGCTGAGGTGCTGCAGACCGGGACGGAGCATGTGCTTATGGCAATATTAAAGAGCCCGATGATTCCCGCGATGCTATATCTGGCACAGGCCGGGATCCGTGTCCCGCAGGCGTTAAGTATGATAGAGAGCGCAGTTCCCAAACCTGGAACAGCAGAAACAGCAGCAGGACCATCGGATAATTCCGAAGAGCTTGCTCTGCAAAGTTATTGTGAGGATATTCTGCAGCTTGCCAAAGAGGGGAAAATCGATCCTGTAATCGGAAGAGAGCGGGAGACGCAGCGAGTCATTCAGATTCTGCTGCGGCGGGCTAAGAATAATCCATGCCTTCTGGGCGAGGCGGGTGTCGGGAAAAGTGCTCTTGTAGAGGGATTGGCCATGAGAATGGTTCAGGGCACAGTACCGGAATTGCTTCGCAATAAGGTTTTGCTGCGGTTGGATCTGGCAGGGATGATTGCCGGATCTAAATTCCGGGGAGAATTTGAAGAAAGAGTAAAGCGCCTGTTAGAGGAAATAGCGGACAGGGGGAATGTGCTGCTGTTTATAGATGAACTGCATACGATTGTAGGAGCAGGAGCCGCAGAGGGCGCCATGGATATCTCCAATATGCTTAAGCCGGCTTTGGCACGGGGAGAGGTACAGGTAATCGGAGCGACAACGTTGGATGAGTACCGCAAGTATATTGAAAAGGATCCGGCCTTGGAGCGGAGGTTTCAGCCTGTACGGGTGGAGGAGCCGACAGAAGAGGATACGCTGCTGATTCTGAAGGGATTGCGACCCAGATATGAAGAGCATCATGGAGTGACAATCGAAGACGCAGCGATGGAAGCGGCGGTTAAGATGTCCGGAAGGTATATTAACGATCGTTTTTGGCCGGATAAAGCAATTGATCTCATGGATGAGGCGGCGGCTAAGGCAAGACTGAAGGAAGAACAAAGCAGAAATGTACTGCTGAATAGAGAACAGAAATTGGAACAGGCACTGCTGCAGGGAGATATGGATGCCATTCAAAAGCTTTCTGAGGGACCGCACGGGCAGGAACGTCGACCAGGGAAGAGAAACTGCCGTGTGGGTGAGAAGGAAATTGCGCAGGTTGTTTCGGAGTGGACTGGAATTCCGGCAGAGAGATTGAGCGAAGAGGAGAGTCAGCGCCTACAGAAATTGGAGGAACGGCTGCATCAGAGAGTGATTGGTCAAGAAGAAGCGGTGCAGAAGCTGTCCAAAGCGATTCGGCGCAGCCGGGCAGGACTGCAGGACCCTCATCGGCCGATTGGTTCTTTTCTGTTTTTGGGACCGACGGGAGTTGGAAAAACTGAATTGACAAAGGCTTTATCTGAGGCGCTGTTCGAGGATGAGAAGGCATTGATCCGCCTGGATATGTCGGAATATATGGAGAAGCATACCGTATCGAGGTTATTGGGTTCTCCCCCTGGATATGTAGGGTATGAGGAAGGCGGACAGCTCTCAGAGAAAGTACGGCGTCATCCATACAGCGTAGTTCTGTTTGATGAAATCGAAAAGGCGCACCCGGATATCTTCAATGTTTTGCTTCAGATTCTGGATGATGGCCAGATTACGGACGCACAGGGACGGAAGGTGGATTTTCGCAACACTGTAATCATTATGACATCCAATGTCGGAGCAAGGAATATTATTGCTCCGGCAAGACTGGGATTTGCGGCGGAAGAGACAGAAAAAGAAAAGTATGAAGTCATGCGGAAAAATGTGATGGAGGAAGTGAAGCGCTTATTCCGTCCGGAATTCCTGAATAGAATCGATGATATTCTGGTATTTCATCCATTGAGCCAGGAACATATCGAGCAGATTGTGGAACTTTTGTTTGCGGAAATCGCGGATAGAATTCAAAAGGCAACCAAGGTATCGGAAGTGGTTTTAACACAGGAGGCCAAAAAGCAGATTGCCAGAAAGGGATTTGATGCAGCGTATGGAGCCAGGCCGATTCGCCGACTGCTGCAAAGCGAGATTGAAGATGAAGTCGCTCAGATGCTTTTGGATGGAAGGATACAGCCTGGAAAACGTCTGGTTATCGAGGCGGCGGATCAGAAAGTACAGCTGAAAATGGAGTAGGAAAATGGCTGCAAAGAAAAAAGAGAAGTATCGTTGTGAGGTATGCGGGTATGAAACGGCCAAATGGCTTGGACAATGCCCGGAGTGTCATACATGGAATAAAATGAAGCCGGTTAATGAAGCGGAGGAAAGTGTATCCGCCGGACTGGGCCGGGCGACTGCTTCTTCTGTAGGAAATACGTACACAAAGGGAAAGGCGAAGATTAGCCGTCTGAAGCAGGTCCGATATGATGCGAGTGAACGGCTTGTTACCGGAATTGGAGAATTGGACCGTGTTCTGGGCGGCGGGATTATACGAGATTCTATGACAGTCCTGGCGGCTAAGCCGGGAGCCGGAAAGTCCACACTCCTGCTGCAGGCGGCACAAAGATTAGCAGAGCAGGGATATAATGTGCTGTATGCTTCCGGGGAAGAGAGTGAGAGCCAGCTGAGAAGACGGGCTGAACGGATTTTGCCGCTGATTCATGAGGGAATATATGTGCTGTCCACTTCTTCTATGAATGAAGTGTTGAGTGCAATTGAACAGACGGATCCGCAGCTGATTATTATTGATAGTATTCAGACCTTCGCATTATCAGAACTGACATCCAGGCCTGGGACACCGACACAGACAATGGAGTGTACAGGAGTGCTGCTGAGTATCGCCAAAAATCCGGAACATCCGAGAGCTGTCTTTTTGACAGGACAGTTAACTAAAGATGATGAATTGGCGGGTGTCCGATCGCTGGAGCATATGGTAGACACGGTCTTGTATATGGAAGCGGATACAGAGGAAGAACTGCGAATTCTCTCCGCAACCAAAAACCGTTTTGGAAGTACAGGAGAGATGGGCTTCTTTCTGATGGAGGAACAGGGACTCACGGCCATTGAAAATCCATCCGAATATTTTATGACCCAACGTGCAGAACCGGTTACAGGCAGCGCGTTGACTGTAATAAAAGAAGGAACAAGACCGGTGATTGCGGAAGTGGAGACATTGATTTCTCAAAGTTTCACCCCTTATCCCTCCAGAATCTCAGAATGTATGAAGCGGGATCAGCTGGCAACCTTGATTTCGATTTTGGAGCAGCGCGGGAAGATGCCGCTGTATGATAAAAATGTTGTTCTGAAATCGACAGGCGGCCTAAAGCTGATGCAGCAGTCGGTCAATCTTGCGGTCATCGTTTCATTAGCATCTTCGGTGCGCGAAAAGCCTCTGCCTAAGGGGACGGTTTTTATCGGAGATGTGGGATTAACCGGAGAACTAAAAAGGGTGCCGTCCATGGAACTCCGATTGAAAGAGGCACAAAGACTTGGATTTACAAAAGCATATGTTCCGGAAGGAGCCCTTCGGGAGGAACAAAAAGGCAGCTTTGCAAGCCTTGCGGTTGAAGAGAGAAGGCATTTGTACTCTCTTTTGAGAGAGCTCTTCGGAGGATGGACAGCATTATAAATTAACGATTTATTCACAGGATGTTTGCAGAAAAATGTTGAATTATCGAAAAATGCCCGGTACAATATTCTAAAGTACTTTATATCTTTTAGACGGAGGTTACAATGTTAAAATACGAGAAAGAAAAAGAAAAAGCCGCTTTCAAGAAAATGACATTCCGGGAAAAGCTGACGCACATCAATAATTATTATAGACTGCCGATTGTAATTGGTATCATTGCGATATTGATCGGAGCGTGGGCGCTGGATCATTATGTAATCCATCCGCCGAAAAAGCCCTCATTAGCGATTGTTACGGCTTCCAGCGAAAATGTAAATCTGGAAACAGAGGAGTTTCAGCAGAAGCTGAATGAATTGCTGCCGGAATTATGTACGGACCGGCAGGAGATTCAGGTATCTGCCATGATAATGAAAGATGATGAGTATCAGACGGCATATTATAATGCTCAAAAGTTTATGGCGCTTGTCGCGGCAAAGAGCATTGATATTGTCATTGGAAATGAAGATATTATGAAACAATATGCTGAGTCCGAATATTTTTATAATCTGGATGAATTTTTTACAGAGGAAGAACGGGAAGGCTTGGAGATCATAAGCTGCGAAGTTACGGTGGAATATGATACTTTGGGCCGGCCGATCAAGAACGAGGGCCCATATCCTCTGCTGATCAAGATAGGGACACCGGAGCTCTTTCAGTCAGAATTTGGAACAAATCAGGAGTTGTACGTTGGAATTATTGCAAATTCACCAAATCCAGAATCCGTGAAGAAGTTTGTTGAATTTTTGAAAGAATTGCAGTAAAATGAATGAGAAGGGGAATTTCCCCCAGACTATTGAAGCATAAAGGAGAAAAACCATGGCAGTTGAGTACAAAAATGCTGGAGTCGATGTAGAGGCTGGGTATAAGGCCGTCGCCCTGATGAAGGAGCATGTGAAGAGAACCTTTAATGAAAATGTTGTGACGGATCTGGGCGGCTTTGGCGGCTTATTTTCCATCGC
>CAVGBV010000033.1:21728-23773 GCA_963627615.1 Alloprevotella sp.
AGATGGAGGAACCGATCCTGGTGTCCGGTACGGATGGCGTAGGTACGAAGCTGAAGGTGGCATTCCTCTTGGATAAACATGATACGATCGGTATCGATGCAGTTGCGATGTGCGTGAATGATATCATCTGCTCCGGCGCGTCTCCGCTGTTCTTCCTGGACTATATTGCCTGTGGCAAGAACGAACCGGAGAAGATTGCCGAAATCGTAAAGGGTGTCGCAGAAGGATGTGTTCAGGGCCATTCAGCTCTGATCGGCGGAGAGACAGCAGAGCATCCGGGAATGATGCCTGAGGATGAGTATGATATTGCCGGTTTTTCTGTGGGTATCGTCGACAAGAAAGATGTAATCGACGGAAAGAACATTAAAGAGGGAGATGCGTTGATCGGTATTGCCTCTACGGGAGTACACAGCAACGGATTTTCTCTTGTGCGCAAGATCTTCGGATTAAATGATGCGGATGCCAAGGAGAAAGTAACGCAGTATTATGAGGAGCTTGGCTGTACATTGGGAGAGTCTCTTTTGACGCCGACCAGAATCTATGTCAACGCGATTGAAGCTCTGAAGAAAGAAGTAGATCCTAAGGCGATCAGTCATATCACCGGCGGCGGCTTTTATGAGAATATCCCGAGAATGCTTCCGGCGGGATTCGATGCGGGAATTGCACTGGGCAGCTGGGAGATTCCGCCGATTTTCAAGCTGATGCAGGAGAAGGGCGAAGTCAGCGAACATGGAATGTTTAATACCTTCAATATGGGAATCGGTATGGTTGTTGCCGTTAATGCGCTGGATGCGGAAAAGGCGGTAGAAGTACTGGAAAAGGCAGGAGAAAAGGCATATATCATTGGCGAAGTGATCAAAAGCGAGCATGAGACACCGGAGGTCATTCTGGAATGAGAGTTGCGGTATTGGTATCCGGAGGCGGGACAAATTTACAGGCGCTTCTGGATGCAAAGAAGGCAGGAGGTTTGAAAAATGCAGAGTTCGTCTGTGTAATTTCAAACCGCAAGGGTGCATACGCATTGGAGAGGGCAAAGGCACATGGGATAGAAGCCGTGTATCTGCCGACAACGAGATATAAGGAGCGGGAGGACTTTCAGATTGCGCTCCGAGATGCTCTTCTTGAACGCAAGATCGAGCTGATTGTTTTGGCAGGATATCTCGTAGTATTGGGAAAGCCGGTGATTGATGCGTTTGAAGGACGTATTATCAACATTCACCCCTCTTTGATTCCTTCTTTTTGCGGACCGGGTGCGTATGGACTTAAGGTGCATGAGATGGCATTGGCCAGAGGCGTCAAGGTGACAGGCGCAACAGTGCATTTGGTAGACGGAGGTACGGATACCGGCCCGATCATTCTGCAAAAGGCAGTTGAGATCCTGCCGGGGGATACGGCGGAAGTTCTGCAGAAGCGTGTAATGGAACAGGCAGAGTGGAAGCTGCTGCCGGAGGCGGTAGATCTGTATACGCAGGGAAGAATAAAGTTACAGGATGGTAAAGCGGTTATAGAGTAAGATATCCGATACGAAAGGATGAAGAATATGAAGATTTTGGTCGTAGGAAGCGGCGGCAGAGAGCATGCAATCGTCCATAAGCTGTCCAAGAGTCCGAAAGCGGAGAAGATTTATTGCGCTCCCGGCAACGCAGGAATTGCAGCGCTTGCGGAATGTGTTCTGGTGAAGGCGACAGATATAGAGGGATTGGTAAAGTTCGCGCAGCAGGAGAAGATTGATCTTACCGTTATTGGTATGGATGATCCGCTGATGCTGGGTGTTGTGGACGCATTTGAAGCAGTGGGACTTCGGGTGTTCGGACCACGCAAGAATGCGGCAATTCTGGAAGGCAGCAAAGCCTTCTCTAAGAATCTGATGAAAAAATATCATATTCCCACAGCTGATTTTTGGGAGTTTACTTCCAGTGAAGAAGCTAAGGAATTTTTGAAAAAACATCAGAAGTATCCGATCGTATTGAAAGCAGATGGCCTGGCGTTAGGAAAGGGTGTATTGATCTGCCATACAGAGCAGGAGGCCATGGATGGTGTAGATG
>CAVGBV010000034.1:0-23428 GCA_963627615.1 Alloprevotella sp.
TGGATATCTGCTCTGTGCCGACCGAAGCGGCAGCGGAGACCAAGAAAATTATATAAAACAGTATAACACAAAATAAAAATGACATGGTAAACTGATTGAAATGCTTCTGATTTTTGTAACGAATGATTGATTGAACGATAAGGAGATAAGATACGATGAGAACAATATTTGCAGAATACAATCCACAGTGAAACAGCATTGACGTATATACCAATGCAGGTTACATGCTTCGCATTGACTGTTGGGAATCGGAAAAGAATTTAAAAACTACACCCGGATCAGACTGTGCATTAAATGCACTTGCTATTGATGAACCACTTGAATATGTAACATTGTATCTTGATGGAACGATGCAAATGTGGGTAGATGCAGAAGATTCGTTTGAAATTTAATATTTTATTAAAAACAACCACCGGCAAACATTTGTCAGTGGTTATTTTTATAGATATATTTAAGATGTATATATTAGATATAATTTCTGTCCCGCCTGACAGGATATTTTCCCTGCTTTTCATCTGCCCGTTTGAAAAAATCATTGGAAATCCAAGTCTTTCACATTTTGAATAAAACTCTATTACCATATCATCAGTAATTTCATCCCATGTACAATCGATTTTTTCGCCAAGATAAAGAGGAACTTCTTTTTCCAGTTCAATAACAGAAAACTCCGGAACCGTCTTCTGCAACACTTCATTTCCAAGTGATATTTGTTCAATGCGAAGACCAATCATTGTTTCAAGACTTTTAAGCTTGAGGATATCTTCCTGAACTTTCTGTTGCTGTTTATTTAATACTTCAATACCATCTTCAAAAATCGGGCTGACAATACCACCATTAATCTCGAAGATATCGTACTTGCTGCCCAAGAGTATTCTTTCCGAGATGGCCAACCACGCCACAAAAAGCAGACAGCGTGACCTTCGCCACGCTGTTCTCTCTTAAAATATGAAACCTGTCTTATGAGGTGCAACCCGCTGGCTGCACTTTTATCATTGCTTATTCTTCTATTTTGCGGAACACACTGCACACTCTGGCCTGTTCGCTGATCTTGCCCATCAGCTCTTCCAATTGCTGTCTTGTAACCTGAACGGTCACTCCGCACCAGCCGTCTTTGACCGGAACGATCTCCTCCAACCGCTCGTCCCCAATCTGAGCCCCTTCTACACGAATCATATAGCTGCTGGGGCGGTCTCCCGGATGAATCGGTTCCTCCCGTTCTACACTCCAGACGTTCATCTCATAAACGCCGTTTCCGTTCAGAGCAGCCAAAATATCCGCGACTACCGCGCTTGCTGTTGCCAGCTTACCCGCACCCTTACCATAATACATGGTATCTGAAAGCATGCTGCTCTTTACCATAACCGCATTATATACGCTGTTGACAGAAGCCAGCATATGATGGCCCGGGACAAACATGGGCTCTACCGATGCGTAAAAGCGTCCATTCTCCTTCTGACAATTGCTGATCAGCTTCAGGCGGCCACCCAATGCCGTCGCCGCGGCGATATCCTCACTCGTAATCTTGCTGATGCCCTGCGTCGGCACATCCTCATAGCTGATGTGGCGGCCACAGATCATCGAAGCCAGAATCGCAATCTTGCGCGACGCGTCATAGCCTTCCACATCCGCTTCCGGCTTGCGCTCCGCATATCCTTTTGCCTGCGCATCCGCCAACGCCTCCTGAAAGCTTGCGCCCGCATTCTCCATAAGCTCCAGAATATAGTTGGTCGTTCCGTTCAAAATACCTGTGATCCGATAGATCTCTTCCTGAATCATCGCCGTATTGATCGTCCGCAGGATGGGAATTCCGCCCGCTACGCTTGCCTCGAACAAAAAGCTGACCTGATGAGCCCTCGCGATCTCTCCCAGTTCCGCTCCCCTGGCCTCCACCAGCTCTTTGTTAGAGGTAACCACATGCTTTCCGGCCGCGAGCGCCTGGCTGACAAACTCATATGCCGGATGGATGCCGCCCATCACCTCTGCTACAACTTCGATCTCCGGGTTGCTGACGACCGCTGAAAAATCATGTACAATCTTTTTCTGAATCGGATCTCCCGGGAAGTCCCGCAGATCCAACACCGCGGCAACCTCAACTTCATCGCCTAGTTTTCGAGCCACCTCCCTGCGGCTGTTTTCCAAAACGGCCGCCACGCCCGAACCTACTGTCCCGTAACCTAATATTGCAATTTTTCTCATATCAATCCCGCGCCACCAGTCTAACTGACGCTACTCCTTTCACCATCCGGATTGCCTCCAGCAATTTCTCAATATGCGTATCCTCTGTTCCACATTGCACGTTGATCGAAATCTCCGCTAATCCTCCTGTGGGAACTGATTGATAGATCGTCTGGATATTCATCCTGGCCTCCGAGATCGTCTCCAGGACTTCCGACAATACTCCAGGCTGATCCTTCAACACACACGAGATTGTAACCGAACGACTGTGCAGGCCCTCCGCCAATGGCTCTATATCGTCTTTGTATTTATAAAACGAGCTGCGGCTGATTCCCAGCTTCTCCGTCACTTCCTGTACCGTCCTGGCTTCTCCGGAGCTGAGCATCTTCTTGGCCTCGACCACCTTGATCAGAACCTCCGGTAATGCACTGCACTTGACCAGATAATATTCTGTATTCAATGCGCGCCCTCCTCTTTGTAGTGTCCGTGTATAGTACACATTCGTTCGTACATATTGGATTTTACCACATTTCCTTTCGGCTGTCAACCAAAAAAAGACGGGCAGTTTGATAGAAGTTGCTTCTGTCAAATGCCCATCCTTCCATAATTTTTGACGAAATGATTTATTCCTGCGCGAGCTCTTCAAAACCCTTCCACATGGTATCGAACTGCTGCGCGTTGCAGGCCATCCAGGATTCGCCCCACGGAGTGACATAATAGAACTCATTCAAACGATAGAACTCTACTTTCTCCGTCTCTCCATCGGTATAGTGATAAGTGATCGTAACCTTATCATTCTTATCATATTGCAGATCCTCGCCCGGCTCAATCTCATAGTCCATCATGATTCCGATGACGTTCTGATACTGTGTCTTAAAGGCCTTCTCTTCCTTCAGTACGCCGTTCAGATAGTATACCGCCAGACGCTCCGCAGAGGACTCATCTGTAGAGGATACCTCCGACTCATCCTGACGGAGAATCGTGCCCTCATAGGTCTGCCCGTTTCCGGTTACAGAGTAAGAATCTACCTTCTGAATATCATACAGGAATATGATCTTCTGAATGTAATCGAAAGGCTCAAAATCAAAGCAATCCAAAGAACTCTCCTTGACCGTATAGACATCATTGGAACCGCCCTGACGGAAATAGATCAGGTCATCGCCCGCGGAGGTGCCGAAATAATAATCCGCTGTATGGTACTCATACTTAACTGTATCGCTGCCGGAATTCTCGGACGAAGTATCCTGAACCCTTGTCGTAACCTTGACATGGTGCTCAAAACTGGCATCTCCCAGACCGTACTTGTCCAGATCCGCCGCGTCCGCCTCTACCAGCTTCTCGATGGATACAGACTCATAAGATCCGAAATAATCGGAAAGGTTGCCGGTCACAACGGTCCACGGCCAGTCGCCATAAGGACTCAGCATCTTATACGGGGAGGTGTCGTAGATCTCATCATGCGTCTCTCCGTCTTCCCAGGTGCGTATCTCAATCGGACGCCCGTCCTTTTCCTCCAGCAGGAGGTATGTCAGTTCCTCTTCAACATTGATCTGCTCAATCGTAATACTGCGCAGGTTGGTCAGATCATAAGCAGCATATGTCGCGACACTCTTATATACAGTGTAAACACCGTCGTGATCGGACAGCACCGCATATCGATAGCTGCCGTCCGGCGTGGTATCGCCGACCTTAACGGTTACGGATGTCCCGTCCGTATAATGAACAGTCATCTCCGCATACGGCTTGGACAATCCATAGTTGGACAGCTGCACCTCTGCCTTATTCTCGGCCACAGTGCTTACCTGCATCAGCGCCGAACCAACGGAAGACAGGCTGTTAATCACCGAAGACGTCAGCTCCCAGTCTTCATGATCCTTCAGATACCAGCTCTGCTCGGTCTTCTCATTACCGCTGGAATCCTGCGACTGCGTCAGCTTGGATACCAACGTATATTCCGCGCCTTCATTCTTCACATCGATCGAGGCAATCTCCGTCTTGTCCCTCTGCAGCAGATACTCACTGTTTGTACTGATCGTAGAAGAGGACTCTTCGGAAGAGTCTCCCCCCGGCATTACGCCGTTCTTCTGCAGTACTGCGATCACAAGCCACGCCGCGATCAACAGTACCAGGACACCGGCAAAGACTGCCAGCTTCTTGCCTTTACTCATAGATGCTTCCTCCGTGACCAAACAACCAGTCCGGCTACGACCAGTGCCAGCGGTATCGCCACTACAAATACGATGCTCCATCCTACCATATTGGCTTCGGTAATGGTCAGCGTATCAGTCACATACTCCTTTGCGCTGATGTACAGAGTATCTACTTCTGTCTGCAGATAATTGAGAGTATTGTACAGCAGGTCGTAATTGGCGCCCGTCATATAATTCTGAGAATCAAACATCAGGGAGCTGCCCAGTACCGCGATCCGGGTATTCTTTACTTCGCTGCCGGCAGAGAGCGATTCTTCCACCATCAGTCCGACATAGAAGGGGCCCTTGACATCGCCATCTTCATAGTCCATTACGTCGCTGTTCTTATCCTTCTTGACAATCGCGTCGTCAGAGGTTGTAAGGATCGGCGTGATCTGCGTCGCGCGGTTTCTGTCCTCTTCCACCTTCAGGGCGATCGGCATCGGCACCAGCACCTGCTTCTGCGATACATCCTCTGTCACATCGTGGTCGCCCAGATCCGGCAGCAGGAAGTTTACATAGCCATAATAATAGTTGGCATTGGTATCGATCAGAGATCCCTGTTCCACGCTGACACCATAACGGGCCAGGAGCGTGTCGAAATTGGTCATGTTTTCCGGATAGTTCACGCTGAGGTTCAGCAGCAGCCGGCCGCCGTCATCCAGGTAAGCCTGCAGCGTCTCATACTCCTGCTTGCTCAGATCCTGCATCGGGTTGTTGATCATGACAACCGTATAGTTATTGGCCGTCAGTTCCTCATCCGGCATCAGCAGATTCAGGTCCTTGATCTGGAAATTTGCCTTGCCCAGAAGGGTCGCGATACTGCTGTCCAGCGCTGTCTCTCCATGTCCCGTCAGGGTGTAGAGTACCGGCGTATTCTCGCTGATTACATACTGAATCGCGGAAGTCAGAGCTTCCTCTGCCTTAAATGCTGTCACCTCATATTCATACTGATAGGTGGACTGATTCAGTGTTCTCTTATATTGATACAGATCATTTTCACTTACGATCTTATACTTGCCGGTCCGGTCGTTGACCACGATCAGGCTGTTGCTTGCGATGGTCTCGTTGTCCTGACGGTACGGCTGTGTAAATTCAGGATTGGTATACGGATCCACCTGCTGATAGGATACCTTATTGCAGTTCTTGATATAATCTTCGATCAGCGATACCGCGGAGTCATTCTCCTTACCGGTCACGTACAATCCATAGATCGTCACGTCATCCTCTACATTTTCCAGAATCAGCTTGGTCTTGGAACCGATCGTGTAGAGCTGTTCCGGCGTCAGATCGACCGTGATCTTCAGCTGCTGGAACAGGAGATTCACAACAATCAGAGCAATCAGGGCAAAAATAACCACAATCGTCATGTAGCCGCCGTACTTTAGATTTTTATTCTTTTTGGCGGTATTCTTAAAACTGAATTTTCCCATGTGTCTGCTCCTCCTTCCTTAGTTCCATCTTCTCTTCTCAATCACCTGAACCGTCAAGAAGACAACGAATACAGTGAAGGACAGATAGAAGACGACATTAGAGAAATCAAATACACCCGTGTAAAAATCGGTGTAACGTGTTACCAGAGATGCCCAATCCGCTACGTTGACCAGCAGATTGTCATACAGGCTGGGGACAAAGAAGAACAGCAGCACTGCCGCGGCAACGCATACCACAGCTACAATCCCTGTAACATAGATATCCTTGATCGCTCGATAGATCAGGAACGCTACGATCAGAAGCGCTACAATCACGACTCCCAGCGCGAAAATCCGGGTAGAGGGCAGCATGCTGGCCACACCGTCCAGAAGGAAGATCAGCATGAACACACCGATGCTCGCGATTGCCGCTACCAGCTGATTCTCCGTCATGGAGGAGATCAGCATACCGATCGCGGTAAAAGCGCAGCCGTACAGCCAGAATCCGATATAGCCTCCGACCACCTTCTGAATCGGTACGGAACCGCCCAGAGCGGACAGAACGATGGGCTGGAACATGGTGATCGCCAGCGCCAGAGTGAACAGTGTCATCGCTGCCAGATATTTTCCCAGCACAATCTTCCACACCTTAACGGGCGCGGTAAACAGCAATTGATCCGTACGGTTCTTCATCTCTTCCGAGAACATCCGCATCGTCAGAAGCGGCAGCGCAAACAAAATCAGCAGAGTTACCGCATTCAGTACATAACTATAGTCCGAAGACTGATAGATCAGTCCGTACAGCATAAAATAGATTCCGAACAGCACCAGCATGAATGCCATAAAGACATATCCCAGAGGCGTTGTAAAATAACTGCGCAATTCCTTTAAATATACGGCTTTCATCCTCTTCTCGCCTCTCTTTCTCCGGTGATCTGCAGGAAGATATCCTCCAGATTCACCTCTGCTGTCTTCATCAGCAGAATCGGATAATGATTGCTGCTGCAGAACTCAAAGATCGCTTCTCTGGCATCTGCCTCGTCCGCCATCTCTACGTTGACATCTACAGCACCCTCTTCACGGATTCGAACGATCTCCGCGTAAGCCACGCCCGGAATCTGCGCGATTCCGTTCAGCACGTCATTCTTGGGGCCCTTGATCCGCATCTCAAGTTTGTTGCTCTTGATGGCGGACTTCGCCAGGTTGTCTGGCGTATCCGTCGCCACGATACGTCCCTTATTGATGATGATGACACGGTCGCAGACCGCCTGTACCTCCGCCAGGATATGAGAGCTGATGATCAGTGTATGCTCTTCGCTCAGATTCTTGATCAGATCCCGGACCTCCGTGATCTGCTTGGGGTCCAGACCTACGGTCGGCTCGTCCAGAATCAGCACTTCCGGATTGCCCACCAGTGCCTGCGCAATACCTACACGCTGCTTATATCCCTTGGACAGGTTCCGGATCAGACGCTTACGGACATCACTGATTCTGGCCTGTTTGGTCACTCTGACCAGCGTCTCTTCCTTCTGCTTGGACGGAACACCCTTCAGGTCACAGACAAAACTCAGGTACTCGTTCACCGTCATATCCGTGTACAGCGGCGGAAGCTCCGGCAGATATCCAATCTTCTGCTTAGCCTTCTCCGGCTGTTCCAGTACGCTCACGCCGTCTACCAGAACATCTCCCTCTGTGGATGAGAGATATCCGGTAATAATGTTCATCGTCGTAGACTTACCTGCGCCGTTCGGCCCCAGGAAACCTACAACCTCGCCTTTTTGTATGGTAAAAGACACGTTGTCCAACGCCAGATGGTTGCCGTATCGCTTTACCAGATTTTTCACTTCTATCAAGGCTTTCTCCTCCTGATCTACAGTTTTGTTAAATTGTATCGAAAAAACATGAATAGGTTATGAACAAGGTGTAAAAAGATGTGCCTTTTTAATCCACCCGATTCTGCTGCTGTCCCTCTCCCCATTTTTTCACATTCTCATAGGCAATCCTTGCCCTCTTGACAAGCGCTTCCACCGTAGCGAACGCTACATGCGGAGTCAGCAGCGTATGCGGCGTATGATACAGCACGTGGTCGGCAATCGGCGGCTCCGTCTCAAAGACATCCACACCGCAGCCGGCAATCTCTCCCTGCTCCAGCGCCGCAGCCAACGCCTCGCTGTCCACCACCGGCCCTCTGGCCGTGTTAATCAGGATCGCCGTATTCTTCATCTTACGCAGCTGCTCCTGACCGATCAGGCCACGGGTGCTGTCGCTAAGCGGCACATGCAAAGATACGATATCGCATTCTTCCAGAAGCGTATCCAGATCGGTCCATACGACACCCGGTATCTCCTTCTCTGTACGGCTGTAGGCATACACTTCGCATCCAAAGGCCTGCGCGATCCTTATGACACGCTGTCCGATGGCTCCGGCTCCTATGACGCCGAACTTTTTGCCCTCCAGCTCCGGACCTATGAGTCCCTCCTTGGTGCCGCCCTGCCGGATTCTGCGGTCACACTCTCCAATATTCCGGTACAGGCCAAGAATCAGTCCGAAAGTCAAATCCGCTACAGCGGCCGTAGAATATCCCGCGCAGTTGCAGACCACAACGCCCTTCTCCCGGCACGCGTCCATCGCCACATGATCATAACCGATAAAAGCGACTGACAAGAGCTTCAGTTTCTCAAAGCCACGAATCGCTTCCGCAGGCAACGGCTGATTGGCCACGATAATCACATCCGCGTCCTTGCCGCGCTCGATCAGCTCCTGTGTACTCCCGGCACGATTGCCATAATAAACGACCTCTGCCCCCTGCGGCAGGATCTCCGAAGCCAATGTATCCAAGGCCTCTTGCTTTACGCCCAGAGGCTCGATGACAACAATCTTCATATTGCTTCCTCCCTTGATCCATATTCTGCTTCTCACCTGTCTAATGTACACCGTTTTCCCCAAAATGTCAATATGTATAAAAGAACACAGGGCCCGCCGCGGCAGGCCCTGCGTATTTTTTAGATTCTGTCCTTCTTCTGATATACCGTATGCAGAAGTTCATGCGACTTGCCGTGTCCCGGCTGTCCCATATACTCGCTGTAGAGCTTCTTCACAAAAGGATTCTCATGCGATTTACGGATCGACTTACTCTGATCCTCACTGCACAGCGCCTGCTGACGTTTGCGGACCACATTGAAATCTCCGTGATTGTAGGGCTGGCCTCCGCCGTTCACGCATCCGCCCGGGCAAGCCATGATCTCTACCGCATGGAGCTGATCCGGATTGCCGGCCTTGATCTCTTCCATGATTCTGCGCGCATTTCCCAGGCCACTGGCCACTGCCAGATTCAAGGTAAGATCCCCGATCTTAACAGAAGCTTTCTTGATGCCGGAAGAGGTGCTGCGCACATCCTCGAACTCCACATTCTCCAGCGTCTCTCCTGTCAGCCATTCATATGCTGTACGCAGGGCCGCTTCCATTACACCACCGGTCTTACCGAAGATGACGGCCGCGCCGGTCGACTCACCCAGCGGATCATCAAACTCTTCCTCGTCCAGATTCTTCAGATCCAGATTGAACTGCTTGATCACGGAAGCCAGCTCATGTGTACTGATGGAATAATCCACATCCGGATTGCCGTCCGTACCAAACTCCTCGCGCTGCGCTTCGAACTTCTTGGCGATACAGGGCATTACAGAGACTACGACCAGTTTGTCACGCTGTACACCGAGCTTATCCGCGAAATAATTCTTGGCAATCGCGCCGAACATCTGCTGCGGCGATCTTGCCGAAGACGGCAGTGCCAGATATTCCGGATACTGTGTCTCAATAAAGTTGATCCAGGCCGGGCAGCAGGAGGTCATCAGCGGCAGCGCCACCGGTTCTCCCTTGACGTACTTCTGGATGCGTTCCGCCAGCTCTGTCGCCTCTTCCATAATGGTCACATCCGCGGCAAAATCGGTATCAAATACATAATCAAAGCCAATCTTACGCAGTGCCGCCACCATTTTCCCGGTAACGGACGTTCCGGCCTCATAGCCGAACTCTTCACCCAGGGCCGCACGCACTGCCGGAGCCGTATTGACAATCACGATCTTGTCCGGATCCGCCAGATCCTCGATCAGATGCTCTGAGGCACTGGCGTTGCTGGTCAGAGCGCCTACGGGACATACCTGTACGCACTGTCCGCAATAGGTACATACGGACTCCGCCAGAGGCGCCTGGAAGGACGTTGACACAACCGCTTCAAATCCACGGTTAACACCGGACAGCGCTCCTACCGTCTGCACCTGATTACAAACAGTTTCACAACGGCGGCACATAATACATTTGTTCATATCTCTCAGAATCGATACACTGGTATCCGGCGTATATGTAGACTGAGATTTTCCTGTAATACGCACCTTACGGATTCCCATCTTTTCCGCGGTTCTCTGCAAATCGCATTCTCCGGACCTGGCACAGGTCAGGCAGTCCTTGGGATGATCCGAGAGCATCAGCTCCATCACAGTCCGTCTCTCCTCGATAACCCGCGGGGAATTGGTATACACGACCATGCCTTCCGTAACCGGCGTCGCGCATGCCGGAGCCAGATTGCGCCGCTTCTCTACTTCTACCACACAGATACGGCAGGATGCCGGCTGGTTGTTCAGCCCTATTTCATGCATATGCAGATGACACAGAGTCGGGATGTCGATCCCCAGCTTCTTGGCGGCATCCAGAATGGTGCTGCCCTTCTCCACCTGCACGGCCATTTTATCGATTGTCAAATTAATCATGTCCATGCTTCTTCCCCCTTATTTCTTAGAAATCGCGCCGAACTTACACTTATCCATACAGGTGCCGCACTTGATACACTTATCCTGACGGATGGTATGCGGATTGCGTACCGTGCCTTCGATCGCGCCCGTCGGGCAGTTTCTGGCACAAAGCGTACATCCCTTACACTTGTCCGGATCAATATGGAACTTCAGCAGTGCGGTACACTTGCCCGCCGGGCAGGTGCCGTTGATATGCGCAATATATTCGTCTTCAAAAGCAGTCAGCGTGGACAGAACCGGGTTGGGCGCCGTCTGGCCCAGACCGCAGAGCGCCGTGTCTTTGATCACCTGACTCAGGCGCTTCAGCTCCTTGATATGCTCCATTGTACCCTTACCCTGCGTAATGTCCTTAAGCAGCTCGGACAGACGCTTGGTTCCGACACGGCAAGGAGTACATTTACCACAGGACTCTTCCTCGGTAAACTCCAGATAGAACCGTGCCACGGAAGGCATACAGTCATCCTCATCCATAACGATCAGACCGCCGGATCCCATCATGGAGCCCTTGGCTACCAGACTGTCAAAGTCGATCGGCGTATCCAGATCCTTTTCCGTCAGACATCCTCCGGACGGACCGCCTGTCTGCGCCGCCTTGAACTTTTTGCCGTTCTTGATGCCTCCGCCGATATCATAGATTACTTCCCGCAGTGTCGTTCCCATGGGGACTTCGATCAGACCTACATTGTTGATCTTACCTGCCAGAGCAAACACCTTGGTGCCCTTGCTCTTTTCCGTACCGATAGAACTGAACCAATCCGCGCCCTTCAGGAAAATTACCGGTACATTGGCAAAAGTCTCAACATTGTTTACATTGGTCGGCTTATTCCAATAACCGCTCTCGGCCGGGAACGGCGGCTTGGTGGTCGGCTCGCCTCGGTTGCCTTCCATGGAGTGGATCAGCGCCGTCTCTTCACCACAGACAAACGCGCCGGCTCCGAATGAGATCTGAATATCAAAGCTGAAATCCGTACCCAGAATGTGATCGCCCAGAAGACCTGCCTCCCGTGCCGCTTCAATTGCCTTCTCCAAACGCTGAATCGCCAGCGGATACTCCGCGCGGATATAGACCCGGCCCTGGGAAGCTCCGATCGCGTATCCGCAGATCGCCATTGCCTCTACAACGCTGTGCGGATCGCCTTCCAGAATGGAACGGTCCATGAACGCACCCGGATCGCCTTCGTCCGCATTACATACTACATACTTCTGATCCGCCTGGTATCCTCTCGCAAACTGCCACTTCATACCAGTCGGGAAACCCGCGCCGCCGCGTCCGCGCAGTCCGGACTTCTTCACTTCATCGATGACCTCTTCCGGCGTCATCTCGGTGATACATTTTGCCAGGGCCTGATATCCCTTCTGACCGATATACGCTTTAATATTCTCCGGATCGATATATCCGCAGTTACGCAGCGCCACTCTCTGCTGCTTCTTATAAAAGTCCATATGTTTGGAATCCGAAATATGTTCGTTGGTCTTAGGATCCACATACAGCAGACGGTAGACCTTTTCATTGCCGACGATATGCGTCTCCACGATCTCCGCCGCATCCTCCGGCTTTACCTGCGTATAAAATGTGTTGTCCGGCAGGATCTTAACGATCGGTCCCTTTTCGCAGAATCCAAAACATCCGGTCCGTACAACCTCAACCATATCCTGCAATCCATGCTCTGTCAGCACCGCCCGCAGGTTCTCAATAATCTGCTGAGAATTGGAGGACTGACATCCCGTACCGCCGCATACCAGGATGCTGACCTTATCCGTCTGATTCTTCTCCTGCTGCTGGCAGCACAGATTCTGAAGCTGTTCTACTGTCGTAATCTTTTCCATTCTTGCCGCCCTCCTCACTCGCACTCCGCTAGAATTGTATCAACCATATCCGGCGTTACCCGGCCGTATACCTTATCGCCTACCATCATAACCGGCGCAAGGCCGCAGGCTCCTACACAACGCAGCGAACGCAGGGAGAACTTGCCGTCTTCCGTTGTCTCACCCGGCTCGATCCCCAGCTTTTTACGCAGCTCCTCCAGCACGCTCTCCGCTCCGCGGACATAGCATGCTGTGCCCATACATACCGAAATCTCATATTTTCCCTTCGGCTTCATCGTAAAATATGAATAGAAGCTTACTACACCATACACCTTGGATACCGGCACTTCCATCTCTCTTGCCACAAACACCTGTACTTCCCGCGGCAGGTATCCGAAAATTCCCTGTGCCCGGTGCAGCACTCGAATCAATTCACCCTTTTTGGTCGGCAGCGAATCAATAAATCTCTTAAGCTCCGCATACTTCTCCTGATCGGCCTGATTACAGCACCCCATATGTTTACCTCCTCGTCATCCCACCGTTTCTCCTTTCGGGAACGGCATGCTATTTTCATATGCTCTTATCATTATATCAAATAACCTTCTTCTTGTAAACAACTACGACAAATTTTTATCAATTCCATTAAAAGATTCTAACTATAACAAAAAGGGCGGGGACCATCCAAATCCTCGCCCTCTCTTCTTTACGAAGCCTGTTCAAATTGACTGTTATACAACTCGGCGTAAAATCCACCTTTTTGCATCAATTCGTCATGTTTGCCGCTCTCGATCACATCTCCGTCCCGCATGACCAGGATGAGATCTGCATTTTTGATCGTGGACAGCCGGTGCGCGATCACAAAACTGGTCCGTCCCCAAGTCAGTTCATCCATCGCCCGTTGAATCAGCAGTTCCGTCCTCGTATCAACCGAGGAAGTCGCTTCATCCAGAATCAGCATGGGCGCGTTCTGCAGCATCGCCCTCGCAATGGTCAGCAGCTGCTTCTGGCCCGCCGAGATCGTTGTACTCTCCGACAAAACGGTATCAAAACCATCCGGCAGCGAATGAACGAACTTATCCAGCCCACAGGCACGGCATACCTTCTCCAGCTGATCATCCGTGATTCCTTCCATATTATAGACCAGGTTCTCCCGGACCGTACCTTCGAACAGCCAGGTATCCTGCAGTACCATACTGAAGAGATCATGCACATTTTCACGGCTCAGCTGCGCGATCGGCACACCGTCAATCCGTCTCTCACCGCTGTTTACTTCAAAGAACCGCATCAAAAGATTGACCATCGTCGTTTTGCCTGCGCCGGTTGGTCCGACAATCGCGACCTTCTGTCCCGGCTGAATCTCCGCCGAGAAGTCCTTGATGATCACCTTGTCCGGCGTATCCGGGTAGCTGAAGCGAACATGCTCAAAGCTGACCTATCCCTGCACCTTGGACAATCTGGCTGTTTTGGCCCCCTCATCTTCCAGCTCTTCACTCTCCAGAAAATCAAAGATCCGATGCGCCGACGCGGAAGCCGTCTGCATATTGGTCATCCCCTGCGCGATCTGCGTCAATGGCGACGTGAACAGACGGACATACAGAATAAAGGAAACAATCACGCCAAACTCGATGCTTCCGTTCAGCGCC
The DNA here is from genome assembly GCA_963627615.1 of Alloprevotella sp. Classification (GTDB taxonomy): domain Bacteria; phylum Bacillota; class Clostridia; order Lachnospirales; family Bianqueaceae; genus Faecimorpha. Next base: position 14,031 of record CAVGBV010000034.1, read on the forward strand.
AGGATAGAACCGACCACACACACCGCGACATAGGACAGATTGCCGATGATATTCATCAGGGGCTGCATAACGCCCGAGAGGAACTGTGACTTCCAGTTGGCGTCATAGACTGCCGCGTTCATCCGGTCAAACTCCCGGTTCACTTTCTTTTCCGCCAAGCTGATACGCACAACCTCATGTCCGGAATACATTTCCTCCACGTATCCGTTCAGATCTCCCAGGCTTTTCTGTCTGGCGGTAAAATATTTCTGCGATCTGGACATAACGGCGACGATCAGAAGCATACCAAACACTGTGATCTCCAGGGAAATCAGCGCCAATCTCCATTCCGTCACAAACATCATGATCAGGCAGCCCGCAAACTGCGTTACCGCACTGACAATCGTCGGAAGGCTGTTGGTCAGCCCCTGCTGCAGCGTTGAGACATCGTTGGTAATCCTGCTCAGAATATCTCCCTGTGAAGTTGTATTAAAGTATTTCTGCGGTACACGGTTAATCTTATCCGACAGCTCCGCGCGCATCCGATAAGACATCTTCAATGTGACGCTCGCCATGATATAATGCTGTACAAAACCAAAAAGCGCGCTCAGGAGATATATGACCGCCAGGAAAACGCCGATCCTTCATATATCGGATCAGTCTCGGCATCGCCGAACCTGTAGTATTTTTCATGCTCTCCCCTCCCCTTATGCCAGTTCTGCCGCGCTCAGCTGCGAATATGCGATCTCACGGTATACCTCGCAGTTTTGCATCAATTCTTCGTGAGTTCCGATGCCAACTGCCTCTCCTCGTTCCAATACGATGATTTTATCCGCATGCCGTATGGTACTGATCCTCTGTGCTACAATGATCTTGATCGTACCATGCAGCTGTTCTTCCAAGCCTTCCCGCAGACGGGCATCTGTCCTGTAATCCAGCGCCGAAAAGGAATCGTCAAAGATCAGGATCTCCGGTTCTCTCGCCAGTGCCCTCGCAATCGATAAACGCTGCTTCTGTCCGCCGGAGACATTTCTCCCCAGCTGGGCAATCCGATACTCGGCGCCCTCCGGAATCTTCTGAACAAATTCCTTGGCCTGTGACAGTTCCAGCACCTTATCCAGATCCGCCTCTCCGGCGCCGCTCTCTCCGAAATAGATATTGTCCCGGATCGATCCGGAGAACAGCACCGCTTTCTGGGTTACATACCCCAGCTTATTATACAGTGCTTCAAAAGTATACTCCCGGACATCTACCCCGTCTACCAACACCTCTCCCTGCGTCGCGTCATAGAATCTTGGGATCAGCCCGACAAGCGTCGTCTTGCCGCTGCCCGTCGCGCCGATCACGGCCAGAGTCTCTCCCCGATTGACCTTGAAACTGATCCCGGATAAGTCATTTTCCGATGCGTGCGGATACCGAAAGCTCACATTACGGAATTCCACTGTTCCTGTTTCTGTACCCTTTTCTACATTTCCTTCACGCTGCGCCGGCTTACGATCCAGAACCTCGTTGATACGTTCCGCCGATACCTGAGCCTGCGGAAAAAGCATATAGATCATGACGAGCATCATAAAGGACATAACGATATTGGTCGCGTAGGTACTGAATACCAGTACATCGCTGAACATCGTAAGTCTGGCCGCCATATCCACTACCGCGATACGATTTACCAGAACCGCTCCCAGCCAGTAGATCACCAGTGCCAGACCATTCATACAAAGTCCCATCAGAGGCTGAATCGCCGCGAAAAGCTTCTGGTTCTTCATCTGAAGTCCCATCATCTCTGCACTGGGTCCGTCGAATTTCTGATTCTGATACTCCTCAGCGTTAAAAGCGTGAACGACATTGATTCCGGTCAGATTCTCCCGCGCGACCCGGTTAATCTTATCTGTCAGCTTCTGGACTAGCCGGAATCTTGGGATACAAACGCTCATGATCATAAACACCGCCGAGCAGACTACGATGACAAAACCGGCCGTCACCGCGGACAGCTCCCAGTTCTTTCCCAGGATCTTAACAATCGCCCAGACGGCCATAATCGGCGCCTTAATGATCATCTGCAGTCCCATCGCTACGATCATCTGAATCTGCGTGATGTCATTGGTCGTCCTCGTGATCAGACTGGGAACCGAAAAATCCTGCATCTCCTCGCTGCCGATCTCCATAACATGGTGAAACACCTTTTCCCGAACCGTATAGCTGAAGCCGGAAGCCGTCCTGGCCGCAAGATATCCGCAGATCACCGCCAGCACCGCGCTGACACAGGTACAACCCAGCATCTTTATCCCCACACTGACAATATCCGCCGTCGTCCCGGATGTCTTGATCAATGTGGTCAGCTCCGTCATATAATCCGGAAGTCTCAGATCAAAATATACCTGCCCTACAACAAATACCGCACATATCAGCGTCATGACCACCTCACGCCGCTGCATCTTTTTCAATAGCTGAAGCATTGTTCTCCTCCTGCCCATCTTATTGGTTCAGTAATGAACTGTTCTGAATTATACTATATTCCTATTAGAGCGTCAATGAATATTTTATGAATCCGACGTGAATTTTTTCAGGCGGGAGGTTTCAGGCATAAAAATACCCTGCAGGATTGATACTGTCCTGCAGGGTAAAACTCAGGATCTCCAAACCGCTTTTATCACCGCGCTGACCTTCGGCGTCGTGCCGTAAAGCAGCACGCCCACACGGTAGATTTTTGCCGCTATACATCCAACTCCAATGGTCGAGGCGATCAGAATCGCAATCGAGACCGCGATCTCGTACCAGGCAACCGTACTCATACAGATCCGCGTAAACATTGCCATGGGCGATGTAAACGGGATATAAGAGCAAACTTTCATCAATGTGTTATCCACACTTCCGCTGGTCATGGAAAAGATAACGACAAAGAACGCAATGATAAAGAGGAAAGTAATAGGCATTACCGAGGTGTTTATGTCTTCCAGTTTGGACGCCGTGGAGCCGATCGCGCCATACAAAAACGCGTATATCAGGAAGCCAAGTACAAAGAAAACAAGCATATACACAAACAATTCCACAGGGATGTTGAATATCGACTCGATGATCCTGTTATCTCCCCACGCACCCTTATTAACATTATAGAACACAAGAGCCGTACCGAAAACGGCAACCAGCTGAATCAAGCCCGCTATACAGGACGCCAGAACCTTGCCGAACATCATGCTTGTCGGTTTCGCGCTTGTAATCAGAAGCTCCATCGCCCTGGAACTCTTCTCTGTCGCGACATTGGTCGCAACCATCTGTCCATACAGCAGAATCACCATATACAGAGCAAAAATCATGATATAGGTATAAAAGAAATTCTGCATCTGATCCTTTCCCAGCATCATCGTATGGCTCTCGATCTGTACGGACAATATCTCACTCGCCTGTTCCGGAGTCATACCGCTCTCAACCATCGCTGTAATTCTGTAGACCTCCTGCAGCACCGCATCGGCAATCTCCGTGTTGGAGTCATACATCGAAAGGTTATTCACATAGTACGTATAAGAAGAAGCACTGTCCATGGCAAATGCGCATTGTGCCCGGCCTTCTGTAATCGCGCTCTTCAGATCCTCCAGCGAACCTTCTGCCAGCTGTACTCTATAGCCGGTAAATGCCGCGTCAAAATATTGCTTCACCAAGGATGACAGCTCGTTATCTTCCGCGTAAACAAGCATCACCGGAAGGTCCTCGTTCTCATCCGCCGCATCGTCAGAACCGGCCAACGCCGCAATATTAGGGATAAACATACATACCGCGATTGCCACTACAAGGAACACCGTTATTCCGACAAAAACTTTATTTTTCAGATATCCGTCAAGTTCAAATCTCAATATTTTCCAAAACTGTTTCATGACTGATCTCCCGTATATTCTACGAAAATATCATTAAGTGAAGGTTCAAAAACCTTGACTTCATCGATATCGTAATGATCGACCAGCTGCTTCATAACGGCCTGCTTCTGCGCGGGCGCATCGAGCTTGATGATCAGCGAACCGCCGTCCCCCATCGTGCAGGTACTGCCAAAAGCTGCCTGTATCGGCGCCGGATTCACGGTATTTACCACCAGCCGGTCACGAACATAGGCTCTCTTGATCTCGTGCAGATCTCCATGCAGCACCACTTTTCCCGTATGAATAATGGCAATCTGGTCGCAAAATTCTTCTATATAGCTCATCTGATGGCTGGAAAACAGTACGATCTTGCCTTTCGCGATCTCTTCTTTCACAACCTCTTTCAAAAGCATTGCGTTAACCGGGTCCAGACCGGAGAACGGCTCATCCAGTATGACAATGTGCGGATCGTGCGCCAGAGCTGTAATCAGCTGAATTTTTTGCTGATTTCCTTTTGACAGGGTATCCAGACGTTTGTTACGGTACTGACTCATATCGAGTCTGTCCAGCCAGTAATCGATGGAGCGGACCGCCGATTTGCGGTCCATTCCCTTTAACTCGGCAAAATACACCAGCTGATCAAGAATCTGCTTCTTGGGGTATAATCCTCTTTCTTCCGGAAGATAACCAAAACTGACGGTTTCATAATTGATAGGACATCCATCCACCAAAACTTCTCCGCTATCTGCCGGAAATACATTCATCAGGATGCGTATGGTCGTAGTCTTACCGGCGCCGTTTCTACCAAGCAGCCCAAACGCCTTGCCTCCTTCTGCCGCAAAAGAGATGCCGTTCAGCACCTGTTTCTCGCCAAATGACTTGTCAATATTTTTTAATTCAAGCCTCATTCCCTTATCCTCCAACAAAAAGGCTGCAACACCTACCTTCGGCGCTACAGCCTTGTATTTTCATACCTTATACATTAAACCGGAAGAGCACTACGTCTCCGTCCTTCATCTCGTATTCCTTGCCCTCGGATCGTACCAGTCCCTTTTCCCGGGCTGCCGCGTAGCTTCCGCAATCCATCAGATCCTGATAGGATACGACCTCCGCGCGGATAAATCCCCTCTCAAAATCCGAATGGATCTTGCCGGCCGCCTGCGGCGCCAGCGTTCCCTTGCGAATTGTCCAGGCGCGGCTCTCTGTCGGACCGGCTGTCAGGTAGCTGATCAATCCCAGGAGATCATAGCTTGCGGCGATCAGACGGTCCAGACCGGAATGGGACAGACCCAGCTCCTCCAAAAACATCTGCTTTTCATCTTCGTCCAGCATAGCAATCTCTTCCTCGATCTTGGCGCATACGACAAATACCTGTTCATCATGCTCCGCCGCATACTCCCGTACCTTGGCTACCTGCGGATTGCCGACTCCGTCGTCCGCCAGATCCTCCTCGATCACATTGGCAGCGTAAATTACCGGCTTCGCCGTCAGCAGCTGGAAAGAATCCAGAATCGCCTGTTCCTCTTCGCCAAGCTTCAGGATCTTAGCCCGCTGACCATCCTCCAGAACCTTGCGTACCTTCTCGATCACTTCCAGCTCCGCCGCCATGGACTTATCCGTCTTGGCCGCCTTGGCTGTCTTGGCATACCTTCTCTCCAGGGTCTCGAGATCCGCAAAGATCAGCTCCAGATTGATCGTATCAATATCACGCATGGGATCCACACTGCCGTCCACATGGATGATATCGTCATCTTCAAAGCAGCGTACCACATGGACAATCGCGTCCACCTCGCGGATATGGGACAGGAATTGATTGCCCAGTCCCTCACCCTTGCTGGCTCCTCGCACAAGTCCCGCGATATCTACAAATTCAATCGTCGCCGGTGTTGTTTTCGCTGAATTATACATCTTGGTCAGCGCAGTCAAACGCTCATCCGGTACTGCTACAATACCGACATTGGGCTCAATCGTGCAAAACGGATAATTGGCCGATGCCGCTCCTGCCTTGGTCAGACAGTTAAACAGAGTACTCTTTCCGACATTCGGCAGTCCTACGATACCTAATTTCATATATACTCATTCTCCTTCGATTTTCCTTGATTTTCAAGGGGTTTCAGCGTTCGGCGTCTTGGCTGTTACACCATTTTTACACCATTTCCGCATTTGGATTTATTGGATTTCATCAGACTACACCATTTTGCTGAAATTGCTTGATGGCATAATCCAGCGATTCGGCAGTCACATGAACATACCGATCCATTGTTGTTTTGATGCTGGCATGACCCAGCAACTTTTGCAGTACCTTCGGCTGCATACCGCTTTCTATCGCTCTTGTAGCATAGGTATGTCGCAAAGTGTGCATACAAAAGTGTTTGATCCCTGCTTCGTCGCAGAGCTTATATAAGTGGGTATCATAGGAACTGTTCTTCGCTGGCTCTCCTGTTCGCCAGTTGATAAAAACAAGGTCACGCATGACAAGCTGAGAAGAAACGCCTGTGCGCCGGTCTATGTAATCAAGCGTCTTGTCCAGCGTCGGGGACTCCTTCTGCTCCAGGCGGCTGTCCCAAATACCTTTGAGGATTTCATAAGCCCGATCCGTCAACGGTATTGTACGATAGCTGTGCTGCGTTTTCGGAGGACCTGCACGCCAATACTTTTCACCGTGTCGAAACTCCAACGTTTTGTTGACCGTGAGCGTGCGCTTTTCAAAGTCAATCGCGTCCCACGTCAACCCGATCATCTCACCGGTACGCAAGCCGGTTTCAAGGATCAGCGCGTATTGATTATAGTTGCGGGAGCGTTTTGCTGTTTCAAGAAACACACGCTGCTCGTCACGGGTGAGGAACTTAATATCGTCTGTTGCACGAACGGGCTTTGTAAACCGCACACCGTCCATTGGGTGCTTGGAAATCAGATCGTTCATCTTCGCAGCCTTGAACATCGTTCCCATAGTGATATAGGCTTGACGGATGGTGGAACCCGCATAGTCAGCGTCCATCTGAATGAACACCTTTTTGCAGTGCATCGGCTTGACATTGGCAATCATCATCTTGCCCATGACCGGCTGAATATTGTGAACATACCGTTCCCGATAATTGCGGAGCGTATTAGGGGCTAAATCACCCACAATATTCTCAATCCAGAAATCAAACCATTGATCCACCGTCGTATCGGTGGCTACGAAAACATCGTCGTGCGCGTCGGCGTATTTTGATTCTTCAATCCAGTTGCGAGCTTCGGGGAGCGTCGGAAGATACTTCTCATGCCGCTTTCCTGTTTTATCTACGAACCGTGCGTAATATAAACCGTCCTTTCTCTGGCAGATACCCTTACCACATTCTTTGCCCTTTAGATTCTTACCCATAGATTGTATCCTTTCCGCGCTTGCGAAAAAGGACGCACTACTACACATAAATTATAGCATATAACGTCCTTTTTCTCAAGCCGTTGCGTGAAAAAACTCTCCGCCTATTTGTAAATTTTCGGAACCTCTTATATCACCAGCTTCTCGCTGATGAATTGTTCAAATTCCTTTCGCTTAACCAGCTTCTTTGTGCCGACGAAAAGCACGAACGGACAGTTGGGCGTTCTCAGCATACTGTCAATTTTGTTGATGCCGATATTGCTGTATTCTGCCGCCTCTTTGGTGGTCAGCGTCATTTTCAGATGAATCGGAACGGTGCCGATGCAATTTTCCATGTAAAAGCTCCTTTCTTGGGTTTATCAACCGAGCAGACGAGCCGCCGTTTTCAGATTGTCGGCAGCGGTGCTTTTGCGGAAGCTGTCACCATCGAACATGATCGGGACGCAGACTTCCAAGATGCGGTCAAAAATGCGCCGGTCATCCAGATCGGCAGCTTGCTTCATAACGGAAAGCGGAATATTCGTGGTGACAATCATGGGCTTGCCTGACAGCAGCCGCTTGTCAACCACATCGAATACCCGCTCCTTGCCAAAGCTGGTGTTGCGCTCTGCACCCAAATCATCCAGAATGAGGAGGTCGGGGCGCATAAGCGATTTCATGTAGTGGTCGCGGTCTGCGCCGAAGTTGCCTTGCATCTGGTTGACCACATCGGACATTCCCACAAAGAGGACAGACTCCAAACGGTCAATTAGAGCGTTGGCAACACAGCCAGCGGCATAGGATTTTCCCGTGCCGACATTCCCGAACAGGAGCAGCCCGATTCCTGCTTTTTTGAACTCGTCCCAGTTCTGCGCGTAACCCCTCACCTTTGCAAGCTGGGGCGTCATAACTGCGGCTGACTCAAACCGCCAGCCAGCGGCGGGCATATCGTGGAACGCTTCATTGCGAAGCATCGTCATGTAGGACATTCGCTCATATTCCCGGCGTTCTGCTTCTTCACGCTCCCGGCGTTCGGCAACGCACTTGCACATAACCGGGTGCTTGGTAAATCCCTGTGCCTGAAGGTCTGCGGGATAAAACGCTTCTTTCGGCGTGTGGCACTTGCCACAGTATTTCAGCCCATCAGCGGAATTGATGTAATCGTCTCGCTCAGCAGTGGCAGCGTCAGCTTTATCAATTATTTTCGTGAAAATCGGATTCATAGACATTCTCCCTCGTTATCGTCGTAGGTGTAGTTTTTCGCGCTCCTGCCCTTGCTGTCCTCGTCCAGCCACTTCTTGATGGTGGCGTAATGGTTGGCATAGTGCCTGTCGTTGGAAGCCATGTAACGTGACAGCCGTTCAATGTATTCGGCAGCTTTGCCGGGATAAGCCGTTTCCAGCCGGGAACATTCCTCTCCTGACAGGAAAACATTTTGAAATTCTCCATATCGGCGGCGCGTACTCTCTACTCTTTCGGTCTTACTCTGTTCTTTATATTCTGTATCAGTATTACTTGTGGGCAATTTCTGCCCAATGCAAGGGGAAGAATCCTGCACATCCATTGGGCAGGTATTGCCCTCTGGACGGGAAGAAACCTGCACCCTGTCCGGAATTTGCAGAAAGATACGGTTTGCCTGATTCCAGCCCTGACGAACACGGGTGATCAGCCCGGCATTTTCCAGCTCCCGCAGAGCGGTCTTGACCGTCCGCTCACTTCGGTCAAGGTCATCCGCCATCTGCTTGATCGTATAGATCACATACACATTCCCGTCCTCAGATACCCAGCCGCTTTTCTGGGAAAGCGTGGTGCGGTTAAGCAGCAGCCCATAAAGCAGTTTGGCGTTGATGGAGTATTCGCCCGCCAGCATGAAGCGCGGCAAGGGAATAAACGGCGGCAATGCAGTGTTCAGTTTGAAATAGATTTTTCATCACATCCTCTCTGGTCTGGTGTGATACGGCTGCTATGGCGGTGTTCCATCAGGTCCGCGAGGGGAGTACGCAGATGTACCGCCCTTATTTGCCCTCTTGGACCGATAATGCGGACAAATAACGACAACCGCACGGAAACTCTGCTTGCAGTCATGGACGCAGCGGCGGCAGAGCGTGTTGTACGCCTTGCGTCCTCGATCATTCAGGAAGAACGACCATTCCAGTTTTTTTGATTTGCTCATGCGCGGCATATCTGTACTCCTTTCCCGAATTACAATTCGTTTCTCTGCTGTACTT
>CAVGBV010000035.1:0-23174 GCA_963627615.1 Alloprevotella sp.
GTGAAACTAATTATTCAATTCAAATAACGGTGTCCAGAAAACTGGGTACATATCAAACGTGCGACAGCTCATTGTTTTATACATGGATCATCAGGGTCATCAAGGATTTTCTCTGCTCGGCTGTGGGCTCTTTCAGTTTTCCGTTTTGCAGAAGTGTATGGATGCAGTACATTGAGAAATATCCGTCTTCTCGGAAGATCGACTGCAGCTCATAGGCCTTGGCTTTTTTAAGATGATCAGGAATGCCTCTCAGCGCTGCTTCCGCGTAAGGCGCTTTCAGCGTCTCAAACTCCTGCCGGTACTTGGCCTTAAGTTTTCTGCCCATATTCAGGAGTTTGTCACGAATCTCATCCTCCGATACAGTGACAATCTGCCATGCCGCCCTTCCCTGTCCTCCGGCTTTTATATAGCCGCGTTCCGCCAGCCACGCGTAATCCTTCTGCGTCAGCGCGTGCTGCTTCTCCTCATGAAAGAGCGCAATTGTTCTGTGCTGTTCCTCCGAGATATTTCTCTGTGCTCTGTCCGACCACTCTGCATCCATCTGCCACATCATCTGGTCTCCGTCCAGGTTCCACATCGGGCCGCACCATTCCTTTATATCAGCATAATCTTCCGGGAGGGTCATTGCGTCCGGAACTACGGAAGCGTGAAAGATATTGTAGGCGCCGTCCGGCCGAAGTGTCGCGACCTCCTCAAAAGAGATCTTGGGAGCTTCTGTCTCCACATCGGAACTGGCCGCGATATATGGAATCAAGCTCCACAGAAGATAATTGGGATCCTCCTGTGCGCACTGGATTCCCGGATCTTTCAAAATTCCGGACGCCGTAAGTTCCTCATACAGATCATTGGCAAACAGCTCCGCTGCCCGTTTATACATCGTATTTTGCATTGTGAGCAGCTCCGCCGTAGGTTCATTGATGATGAAATCCGCAATATACCGGTCCTTCTGTGCCCGCAGGAAACCATATTGCTCCAGGAATTCCGCTTCCGTCTCCACATACACCGGAGAAACGCCCAGATCATCCGCGATCTCTGAGATCGTTTTCGCTGTATTACGTACACAATAACAGATATTCTGTGACAGCGCGGACCGGAAGAATTCTTCCAGGGACTTGGTTCCCATCGCTCCCTGAATGCCGTAAGAACGGAACCGAACCGGATTAAATTGAAGTTCGCTTGTTTTTCTGATCATATCCATACCTCGTTTCAACTCTTTTTTCGCTTCAAACAAATGCCATTTGACAGTACCGACAGGGATCCCCAGTTCCCCGGCTATCTCCGCTTGCTTACGGTTCTCAAAGTAATATGCGATCACAATCCGTCTCTGAAGCTTCGAGAGATACGCAATCTCTTTTTGCAGGCGGCCAACGGACTCCGCACTCTCATCGATCTCGATCTCGGAATTGGGATCGGCAATGAGCTCCGCGACCTCATCCACTGAAACATTGACCATGCTTCTGGCCGTATTGCGATAATAATTGCTAAGCGCATTGTGGGCGACCGTCCAGATAAACTTTCCCATATCCGTAATGTCATTCTTGACAAGAAGCGCTTGATACGCCCTTAACACGATCTCCTGCGCCAGATCTTCTGCGTCTTCTATACTTTTACACTTCTTCATGGCAAATCCGAATACAGGCTTTAAATATTCGGTTATGGTCTTCTCTACATCCTGTCTGTTCATTTGTTTGCACCTCTTTGAAAGCTTTCACCTATATAGACACGCATATCCGAAAAGGTTGGCGCTTTTTGAAGAATTCTAATATTTTTATATACGAAGGGCGCCGTCTTCTGAAACTGAGACGGCGCCCCATGGGTTATTCTACCGATTTCAGGGATTCTACCATACTGATCTGGCGCAGCGGCTTATGCATGAACCAGTTGACAATCCAAGAGAACAGGATGGTCAGTGCGAAAGCCCATATATAACTCCAGAACTTGACTTCCCGGCCGAACATCGCAATATCGATCTCTGCTGTCTGTACGACAAATGCCGTCAGGAGTCTGCCCAACCCCAATCCCAAAACGGCGCCGATCAAGGTCAGAACGATGCTCTCCCGGAATACATACTGTGAAACCTCTTTATCATTGAAGCCCAGTACCTCCAGTGTAGCGATCTCCCGGATCCGTTCGTTGATATTGACATTGGCCAGATTGTACAATACCACATAGGCCAGCATTCCGGCCGAAAGGATCAATACCAGCACGACCGTATCCATGGCCTTGAGCATCTGTGAGAATGTCTCCATCATATGCTTTTGCAGCTGCATCGTCATCACATGATTCACCGCTACGATCTGCTCGGACATCGTGGTCTCTGCCGCCTCATCCAGGCCGCTGTACCTCGCGAGAATCATATTGTACTCCGGCGCATCGCCAAAAAGCTTTTCATAGGTCGCCGGCAGCATGTACGCATAATGCTGCGCATAGTTTTCCACGATTCCCTGCACCGTGGCCTGTACAGAGTGCATCTCATCAACTTCGATCGTGACCGTATCTCCTGCCTTGAGCCCCATCTGCTTCGCCAGCTTTTCTGTCAGCAGCACGCCATCCTCCTGCAAAGTATAGACCTGTCCATTGGTTCTCCCGGCCAGATGGATAAATTCCGCCAGCTGTTCTCCAGACTGCGGCACCATAAGATACGCAGACATCTTTCTGTTGTCGCCGGACATCGTGTACATCTTCTGACTCACCATCAGCTCCTCTGCTTCCGTGTCGTAACCCTGCAGAATCTTCAGCGTCTCCTCTGCTTCACTGTCCGTGATTCCGTCCACGACAATCATCGCCTGATACTGCCAGATTTTATGGAACTGATTCTCCACGATATCACTGATCGCATCCCGCACGCCGAATCCAGTCAGAGACAATGCCGTACATCCCATAATACCGATGATCGTCATAAACATTCTCTTTTTATATCGGAAAATATTCCGCACGGTCACTTTGTGGCTGAAAGAGAGATGCTTCCATATCACTCCCACTCTTTCCAACAATACACGCTTGCCCTTTTGCGGTGCTTTCGGCCGCATCAGCTGCGCCGGCATCGGACTCAGGACATATCGGCAGGACAAGTATACGACCAACGCTACCGCCGCCATGCAGATCAGCGTGATTACAGCCGCTTCTCCCCACAGAAAAGGAGCCTTCTGCACCGGCACTCCATACATGATACCGTAAGCCGTCATAATCACTCTGGGGAAGAGCTGGTATCCGACTGCCAATCCCAGAATCGATCCGATACAGGTCGCGCTCAGGGCATAGGACATGTATTTGAAGAGAATCGTTCCATTTCCATATCCCAATGCCTTCATTGTACCGATCTGCGTCCGATCCTCCTCGATCATTCGGGTCATCGTCGTCATGCAGACCAGCGCCGCTACCAGAATAAAGAATACCGGGAACACCTTGGCGATGTTATTTACCCGCTCCGCATTCTGCCCGTATTCTTCATATCCCGCGTTATCGTCCCGTGTATATACATACCAGTCCGGCACGGTCAATTCCGCAAGCTCCTTGCGGAAGCTGCTGAGTTTTTCTTCCGCTTCTCTTAGCTGATTCTCCGCTTCCTGCAACTTCGCTTCATTTTCCTCGATGGTTTTCTGACCGGAAGCGAGCTGTTCCTTCGCCTCCGCAAGCTGCGCCTTACTGTCCTCGATCTTCTGTTTTCCTGCTTCCAACTGAGACTTCGCGTCCCGAATCTGTCCATAGGCACTGGAGATCTGCTTCTCACCGGAGTCGATCTGCGCCTTGGCGTCCTTCAACTGAGCTTCCGCGTCCGCAAGCTGCGCCAGTACCAGTTCCTTTTCCTTCTCATACTCGGCCAGCCCTTCCTGGTACTGCCGCAGGCCCTCTTCATAGGTCTGTCTGTATTCTGCCAGCTGTTGTCCCGCCTGTTCCAGCATAGCGTCCGCGTTCGCCTTCTGCGTATCATAGGCTTTCTGTGCCTCTTCTACCAGAATCTTCCGCGCCTCCATCTCTACTCCCAGGCGGTCTACTTCTGCCTTCTTGGCAATGACCTCCTCCGCGTCCGGTCCCAGCTCCTTCAGAAGCGCCTCGTATTCTTCATAGGCGGCATCATACTCCGCCTGTACCGAATCCAATGTTTCCTGCTGTCTCTCCAGTTCCGCTTCCGCTGCATCGACCAACCGGGCATAGATCTGCTGCGCCTGCTGATACCCTGTTTCGGCTGTCGTCAGCGCAGCTTCGGCATCATCCAGCTGCTGCTTGGCCTGAGCGAGCTGCTCTTCCGCCTGCGCAAGCTGTGCCTCCGCCTCACTCTTGGCCGCGTTATAATCCGCCAATCCCTGCTGATAGGCCTGATCCGCCGCGTTGATTTGCTTCCGGGCGTCGGCAAGCTCTTCTTCCTTTTGCTGCAGCATATTCTCGTTTTGCGCAATCTCCGCTTCGCCGTCCGCAATCTGCTGCTCGCCGTCCGTGACCTCTGCCTGTCCGTCCGCCGCCTGCTGCTTGGCCTCATTCAGTTGTTTTCTGGCATCGCGCAGCTCTGCCCATCCCTCGTCGATCTGCTCCTGTCCGGCGCGGATCTCATCCTCCGCCGCCTGCACCGTACGCTCGTAACGCTGCGCCGCAAGGTCTGCCGCAATAACTTTCAAGTCTTCCTCATGCGCCGTCTCCAATTGGGCATACGCATTTGAATACGCCTGTGTTTCAAGCATATCGTCAAAAGTTACATATACTTCCGTGTAATATTCGGATTTAAAATTCCGATACAGCACATAGAGGATCTGATTGATCCGTCCCCCGCCGACATTGGTATTGCCAAACTCCATCTCTGACACATACATGGAGGAGTATACCTTGCCAACAACTGTATACTCGGTATTTTCCAGAGAATCCGCAATATCCGTGTCCGTTCCGCCAGTCATGCGTACGGTCGCTCCCACCGGAATCTGACTGGACTCGAATACCAGGCATTCCCCCGCGACTCTGGGCCAGCGCCCCTCACTCAGCCACAGTTCATTGATCTCCTCCTGTGGCTGAAACGCATATATCCGGGCAACCGATTCGCCCCATTCGCCCTCAATCATGCTGTCCAGAAACCACGACGGACGCACCTTGGCTCCCGGAATATCTTTCAGGAGCTCCACATCCTCTTCGTCAAATCCCCAGGTGGATAACAGCCGAAAATTCATCAGGTTCTGCCGGTCCGCGTAGATGTCTGTCGATCTGCGCATATCCGGCCCGCTGGCCTTCACCCCTGCGAAGAATCCTACTCCAATCGCCACAATGCACAATATGGATAGAAAACGGTTGCGCGACTTCCAGACGGACCGCAGACAATCCTTCCATTTTGCTTTTATTACCATTCGATCTCCTCCACAGGTCTCGGATGCGCATTGACCTCTACCTCCGTCACCGCACCGTTCCGCATATGTATCACCCGGTCTGCCATCGGCGTAATCGCGGTATTATGGGTTACAATCACAACGGTCATGTTCTGTTCCCGGCAGGTATCCTGCAGAAGCTTCAGAATCTTTTTGCCGGTGTTGTAATCCAGTGCGCCGGTCGGTTCATCGCATAATAAAAGCTTGGGCTCCTTGGCCAGTGCTCTGGCAATGGCCACACGCTGCTGCTCTCCGCCGGACAGCTGTGCCGGGAAATTATCCAGCCGCTCTCCCAGTCCTACTTTCTTCAGGATTTCTGCCGCCGGAATATAGTGCTTTGAGATCTGTGCCGCCAGCTCTACATTCTCACTGGCTGTCAGATTCGGAATCAGATTATAGAACTGAAATACAAATCCGATATCCTGTCTTCTGTACTGCATGAGCTGTTTTCTGTCATATCCCTGGATCTCTTTGCCGTCAATCACAATCCGGCCCTCATCGCAGGTGTCCATCCCGCCTAATATGTTCAGAATCGTTGTTTTACCCGATCCGCTGGGGCCTACAATGATCGCAAGCTCTCCTTGCGCGATCTCAAAGGACATTCCGCTGGATGCCTCGATTGTGATATCGCCCATCCTATAGCGCTTATACACATTTTCAAGTTCAATAAAGCTCATGATCCTTCCCCCTCTCCCGACTTTTCCCTCTCTATTATAGCATGGCTTTAATGGTTATTTTATGAACAATATGTAAAACTTCTCCCGTAAAAAATGGAGCCGGACGCATTTTACCTTGTCCAGCCCCATTTTCACTCTTATTTTTTCTCCAGATACAGGATCGGAGCGCTCAAAATGCCCGTCCGCCGCAGCTGGTATTCATAACTCCAGCTCTCTCCGGCCGACCTCCACGCCATCGGTCCGAACCAGGTTACCTTTTCGTCGCACAGATGCACCGTACCAAAACTATTGACTCTGTTGCCATACGCCGTAATATCCAGCGAATGAGTCCCTTCGAGCTTACCCAGGGACAGCTTGTATGGCGCGAACGCCAGTTTTCCGGCCGGATGCCCGTCTACCTCCACACTCAGGAGCGAATCGCGGTACTTGGATACCTGCAGCAGGCACTCCTCTCCGTTGCCTGTCACTTCGGTATGGTATGTCACATTGCCTCCATAGAATGGCAGACCCTGCACCGTCCAGTCTCCAAAGTAGAGCTCCCGTACCGGCTCTGTAACCGTCGCGTGATCTCCGGCCACCTGCACGCCAAAGTCTCCCAGGATATAGCACCACTCCACATTGGTCTCCGTCTTATACGGCATCTCGATCTGCAGGATATTCTCTCCCTTACGGATGGTTCCCAGGGGGACCGTCTGAATCGACTCGTCAGTATAATAGCCCACCGGAACATTGTCAATCTCTTCTCCGTTCCAGGCAATCGTGCAGTCTTCCGGCTTCTCGACAGCAAGATACGCATTCGGAACCTCGACCGCGCTGTCCACTGTATACCGAAGGCTCAATGTATGCTGCGCCTTTTCCTTGGCTCTTGTCCAAGGCTGCGCGAAAGCTTCCATTTTCAGCGGGAATCCCAGCCTCTGCCGCAGAATATTATCAATCCGCAGCACCTCTTCCTTTTCGGCCCACTCTTCGCCGTCCAGAGAGGCCTCCGCCATATCCAGCAGCAGCACATTAGGCTCGGACAGTGTAATCGGCATCCGTCCCCACGGCTTCTGCACCCGAATATACTGCGGCTCCCGGGTCGTCTCCTGGCCGGAGGCTGCTTTGCCTGGCGTCAGACGGAGCAGCAGACTGTCATGATCGCTCATCTCCCGTACCAGTACGGTATATCCGTCCTGAATCTCGGCATTCAGCGGATGATGTGTACCATGCAGCGTATCGTATTCTTCCGCCGTATACTCTCCCCTCAGACGAATCGTCAGACGGCGTGTCTGCGGCACATCAATATTGTCCTCCCGCAGTCCCTGCGCGATAAAGAGCCATTTGCCATCTGCGTCATCTCTCATCTGATACAGATATCGATCTGCCATCCGTCCGTCCGCGGTATGAATGCTGATCTGCCGCACATCCTCCATCGCTTCGAGAAGTTCCGTATGGCTGAACCGGATCATTTCGCACTCTGCCGCGAATTCTCTCACTTCCTCGGACGGTTCCGCATCCACATACTTGGCTGGCGCTCCCATGAACACCACCTTACCGCCTGCCTTACGGAAAGCCTTCAGCCTCTCCAGCGTGCTGCGCCGCATAGTCAGGCATCCCGGCACCAGTACGGTGTCATAGGCCATCTCACCTACCTTGAATCGGTCTCCCACCTGTCCATGGTTTAACTCCGGCAGCAGGGACTCTGCGATAAAATCAAAATCCAGCTGAGACAGCAGCAGCCAATGCACCGTCTCATCAAACTGTTCTTCCAGCTGCTCTCTGGCCGCTGCCGTCTGCTCCTGCGGCCCCCACAGGAGCCACATGCTCTCCACCGGATGGATGACACCGATATGGACTTCCGGTTTGCCGCTGCGCAGCGCCGTGTTGACTCTTGCGAAATGATCCTCAATATACGGATACTCCTTGTACCATGGCGACTGATAGAAGATCGACGCCGGGTAATCCCGCTTTGCTTCTCCCGCCATGCTGGCCCAGGCCAGGTGATGTACGCGGAGCGTTACACCGAGAGCCGCCTGCCAGTCTCCCTGCAATTTGTGTCCCCGAAAGTCAAAATCCCAGTTGGTCACACCATACAGCTCGCTTGTCATCCCTTTCCGACCATACTGATGTACCGCGCTCTGCGCCTGCTTGGCCGTGGAATACTCCCGCTTATCGCTCAGCATATCGATACCCGGCTGCTGAAAGCTTCTGTACGACCGCATTGCCTCGCCCAGAGCTCCCGTCTGGGATCCCAGCGTTCCTTCCGCCATCATATGGCCCGTAAGCATAATCCCATGTTCCTCACACCATTTGCCCAACGTATCCGCAAAAGCCTCCGCGAAACGCTGCGCGATGTGGTCATGGAAAAGATACCTCGCCTTGGATACCTGTCCGTCCGGCTTTTCCCAGAAGACCTCCGGCAGCGTATCTAAGAATTCCGTCCCATACTGCTTTCTGTAGCTTTCCTCAAAATCATCGGTGAACGGCAGGATGCAGTACTTCTTTTCTTCTGCAAATCCCAGAGAGGTCTTATGCGCGAACTGCGGCTCATCGGTAAAAATTGCCGGAACCGTCTTGCCAAACTCCTCTCCGACCGCACGGTAATAAGCTTCGTGCGTCTCTTCGATAAAGCGTTCTACTGCTTTTGGATTCAATGTGTCCAGGTAGGCCTGGTCGTTAAACCATCCGCTGTCCGGCGCGATCTCTTCATAGACATACCAGACCTGTCCTCCGCAAGGGATCTCCTCCCCCTCACTCAGCCTTTTATAAGACTTCAGCACTCCATCCTGAATCTGAACCTGATACCGCGCCAGCAGCTTTCCATTGCCCTGCTGCGCCAGATGCCGCATGCTGGATCCATGCGTCTGATGGCTTGGCGGCATCTCCTCCTGCTTCCACGGGCAGAATATCAGATACCGCGCCCGGTACTGCCGTTCCTTGGTCACCAGTCCGCCCGCCGCGCCGGAAGGCCACCGGTCCTCATCGTACAGCCAGGCGTACATCTTCTCCTGCTTTGCCTTTTCCACACAGGCCTTTACTACTTCCAGATATTCCTCACTCATATACGGAGTATCCAGGCCCGTCCGGCAATGCATATGAAAGCCGCCCAATCCCATTTCCTTGAAATATTCGATCTGGCGGGTCATCATCTCCTTGTCCAGCTTACAGTTCCATGCCCAAAAAGGCGCGCCGCGGAACTGACTGTCCGGATGCTCAAATTGTTTTTCAAACTCCTGTTCCATGATTCGTTCCCTCCATATTCTGTTCTCTCCAAAACGCGACGGCCTCGTCGATCCATCCCTCGACATCGCTGCCGCGTCCTTCTCCGATTCCATGGCCGCCGACCTTGCCCAGCTTCAGCTTATGCTGCACTCCGCACTTCTCCAGTGCCTCCTGCAGCATCACACTGTGCTGATACGGCACGGCCGGATCATCCTCGCAGTGTACGCCGAAGGTCGGCGGATATCCTGTCCAAACATGCTTCTGTACAGAGTATTTATCGGTTGCCTCACCGTCTCCCTCCATAGAATCCTTCATTCCGCCGCCGCTTCGCTGCGCGACCGGTTCCATATCGATCACGGGATACACCGGGAACAAAGCGCCGGGCTTGGGCAGTCCATAATGTGCATAACCCACATTTTCCGTTCCCCACTCTGCCACCAAATGCCCTCCTGCCGAAAATCCGGCAACCGCATAATCTGTACCTACAACTCCGAAGGTATCCGCATGCGCCAGCGCAAAGCGGAGCGCCTCCGCAAGATCATCTATGGGATCCGGCAGCAGCCCCTCCCGGCCGACACGGTAGTTGAGTACAAACGCTGTATACCCCAGCTGATTCAATCGGCGCGCCATAGGAAAGCCCTCGAACAGTGAACACACAGAGCTATATCCCCCACCAGCGCAGATCATCACGAAAGGTCTCTGCTTGGATCCGGAATCTGCCGGAAAATAAAACAGCTTGGTATTCTCTTTATCCGGATCCTTTTCCCGTTCCTCCCGGCTCCAGAAATCCCATGTCAGCGGGACTCCCTGCCGCACCTTGTCCAGCAGATGATTGACTCCGTCGCACATAGAATCGATATTCCGATTGGGATTCTTTTTCTTTTGATCCTGCAAAGTCATCTCGTCCTGCAGTCTGCGCGGTCCATGGGAATATATAAAATACTCCGCGATATCCCTGCACTCCGGCTGCGCGAACAACTCGCCAAACGTCGTATGCGTGGTAAAGTACCATTCCATTGATGTTGCCCCCCTATATCTATAAATCATTGTACCTCTTAAACAGCATACCATATTTTGCGTAAAATTGAAATAAGGATTTTTATTATTTTCCTTATCTGAGTCATACGAAAAGGAACTCTGCGGTTCATCAGGAAACCGCAGAGTTCCTTTTCATATTTCTCTCATCCTGTTATCATTTTCCATATACCACGCAAGTAATGCCCATTGGCCATTTCCAGCATACCGGGCAGGACCCCGCCCTTCATGCCTCCGGAGATCTGCATACTGCGGATCGGCGCGCCTGCCGAAGAATTGATCAGCATGCGGAACTGCGGGTTCTCATAATCCCGCTTTCCTCCAAATCCCTTCGCGATGGTGGCTTCTACCGCCTTAAACATGATCTTCATGATCAGGCTGTAATCCTTCATCTCTATGACCGTATTGTCCATGGTGAACTTTCCTTTTTGCAAGCCCGGCGGTTCATAATGCCGCCCCAACATTCTCTCCCAATCGGCGGTATTTGACTTTCCCTGACAGCTTTCATACCAGCTTCCCGCTTGCCAACCAGGAACGGGCAGTGTTTCCCCCTCTTTCCAGACAGCGGCTGTCAAACCTCCAATGCATATATTGTATTGTCCACTCGGAACCTTCCACTTTCCCTGCCAAACGGCGAAGCTTCGCTCATCCAGCATAAAAGTAAGGATTCGGCTCTCATCCGGCTGCAGAATTACCTTCTGAAAGCCCTTCAGTTCCCGAATCGGCCGATGAAGTCCGTCCTGCGGCGCTTCTACATAAAGCTGTACAATCTCTTTTCCAGCATATTTCCCGATATTTTTCACTGTAACAGAAACCATGTCACCTGAAACTGTCAGATCTGAATACGCAAAACGGGTATAGCTTAGTCCATAACCAAAGGGCCAACGAACGGATACACCAGATTTGTCGTAATACCGATAACCGACATATATTCCTTCCTGATATAAAGCATCCTTTTGCTTTGCGTAATCGTTGCTGGATGGCACATCCTCATAGGTATACGGCCAGCTCTCAGCCAATTTCCCGCCGGGATTGGCCCGGCCATACAGCAGATCTACCGCCGCCTCTCCGCCTGCCTGTCCGGGCAGCCCCATGTACAGAATCGCTTTTACACGATCTGCCCATGGACACTCTACCGCACAGCCGCTCAGCAGTACAACGACGGTATTCGGATTGACGTTGGCTACCGCTTCGATCATCCTGAGATGGCCGTCAGGCATTTTCATATCCTTACGGTCAAAGCCCTCGGATTCATAATGATCCGGCAGCCCAGCAAATACTACCGCGGCTTGGGCTCCTCTCGCAACCGTCCTTGCTTCTTCCAGCAATGCCTCTGTTGTATTCCCCTGATCATCACACCCGGGCGCATATAGGCTCTCCGGCATAAAATCCAGCGGCTGTGAAAGCTTCAGCGGCTGGATATGGCTGGAGCCCGCTCCCTGATATCGAAGGTTCTTTGCCATAGCGCCAATGACCGCAATGTGACTTTCTTCTTTTAACGGAAGAAGATTCCCTTCGTTTTTCAACAGCACAGCCCCTTCGGCCGTGGCACGTCTGGCCAGCATATGATGTGCTTCATAATCGCAGACAATACTGTCATGCATCGTTTCCGCAGCGTGAAATACCAGCTTCAGAATTCGTCTCACGCTATCATCTATATATTTTTCCGGAAGCTCTCCTGACTGTACCGCTGTCCTGACTTCCTTCTCCATATATTCACTGCCTCCAGGCATATTCAGATCACAGCCCGCCCGAAAAGCCTCGATCCGGTCGTTCATCGCTCCCCAATCTGTAATCACCATGCCTTCAAAGCCCCACTGTGTACGCAAAATATCTGTCAGCAGTTCTTTATTATCAGAACAATGGATACCATTCAGCTTGGGATAAGCACACATGACAGTAGAAGGCTTTCCCTCCTTGACCGCGATCTCGAATGCCGTGAGATATAACTCCCGCAAGGTACGCTCATCCAGAACGCTGTCCGAAATAAATCGGTCTCGTTCCTGAGAGTTGACCGCGAAATGCTTGAGACTTGTCCCGATCCCCTGCGATTCTGCTCCCTGGATAAACCCAGCTGCCAACTTGCCGGTGAGATAGGGATCTTCGCTGAAATATTCAAAATTCCGCCCACAGAGCGGATTTCGCTTCAGATTGGCTCCCGGCCCCAGAACAAGTCCTACGCCCTGATCACGGGCTTCCTCCGCAATTGCCTTGCCGATCTGCTCTAACAGTTCCGGATCCCAGCTCCCGGCAGTCGTAACCTCTGCCGGAAAACAGGTTGCCGGTCTGGAGGTGTTTACGCCCAACATATCCGCCGTATCCTCCTGTTTTCGCAGTCCATGCGGTCCGTCGCACATAAAAAGCGACGGTATACCGTATTTTTCGTACTTTTTACTTCTCCAAAAATCGGCGCCGGAGCACAGCGCGATTTTATCTTCCAGTGTCATATTTCTAAGGATTGCTTCTATATCCATCGTGTCACCTCAAAATACATACGTACCGGCTTCACAATTTACTATGCGTCCATCCGGCAGGATAACTTCCGCGATACAGTTTGCCGGGACAGTGACCGTAAACGTCCATCCGTCGGACACCTTCTCCCAACCGCTTTCCACTCTGCCGAAGGCACTATTGTAGACTGCCTTCGCATGAGAAAAATGCCCGCCGGGTCTGGGCGCGATTCGGAAGGAATTGTCTCCACTGACATGGATACCGCACATAGTATCAAACAGCCATCGGCATACCGCTCCCTTAGAATAATGATCCAGTGACGCTACACCGCTTCCCTTGGCCTGATCTCCCTCCCAGGATTCCCAGATGGTAGTCGCGCCGCTCTTAGGCATAAACAGCCATCCCGGCATCTTCTCGTTTTCCAGCAGCCGATACGCTGCTTCTATATCGATCTCCGTCAGCACATTCAGGATCAGCGGCGTAGACAAAAACCCTGTTCCAAGACGCCAGTCATAATGCTCCAAAGCCTGTAGCAGACGCTTCTTGGCATATATTGTCTGTCGGTCATTTAACAAACGCAGTGCCAGAGGCCGAACCAGCCGGGCCTGCCGATCCGTATCCAAAGAAAACGCCCTCGTTTCCGCCATAGCTTGGTACGCCTCGCGGCAGCCGTCCCGATATTCCGCATAACGTGGAACATTTTCTTCATCCCCCAATGTCTTGGCGATTTCCGTCATCAGCTCCATCACGTACGCTGTATAGGCCGTAGAAACTTCCGGATGCGGCCCCGCGAAGTCCATAAACCGCATGGTATAGATGTCCTGGGGTTCCGCCCATTCGCCGTAGCTCTGTCCACGGTTGACCAGATATTTTTTATCTTGTGCTGGAATACGCACCGGCTTTGCGTAGGGGCCTCCCCACCTGCCGCAGCGGCGCATCATAAACTCCGCATAGCGCTTCATGCCGTTATAATATCGCTCCAAAAACCTTTTGTCGCCATATTGCTTCCACAGGACATACGGTATAATGACACCGGCATCGGCCCATCCCACACTGCCATTCATGGTATACATATAGAAATCCGTCCCGCCGGCCGGAGCAATCTGTGGCAGACATCCGTCCTTACGCTGCCAATCATACATATCGTTCAGGAACTTCTCCGCCATAGGCGCATAATCAAAGAGGAAACTGGCAGTAGAACAGAAAATCTGCGCGTCGCCGGTCCATCCATGGCGCTCCCGTGTGGGACAGTCGGTTGGCAAATCCGCATGATTGTTTTTCGCGCTCCATACGGTATTTTCTACCAATTTGTCCAATAACGGATTGGAACTCTCAAACCACCCTGTGCGTTCCATATCAGAATATACCGCAATCGCTGTAAAATCCTCAGCCGTAAACGGCACATCCGTCTCTACCAGAACATATTGAAAGCCAAAGATAGCAAATGTCGTTTTATAGTCATTCTGCCCCGCCTTACAGATATAGGTCACCTGCTGCAGCGGCGTTGTAATCTTCTTGCTGCTGCACTGAATATTCTTCTGTGTGAACTCTCCTGCTTCATCCAGGACTTCTCCAAAACGTAGCTTCACAACCTGTCCCGCCTTGGCCGCCAGAGAAAAGGATACATAGCCCGCGATGTTCTGCGCAAAATCCAGAACCGTTTTCCCAGAAGGTGTATGCAGCAAACGGGCGCACAGTTGCTCATGTTCTCTGACAGGAACATTATTGGAAGCTGTAGGAAGCACATTGTGCGATGCCGCCTTGGCCTGCCCCGCATAGCTAGGTATACGGGTCGCCTCCACTACTTCCCCGTCTTTGTTGTCAGCAAAACAGATGGGGCCGTCATTACTCCAGTTCCAGCTCTCATCTGTGCAGACTGTCTGTACACTGCCGTCTGTATGTGTGACCTCCAACTGTGCCAGAATCTTGGTCTCTGTCCCATACTGATTTTTCAGTCCCCAGGCTCCACAGGAACCGCGATACCAACCATCGGCCAGCCAGACCGTCATCATATTCTCTCCACTATGCAGCAGGTCTGTCACATCATAGGTCTGATACTGCACGCGCTTTCGATAATCCGTAATACCAGGCGCCAAAATAAAATCACCCGCCCGATATCCATTGATTTTTGCTTCATACAGGCCGCAGGCCGTAATGTACAGCCGTGCTTTTTTCACATTTCGGACATCAAACTTCTTTCGAAAACAGTCCACAGGATATCGTTGTTTCTTATGAACTTTATAATTTCCTGTGATCCACCTCGCTGTCCATTGTTCCATGCCGGTCTCAAAGCTGCTCTCACTCCAATCGCCGCATTGTCCGTTTTCATCCCATAATCTGACTCTCCACAAGACCTTGGTCCTGGCCGGGACAGGCGCGCCTCCCCATTGGGCACACATGGCGCTGCTCTCCACTTTACCGCTGTCCCATAATGGACTTCCCGCCTCGTCCGCCGCTAGAATCTGATAGGCTGTCTGCCTGGTGCCGCCTTCACAGTTCCAAAACAGCCTCGGCGCTGTGCAGTTCACTCCGATCGGATCCAATAAATGCTCTGTTTTCTGTCGTATTGCTTTCATTTTTATGCCCTTTTCGCCCGTCGCGCCTTGATCTCTGCCTGTTCTTGACCGATATTCTTCTCCACATTCAGAAATATCAGCAATACGGCGAGGATGATTCCGGTGATTGTCTCCAGACCCACAAAGCCAAAGGTAATCGCGTTCTTCACCGCCGCGGTCTGTTCCGCCGCCACGGTCACGCCGTTTACAATCTCCGGCGCAATATAACCGGCACCAGCCAGGAAACTGTTGAATACCCCGGTACAAATTCCCACCATAGCCACAGCGATGATGTTGTACACCGACATGGCAATTCCGTCGCATCGGAAGGTGCTTTTCCATTCCACATGATCCAGCACATCGGCGAACAGTGCCATGAACACATAGGAACACGGTAAGCCTCCGATATTCTTAATAAACTGTCCCGCCAGCATAATGACCATATTGGTTGGGAACAGCCAGCAGACCGCACTGCCGACCGCATATAGAATAAATCCTACAGCTGTTACATTCCGCTTGCCGAACTTTTTCGCCAACGGCCATACCGCAAATATACCGATTCCCATCGGAATGCCGCCAATCACAGAGATGAGTGTCTGGGTTACACCATCGTTATATGTACCCAATACATAGTTACAGAAATAAACCAGACTCAGATTTTTGATACTGGTACCAAAGGTATAGATCAGAAAATAGACGTAGATGATGAGCATATACTTGTCAGTAAAAATCGTCCGAAGCTGCTGTGCAAAAGGTACTGCAGCTTCTCGGCTGTCCTGTGTCTCCAGTGTAACTCGTTCCTTGGTAAAATAATACTCCAACAATGTCAACGGCAGAGCCAGGATGGACAGAACGCTCATAAGAAGCAACCACTTACTCTTATCAACCCCAATCATAGGCATGATGACCATAGGGAATACCAGTGCCACCAGTATGCCGCTCATCATAATTGTCGCAATCTGATTGAACACGGACAGACTGCCCCGCTGCGTGGTATTTCGCGTGGACAACGGTACCATCAGATTATGGCTCATGTTAAAAATGGTATAAGCAAATGAATAGAACAGATTATAGCTGATCATGACCCAAAGGGCCTGTACCGTCGAAGATCCATCAGGCACGGTAAACAGCAGAATCCCTGTAATAGCCAAAAGAGGAGCCGATAACAGCAGCCAGGGACGTGCCTTTCCCTCTCTGGTATGTGTCCGGTCAATGACATAACCCATGGCCACATTGGTGATTGCGTCAATGATTTTAGAAATGATCGGAAAAACAACCAGAAAAACGCCGCCCCACAGCCCGGTCAGCTTCAGAACGTCCGTGTAATAAACATTCAGATATGTAGCCAACACCGCATTCAACAGCAGCGCGCCTGAAGGGCCAAGCAGATATCCCAGCCATTTTTCAGCGGGCTTTACATCTTCTGTGTGAATTTTGCTTTGAAATACCCTGTGTTCCACAAATTTCTGTCTCATCATTGCCGATTCCTCCTGTGCTTTTGTCATACGATCACCGAAACGATACTGTTCGGAATTTATTATGTCAAGTATACCATAGCCCACTATCCATTGCTTGCTTTTTTGTATCAAAATTGGTATAATTGTATTGAGATTGGAGGTATATCAGATGGATACGAGTGATTTGCAATATCTATGTACGACGATCGGCAACCTGGCCGGGATTCCCATACGGATCTTTGAGAACGATATACAGACATTTTACTATTCTGTAGTATATTTGCCGAAAGACCCAATGAAACTTTGCCGTGAAGAGATTTTCTCCATTACCGACCATGTAGGATATTATATCACTCCGCAGTTTCACTACTATGGGGTAATCAATCAGGATTGCACGAAAATCGTTGTGGGCCCCACTCGGCAGATCTCAGAAACAGAGCAGGAACTGCGGGAGCTTGCCTTCCGGCTGAATTTGTCCGGTGACGAAGTCCCAGCCATGATATCCGGCGTCCGCAGCATTGTCCGTATGCCGGCCGAAAGCCTCCTGCAAATGTTATGTACCATGAATTATGTGCTGAATCATGAAAAGCTGAAGCTGAAGGACATCAGCATCTATGAACGTGAGCAGACAGATCTTACGGTTCGTCAGGAGCGCCGGTTAGCCCAGGAGCGCTTTACCCTCCTTCCCCAGGATTATTCTCCGCAGACGGAGCACAACACTTACGATTTGGAACAGCTTCTGCTGCGTATGATCCGCAAAGGCGACACCGCCGCTCTGCGCAACTGGTTTGCTGCCGCTCCCGCAATCCGCGGCGGAATTATAGCCGGCGAACCTCTCCGTCAAAAGAAAAATCTTTTTATCGTTACCGCAACACTCGCCTCTCGCGCTGCCATACAGGGCGGCATGCAGGCAGATGACGCCTTTACGCTCAGTGACTCCTATATTCAGCAGTGCGAACTGTTGACATCTCCGGATCGGATTACAAATCTGCAATATCGAATGCTTCTGAATTACGCAGAACATGTAGAACGGCTGCAGCGAGGAAAAACACCGTCCAAATTAGCTGTGGATGTAGCCAATTATGTGCAGCATCATCTGTCCGACGCAATCAAAGCCGAAGATATCGCCCATGCGCTATATATCAGCCGGCCGTACTTATCCAAGAGGTTCATAGAAGATACCGGGATGAGCATCACCGACTATATCTTAAAAGAAAAAACTGAAGAAGCCAAACGCCTTCTCTGTTACTCGGACAGGCCCCTGACCGCGATCGGCTCCTACCTTGGCTTTTCCTCTCCCAGCCACTTCTCCCGTGTATTTCGAAAGTACACAAAACTGACTCCCAGTGAGTACCGTCAAAAGTACACATTTTAGTTATACTTTCTTTTTCAAATCAAAAATAGCACATAATTTTAGGGGGGGGGTAAAATTATGTGCTGTTTTTGATTTTATATACTATGTTCAGTCCATCTTTTCAATATATCCGCTGATGGCTTCTCCATACATGTTATCGTCCGTGACCGACTGATACCGCTGTCCATCGTAGACATCGGTAAATCCATTGGTCGCGCGGTATATCTCGCTGGTTTCCGTGTCATACACCCGTTCATAACCCAGTATAGCGTCACTCTGCTTCTGGCTCATGATGTCCCAGCTTCTGTTGCGGTTCTCCCAGGAGGCCATGAGTCCGTCCATCGTCTCATTAAAATTCTGACTGATCTGTCTTGAGAGCGCGAGCTGATCGTCACTGGCCTGAATGGTCGCGTCAATAAAGCTCTGGGAAAACTGCAGACTGTTCAGGCACTGGCTCAATACATCGGCCCACTCAATCAGAGTGTCCTTTGCCGCGGTGATCCCTATCACATCGTATGCCATATAATAGCCGCCGTCCACGGTCTGCAGCTGATAACCGACGAGTGTTCCATCCGAAATCGCAAAGCTGCCGAAGTCGACAATACTTGCGGTAAAGATTCCTTCTCCCTCTCCCGCGGGGTCGCTGAAGGTCGCGCGCAGGATCTCATCGCCCAGCGCAAACACACCGTATCCATTGGTCGCTTCAAATCGCTCCGTTACCGTAAAATCCGGATACATAATCTTATAAAAGCCTTCCGTTGACGGATCTTCCAGTACCGGGGCCTGCGCAAACAGCGCGACCATGGTATCTCCGTTGTTGTACAGCGTCTGCCACGCATCCTTTCCTTCCTGACAATGCAGCAGCGGCTCCATTTTCAGTACGACAAATATACTATTGCGCGCATCATTGGGATCGGTCGCGCCGATATAAGTATTGATATAGGCTCCGCCCGTCGTTACGGTCCACCCTTGGGGGATCATCATACTGAAATCCGCCGTCTCGTATTTTTCAAGCTGGGTCGTTTTGGCCGCCGTCTGTGTTATCTTAATCCCGACGATGAAGTCTTTGGACAAGTAAAATCCAGTATTCATGCGGGTTTCCGAGCTTTTCTGTGTAAGTTCTACCAAAAGATTTACCAAAAGTGATTTGGTACGAACAGCAATACAGTAAAATTACAAATAAACTCTCAGAGAATGGTAAAACATTTTCTGGGAGTTATTTTTATGTCAGGAGAACTGTAAATTCAAAATCCGCACATTCGCAATTTGAAAACCAGCCGAGTAGAATATAGTCAAGGAGGAAGCCATGATGAGAAATATCAAATACCACCTTGCACTTACCGATAACGAATACAGCTTAATCATCAACTCACTGAATGACTTGAGAAATGACCTCATCTCACAGGGACGATATACCGATGCGATCGATGATGTGCTTGTGAAGTTTATTGGAGCAAAGAAAAAGAAATTCAAAATAATCTATCAGGAGGGCTGCTTATGAATGTGCAGTACAAATATCAAGGCGATTACCTTATCCCTTGCGTAAGAACTAAGGAACAGAAAGAAATACATTTAGGCGTGTGGGCAAACCGCCACAGACAGTATCTAAAGCAGAGCCATAAGGTGCGATATTACAATCTTCTCACGAGTGAAAAACTATATGATTACCTTGCAGAAATCGAGGAGCAAGCGGAAAATATGTTTCTTCGGCTGGTAGATGAACTTGCCGAAAAGGAAGGTATCACGGAAGCTCTCAAGGCCGATAACGCTATGGAATGGATGCGGAGGATGAATAATATCAGAAACCGTGCTAAGGAGATTGTGGACGCTGAGGTAATTTACAGCTAAGAAAAGCGAATAATAGAATTTTAGGGCAAGTAGGGAATGAATTCTTTGCTTGTCCTTTTTAAATTTCATACGAAGTGTCCAAAAGAATTTTACGGATAGATAGGCAGATAGAGAAAAACAAAGCGAATTGCCTTACATGTCATTTATTTGCGACACCTTGAGGACGTTCGTTGCTTGGCTACTGGAAATTAAAAGAGAATTGTGTTATAATAACGCTATATTTTCAACAATTATTAGTAAAGGAGATGCAACATGGGATTTCCGGAGGAAATAAAAAGAATTAGACAGCGTTCACTTTTGACACAGACGGATTTTGCGGAGATAGTCCATGTGGCTTATTCCACCGTAAACAGGTGGGAAAAAGGCAAAGCAAAACCGAATTTGAACGCTATGAAGAATATCAAAGCCTTCTGTCTTGAAAACGGATACGATTATTGCGTTTTGGAAGAAGCATGGCTTGACTATAAAGTGGAGGGTAACAAAAATGGTTGACACTAAAAAAGAGCAGGAGCGTGATGAGCTTCATCGTGCAATATGGGCGATTGCAGATGAATTGCGTGGTGCTGTCGATGGCTGGGACTTTAAAAATTATGTCCTTGGCACGATGTTCTATCGTTATATTTCTGAAAATTTGTGCAATTATATAAACAGTGGCGAGATTGATGCGGGTAATACTGATTTTGACTTTGCAAAAATGTCTGATGAGGATGCAGAAGAAGCTAGAGAAGGATTGGTAGAGGAAAAAGGATTTTTCATTCTGCCAAGTGAGTTGTTCTGCAATGTTCAGAAAAATTGTAATAATGAAGAAGCGACATTTAAAGACCGTGAAGGTAAGACGAAAAATACGAAGGAAAACCTGAATGAGCTTCTTGAAATGGTGTTCCGTCATATTGAAGAATCTGCCAAGGGTAGTGAAGCAGAAAGCGACTTTGCTGGTCTGTTTGATGATTTTGATGTAAACAGCAATAAACTGGGTTCTACTGTTGCAAAACGCAATGAAAAGCTTGTAAAGCTTTTGAATGGTGTTGGGGAAATGAATCTTGGAGATGTGAAAGACCACTCTATTGATGCATTTGGCGATGCTTATGAATATCTTATGACGATGTATGCGTCAAATGCCGGAAAATCCGGTGGAGAGTTCTTCACTCCGGCAGATGTTTCAGAATTGCTTACCCGTTTGGGAACTGTAGGAAAAACAGAGATTAATAAAGTATATGACCCTGCTTGCGGCAGTGGTTCTCTGCTTCTGAAAGCTGAGAAAGTTCTTGGAAAAGAAGCAATCCGAAACGGCTTTTATGGACAGGAAATCAATATCACAACTTACAACTTGTGCCGTATCAATATGTTCCTGCATGATGTGGGATTTGATAAATTTAATATAGCCTGTGAAGATACCCTGACCAGTCCGCAGCACTGGGATGATGAGCCTTTTGAACTGATTGTATCTAATCCGCCATATTCCATTAAATGGGCTGGTGATGAGGATGCAACGCTTATCAATGACCCTCGTTTCGCTCCAGCAGGAGTTCTTGCACCAAAGAGCAAGGCGGATATGGCATTTATTATGCACAGTTTATCATGGCTTGCGTCTAACGGCACAGCCGCAATTGTATGCTTTCCGGGCATTATGTATCGTGGCGGTGCAGAGCAGAAAATCCGTAAGTATCTGGTAGATAATAACTATGTAGACTGTATTATTCAGTTACCGAGCAATCTGTTCTTCGGAACTTCTATCGCAACCTGTATCATGGTGATGAAGAAGAACAAGACGGATAATAAGACGCTGTTTATTGATGCTACAAGAGAGTGTGTTAAGGTAACCAATAACAATAAGCTTACGCCGGAGAACATCGACCACATTGTAGACACATTTACTAAGCGTGAGGATGTAGAATATTTTGCACATTTGGCAAGCTATGAGGAAGTAGCCGGAAATGACTATAATCTGTCGGTTTCTACCTATGTTGAGGCTGAGGATACCAGAGAAAAAATTGACATTGTAAAACTCAACGCAGAAATCAAGGAAATTGTCGCCCGTGAACAGGTACTCCGTGATGAGATTGATAAAATCATCGCAGAAATTGAGGTGGACGCATGAGTAATTTAATCAAAACAGATAAAGCGTATAAAAACTGGATTTCCGATGTTTCAAAGAGATTTCGTCAAAGCCAGTTAAAAGCGGCAATCAAAGTTAATGAGGATATGCTCCGCTTTTATTGGAGTATGGGCAGAGATATCGTTCAAATGAATAACGAGGCAAGGTACGGAAGCAAATTTTATCATACAATCAGTGCAGATTTGAAAGATATTTTTCCCGATATAAAGTCCTTCTCGCCTACAAATTTAAAATATATGCGTTATTTTTATGAGATGTATCCGACAGCGGAGAATCGTCAGCAGCCTGCTGACGATTTGGCAATATCCGAAAATCACCAACAAGATGCTGACGAATCTGAGTTGCAAATTATTTTCCGTATTCCGTGGGGACATCATATGTTTCTGCTCGATAAATGCAAGGGAGAACAGCAGAAAGCTCTTTTTTATGTGAGAAAAACAATTGAAAATAACTGGTCAAGGGCTGTGCTTCAGAATCAGTTAAGCACCAACCTTTATGAAAGAGAAGGCAAGGCGCTGACTAATTTTGCTCAAACTCTCCCTGCTGTCCAGAGTGACCTTGCACAGGCAATCACAAAAGACCCTTATAATTTTGATTTTCTGACCATACAGGAAACCTATAACGAAAAAGAATTAAAGGACGCTTTATTAAATGATGTATCTGATTTTCTGCTGGAACTGGGAACCGGATTTGCATATATGGGCAGAGAAATGCGCTTAGTAGTTGGAGAAAAAGAGAAATTTCTTGACCTTCTCTTTTACAATACCAAAGCACATTGCTATGTTGTTGTAGAGGTAAAGGCGGGAGATTTTGATTCATCTAATGCCGGACAGCTCGGAACTTATGTTGTTGCAGTCAATCATCAGATAAAGACAGAACACGATAATCCGACCGTCGGACTTCTGGTATGCCGTGGGCTTGACAGAGTAGAGGCACAATATGCACTTGAATCCAGCAGCCAGCCGCTTGGAATCTCAAGCTATGAGCTTTCAAGGTTAGTTCCAGAGAAGTTCAAGGGCAGTATGCCTACGATTGAGGAAATAGAAGCGGAATTGATGGACTCATCTTCTGATTCGGAAAAAGAGGAAGGCGGTGAGGACGCATGAGCAGGCTGGATGAACTGATTCAGGAGCTT
>CAVGBV010000036.1:0-23004 GCA_963627615.1 Alloprevotella sp.
GTTGAAGACTCTTACCTATACGACAACGGATAAAGAGGAGATTCAGGCGGAGAATTACCGTAAGATGTTCCTGGCAATGGCGAAGGATATCCGGGTGATTCTGATCAAGCTGGCGGACCGGCTGCATAATCTTCAGACATTAGAGTATAAGAGCAAAGAAAAACAGTTGGAGAAAGCCAGAGAGACTCTGGATATTTATGCTCCGATCGCGAATCGTCTGGGTATTTCTAAGATCAAGGTGGACTTGGAGGATCTTTCTTTGAAATATCTGGATCCCGAGGCGTATCACGAACTGACGAGACAGATCAGTCATAAACGCGAGGAGAGGGAACAGATTATTCAGGAGATCTGTAAGGATCTTCGTGAAAAGCTGCATGAGGGCGGAATCGAAGCGGTCGTGGAAGGACGTCCCAAACACTTTTTCAGTATCTATAAGAAGATGGTGAATAAGCACAAAACCTTGGATCAGATCTATGATCTGTTTGCGGTGCGCGCGATTGTGGATTCGGTTAAGGATTGTTACGGTGCCCTGGGAATCATTCATGATATGTATACACCGGTGCCGGGACGATTTAAGGACTATATCGCGATGCCGAAGTCCAATATGTATCAGTCCCTTCACACCACATTGATCGGGCCTTCCGGAGAGCCGTTCGAAGTGCAGATTCGTACCTGGGAGATGCACCGTACGGCACAGTATGGTATCGCTGCGCATTGGAAATACAAAGAAGACATGAATGGCGTCTCCACAAAGCATTCAGAAGAAGAGAAGATGGTCTGGCTGCAGAAGATACTGGAATGGCAGCAGAATTTATCCGATAATAAAGAGTTTATGAATGTTCTGAAGCAGGATCTGGATGTATTTCAGGATTCGGTCTTTGTGTTCTCCCCGAAAGGAGATGTAATTGAACTGCCGGCGGGCTCGACGCCGATCGATTTTGCGTATCAGATTCACAGCGCTGTGGGAAATAAGATGGTAGGAGCGCGGGTGGACGGACGTCTGGTGACTTTGGATTATAAGGTGAAAAACGGTGAACGGATCGAGATCATCACTTCCCAGAACTCCAAGGGACCCAGCAGGGACTGGTTGAATATTGTCAAGACAACACAGGCCAAAAATAAGATCAGTCAATGGTTCAAAAAAGAGCTGAAGCAGGAAAATGTAGCCAGAGGCAAGGAGCTTCTGGAGAAATATGCCAAGAGCAAGGGAATGTCCTTGCCGGAGCTTATGCGCCCGGAATGGATGAAAATTGTTCAGAAAAAATATGGATTTCTGGATTGGGAATCTGTATTGGCGGCGGTCGGGCACGGCGGCCTCAAAGAAGGCCAGATTGTAAACCGGCTGCACGAGGAGTATCGTAAAGAACATCTGGCAGCGATGACGGATGAGGATGTTCTGAAGCTGATTCCGGATAAGGCGGAAGCGGTACCGCAGGATCAGGAGCTGCACCAGAAGAAAAAGGGCGGAGCCATCATCGTTAAGGGACTTCATGATTTGGCTGTCCGTTTTTCCAAATGCTGTGATCCGGTTCCCGGCGATGAGATCGTCGGATTTATTACCAGGGGACGTGGTGTTTCCATCCATCGAACGGACTGCGTCAATATCATGATGCTGCCGGAAGAAGAGCGCAAACGTCTGATTGAGGCGGAATGGGAAGTATCTTCTACGGAAGGACTGAAGTTCCAGAGTACCATTCAGGTGATTACAGAGGAGCGTTCGGGTATTCTGGTTGAGATCTCTTCCGTGATCAATGCGGAAAACCTGAAGATTCTGCATCTGGACGCGAGAGTCAGCAAGGATCATATGACAGATACCTTCAATGTAACTTTGGAGATCTCCTCCAAGAATCAGCTGGATCAGCTCGGCAATAAGCTGATGCAGATTCCGGGGGTCCATGAGATTGTAAGAACATCCAAATGAGTTGGTGCGGGCGGCGCGGCATATAGCCGCGCCATTTCTAATAGAGAGGAGAATAGGGATGCGTGTAGTATTACAGAGAGTTAAGAGGGCAGCGCTTACGGCAGACGGTGTTCCATGCGCGGCGATTGGCCCGGGTCTGGTCGCGTATGTCGGGATCGGGCCGGGGGACGATGACGCGGCGATGCGCTATATTCTGGATAAAATCTGGAATCTGAGAGTGTTTGAGGATGCGCAGGGAAAACTGAATCTATCCGTTAAGGATCTGGGGTACGAAGTACTGTTTGTTTCGAATTTTACGCTGTACGGGGATTGTCGGCATGGGCGCAGACCCAGCTATTCATCTGCGGCGCCGGTGGAAGAGGCCAGAGGAAAATTTGAGCGGTTTAAGGAGCTGGCCAGTGAGGGGCCTCTGCGGGCGGCTTTTGGAGTCTTTCAGGCAGATATGGAGATCGAGCAGCTCTGCAGCGGTCCGGTAACGCTTCTTATGGATAGCGGAAAGGAATTTTGAGATGCGGATACAGAGCGTTGCGGTGGGAGCTTACGGAACCAACTGCTATCTGATCGAACAGGAAGGACATTGGATGGTCGTAGATCCCGGAGACGGAAGAAATGCCATATTAAGGCATTTGCAAAAAGAAGGGATCTGTCCGGAAAAGATCGCGGTTACGCACGGACACATGGATCATTTTGCGGACGCGGCTGAGATGGCGGAAACATATCAGATTCCCATTTATTTTCCGAGAAAAGAGGTAGGGTATCTGCGCAGCGAGCTGGCGCGCAGAGGACCCTATGATCCGGCGGTATTTCAGACCTTCGAGGAGGCGCTTGTCAATTGGGGCGTATATGTGGAGGAAGGAGACAGAATTCGGCTGGATACGCTGGAGTTTCAGGTTTTTATTCTGCCGGGGCACAGCGATGCGGGGATGTGTCTGTATGAGAAGAGTCAGGGAGTCGTATTCGCCGGAGATCAGCTCTTTTATCGGAGTGTCGGCCGGACAGATCTGTACCGGGGCGACGGAGAAGACCTCTTAAGAAGCATTCGGCAGAAGCTGTTTACGCTGCCAGGGGATATCGTCGTGCTGCCGGGGCATGGACCGGCAACCCGAATCGATCACGAAAAGGCGGAAAATCCTTATCTGAATGGAGAGATGTCATGGGGGATGTAAAAGAGTTTTATCTGACTGGAGAGAATTTGACACAGAGCAGGCTCTACGAATTGCAGATGCTTGCCAAAGAGTTCTTCCCGTCAGCGGAGATTGTCAAAAGCACATCGGAATTGAATCTTTCCTTCGCGGAAGAGGTCTGGAAGGCGGAAGGCAGAGGGGAGTCGCTGGCACAACCAATGCCGGAGAAAACGGCGTATGAAGGGATGGGAGGAGACCCGGAAAAGAACCGAATGAAGGCAGGACTCTATCTCCTGCTTCGGCGTTGGACGGGAAAGGATCTTCCATGGGGGATTCTGACCGGAGTACGGCCGACCAAGCTCGCATACAGCGCGATGGATGCGGGTGTAGAGCCGGAGAAACTGGAAGAACATCTGCAGAAGTATTTTTTCCTGCGGGAAGATAAGGCGAGGCTGATGGTCCGTGTCGCTCAGCAGGAGAGAAGTCTGTTAAGTGGACATGCCGGAACGGATCTGGATCTGTATGTAGGAATCCCCTTCTGCCCGACCCGGTGCTCGTATTGTTCTTTTGTCTCGTATGATTTTCATACACTGGGAGACACGATGGAGCGGTATACGCAGGCACTGGAGCGGGAGATCGCTGCCTGCGGCAGCTTTGCGCAGGGCAGAAAACTCAGAAGCTTTTATATGGGAGGCGGAACGCCTACAGCGTTGGAGCCCGGACAGCTGGACCGGGTACTTGCGGCAGTGCAGAGGACCTTTGGATTTGAAAATATGAGTGAGGCGACAGTGGAAGCCGGACGGCCGGATACGATCACGAGAGAAAAACTCGCTGTGCTGCGTGACTACGGAATCTGCCGCATCTCCGTCAATCCGCAGACAATGAATGAAGAGACACTTCTCAGAATCGGACGGAGACATACGGTGGAGGATACCCGCCGCGCGTTTGATCTGGCAAGAGAGATGGGCTTTTCCAATATCAATATGGATTTCATCATGGGACTCCCCGGAGAAGGTGTCCGGGAAGCACAGTATTCTATGCAGGAAGCGTGCAGAATGCGTCCGGATAATCTGACCGTACATACACTGGCGGTAAAGCGTGCGGCCCGGCTGAATCAGGAAGAGGAACGCAGAGAGGTCTTAGCGTCGGACAGTATTGAAGAGATGGTAGAATTGGGGGCACAAGCGGCGCGGCAGTTGGGCATGCACCCATATTACATGTATCGGCAGAAGAATATGGCCGGTAATTTTGAGAATGTGGGCTACAGCACGCCCGGAAAGGAATGCCTCTATAATATCGAGATTATGGAGGAACGTCAAAGTATTCTTGCGATGGGAGCGGGAGCGGTCAGTAAATTTTATGAACCGGAAAGGAACCGTGTGGAACGGCTTCCCAATGTAAAAAACGTCGAGGAATATATAACGAGGCTGGATGAAATGCTGGAGAGAAAGAGAAGGAGGTTTGCCACATGACAAGACAGGAAGTAAGTCAGCAGATCGGAAGCAGAGAATTCTCTGTCTGGGAGATCATCAAGCTCTCCGGAGGGTTATTGTTTGAGCATATCGGAAAATGGCTTTTGCTGGCGGCAATCGTATTTTTGCCGACAGGGTTCATTCTGCAATATGCGGCGATGCAGCTGCCGCTCAATCAGCTGATCAGTCTGATGCAGGGGGAAAACCTGGAGACGCTGTATACGATGGATTGGAGTCCGTATCTGATCTATTACGGACTGCAGATGGGAATGAATCTGATATGGATTTACTGTAATCTGGCAGTGGCGGTATACACAGACCGCTGGCTGCAATCGGAGAGGCAGGAGATGCGCTTTGGAGAGATGCTGCTCACAGCGGTCAAAAGGTGGCCCGCGGGAATGCTGATGCCCATCTTGCTCCTGCTTGCCGTGCTGGCGGCCGCGATGCTGACGATACTGGTAGGGACCTTTTTGCTGCCGCTTATGATGATTCTTCTGATAGCCTTGACCATCGGAATGACCATGGTGTATTACATGGGCGTCACAGCGACAGCGATTCGGGAAAAGGCCGGTACTTCAGCCTGCCGTTATGCGATGAACGTGATGCGCCGCAGGCGGGGCAAAACACTGGGTGTCGTACTGATCTTCCAGCTTGTAAGCGCGGCGGTAGCCTATCTGCTGGAGATGCTCACGTCGTCATTTGTTGTTTTGGCGGGAAATGCCTGGCTTTACAGCCTGGTGTCCGCGGCAGTCAGTGTGATTGCGGCACTCTCTACGGTTCTTTTACAGATTGGAATTACAATCCATTTT
Source organism: Alloprevotella sp. (assembly GCA_963627615.1). Lineage (GTDB taxonomy): Bacteria > Bacillota > Clostridia > Lachnospirales > Bianqueaceae > Faecimorpha. The sequence goes on from CAVGBV010000036.1 coordinate 5,327, forward strand.
ATCAATCAGGAACAGCTGGGATTGATGGAAGAGCGTACAGGCCATCCGGAGCTTCCAGGAGACTTCTGATGCATAGAATTCCTCTATACAGCGCATAATGAAGGCGGAAACGGAGGGATTTTGATGGGCAAAAAACATGACCAGGAAATCTCCTGGCAGGAATTGCCGGAGGCAGAGCGCATGAAATACGAAGTCGCTAAGGAACTTGGACTTTTGGATCTGGTGCGGGAAAAGGGCTGGAAGGGATTAAGCTCAAGAGATACCGGGAAAATCGGCGGAATTGTAGCAAGAAGACGAAAAAAATAAAAAACCATGAAAAGCCCTTGACGCATGGGTATAGAGTGCGCTATAATAGTATAATGCGAGTATTAAGTATAGCATAAGCGGTCTATAAACAGACACGTGTTGAGGAGGAAGCATTCGATGAGCAACAAGTTTGAGAAGTTAGAGCACAATATGGTCAAGATCTCCATGGAGATCGGCCAGGAAGAGTTTGACAAGGCATGCGAGCGTGCATACCAGAAGAATAAGAATCAGATCAGCCTGCCCGGCTTTCGTAAGGGAAAGGCGCCCCGCAAGATGATCGAGCGCGTGTACGGCAAGGAAGTATTCTATGAGGATGCCCTGAACGATGTTTTGCCCGGCGTATATACCGCAGCGGTAGAGGAGCTGAAGCTGGATGTTGTATCCCGTCCGGAAGTGGACGTAGAGAAGATGGAAGCCGGAGAACCCATCGTGGTTACCGCAACAGTTGCGGTTAAGCCGGAAGTGACTCTGGGAGAGTACAAGGGCCTGGTTGCAGAGAAGGAGACCGTAGCTGTAACCGAGGACGACGTTAATGAAGAACTGAAGAAGGACGCGGAGAAGAACTCCCGCCTGGTAGATGTAACGGATCGCGCGGCAGAGCTGGGCGATGAGGTTACGATTGATTTTGACGGATATGTAGACGACAAGCAGTTCGAGGGCGGCAAGTCCGAGGACTACAGACTGACGCTGGGTTCTCATTCCTTCATCGATACCTTTGAGGATCAGATCGTCGGCAAGAATCCGGAAGAAGCCTTTGACGTTAATGTAACCTTCCCGGAGAATTATCATGCCAAGGAGCTGGCAGGCAAGCCTGCAGTGTTTAAGGTAGTTCTGAAGAAGATTCAGAAGAAGGAGCTGCCGGCGCTGGATGACGATTACGCTAAGGATTATTCTGAGTTCGATACAATCGCGGAATACAAAGAAGATCTGCAGAAGAAGCTGCTGACGAACAAGCAGAAGGAAGCAGACGACAAGCGCGCGAAGGCATTGATCGCAGCGGCAGTTGCGAATGCGGAGATGGATATCCCGGCAGCGATGATCGATGACCGTGCGGACAGCATGATTCAGAACTTCGCAAACAATCTGCGTTATCAGGGAATTTCCATTGAGCAGTACATGAGCATGACAGGCAGCAATATGGCGGCAATGCGCGCCAATGTTCGTCCGGATGCGGAGAAGGCGATCAAGGAAGCTCTTGTGCTGGAGGCGATCGCTAAGGCTGAGAATCTGGAAGTGACCGATGAGGACTTCGATGCGGAAATTCAGAAGATGGCCGATATGTACAAGATGGAAGCTGATAAGCTGAAGGCGAATGTCAGCGATGCCGAAAAGGAAGCCATGAAGGAAGAAATGAAGACGCAGAAGGCCGTGGAGTGGCTGGTTGCGAACGCAAAGGAAGCCTGAAACAGTGTGAACTTGGACTGGGCGCGTGCGCTCAGTCCATTCGTTTAGAAGAGGGAGGTAATTCGTATGGACGGATTCAAGAATGTTGTATCGATTCCTTATGTAATTGAACAGACGAGTAGAGGCGAGCGCAGTTACGATATCTATTCCAGACTCTTGCAGGATCGTATCATTTTCCTCTCAGATGAAGTGAATGATACGACGGCCAGCCTGATTGTAGCGCAGCTGCTGTTCCTGGATTCCGTAGATAAGGATAAGGATATTTCCTTTTATATCAATAGTCCCGGAGGTTCCATCAGCTCCGGTATGGCGATCTACGACACAATGCAGATGGTGCATGCGGATGTAGCGACGTATTGTGTGGGTATGGCTGCAAGCATGGGAGCGTTTCTCCTGGCTGGCGGTGCCAAGGGTAAGCGCTATATTCTGCCCAATGCCGAAGTGATGATCCACCAGCCGCTGGGCGGTACGCAGGGCCAGGCTACGGACATCAAGATTCAGGCCGAGCATATTCTGAAGATCAAGCAGCGTATGAATCGGATTTTAAGTGAAAATACGGGCAAGGATATCTCTGTGATTGAGCAGGATACAGAGAGAGATAACTGGCTGACCGCGGATGAGGCTGTCAGCTACGGCCTGGTAGATAAGATTGTAACCAAGCAGTGACGGATTCACGAATTGAGGTGAAAGAATGACCGGAAAGGATGAGAGAAAAAAAGTTGTCTGCTCCTTCTGCGGCAAGAGCCAGGATCAGGTTCGCCGGATGGTAGCGGGCAATGGAGTTTTTATCTGTGATCAGTGCATCGATCTGTGTGCGGAGATCATCGAGCGGGAGCTGGATGAAGAACCGCGCGGCAGAGAGACGGCAGCGGATCATTTTATGACGCCCAAGGAGATTAAGGAATATCTGGATGAATATGTGGTAGGTCAGGACCGCGCTAAGAAGGCCCTGTCCGTTGCCGTTTACAATCACTATAAGCGGGTCCGCGCCCAGCAGACGTCCGGCAAGAATGATGTTGAGCTGCAAAAGAGCAATATCATCATGATCGGTCCCACGGGCTGCGGAAAAACGTATCTGGCACAGACTCTGGCCAAGATCATCAATGTGCCATTCGCGATTGCGGATGCAACTTCCTTGACAGAGGCCGGATACGTGGGAGAAGACGTAGAGAATATTCTGCTGAAGCTGATTCAGGCAGCTGATTATGATATCAGCCGCGCGGAGCTGGGAATTATTTATATCGATGAGATTGATAAGATTGCCAGAAAGTCAGAGAATCCTTCGATCACAAGGGATGTCAGCGGTGAAGGCGTACAGCAGGCGCTTCTGAAGATCCTGGAGAGTACAGTCGCATCCGTACCGCCCGGCGGCGGACGCAAGCATCCGCATCATGAATTTATTCAGATCGATACGACCAATATTCTGTTTATCTGCGGCGGAGCTTTTGAGGGCTTGGACAAGGTGATCAAGGCCAGAACCAACGAAAAGACGATGGGCTTTATGGCCAAGAATGAGACGCCGCAGGAGGAAGAGCATATTCTTGAAAAGCTGGAGCCGCAGGATCTCTTGAAGTTTGGACTGATTCCGGAATTTGTCGGCCGTTTGCCGGTGATGGTAACGCTGGATAACCTGGATGAGCAGGCCCTGGTTAATATTCTGACTGAGCCCAAGAACTCTCTGGTGAAACAGTACCAGGCGCTGATGGAGATGGATGGCGTTCAGCTGGAATTTGAAGATGCGGCGCTGAAGGCTATCGCCCACAAGGCATCGGAACGCAAAACCGGCGCCAGAGGCCTGAAGGCAATCATCGAGAGCGTTATGGAAGATATTATGTATGAGGTCCCATCGATGGAGAAGGTGGAACGCTGTATCATCACAGAAAAGGTCGTAGAAAAAGTGGAGAAAGCGACTCTGATAGAAGGCGACGGAAAGAGAGTGCCGACGCACAATACCAAGAGAAAAGCTTCACGTCAGGATGGACAGACTGCATAAAGAGATGCTTTCGGGTGAGTATAATCGAACAGACAGAGAATAAAAGGAAACTCCCCGGGATATTCGGGGAGTTTTGTCTTTAACAAATGCGGAAAGGAGAGCCTGCCTAAGACAGGCGGAGAAGGAATGGAAGAAAGAATCAATCTTCCTGTACTGCCCTTGCGGGGATTTATTGTGTTTCCGCACCAACTGGTCAATTTTGATGTGGTCAGGCCAGCATCGCTCAAAGCGCTGGAACGCGCTGTAGCGGAGAATTCCGAGATATTTGTCGGCTTTCAGAAGAATATGCTGAAGGAGAAGTTGGATCCGGATGATCTGTATGATGTGGTGCTGCGTATGCGGATCACCAAGATTCTGAAAGAAGAGAATGGCACGCGGGTGATGGGAGAAGTCAAAAAGCGCTGCCGTTTGATAGAGTTTGACCCTTCGGGCCCCTATTATCGCGCGGAAGCGGAAGTTCTGCCGCGAATGGAGACGGAGTCGGATTATGAGAAGGCTTTATGCCGAACCATGCAGGAGAGCTTTGAAGAATACGCGCACATGGCGGACCTGGTGCCTCATGCGGCGTATATGGCTTTGGGACTGCGCTACGCGGGAGATATCGCGGACCTGATCGCTTCGAATATACCGGGAGATCTTCAGGAAAAGCTGGAGATCCTTCTGGAAGAGGATCCGGTGGAGAGAGCCCATAAGGTGATTCAGTGCCTGGAGCAGGAGAAGCGGATTTTGAAGATGCGTAAGGACCTGCAAAGCGAAGTAGCGCAGGAGATGCAGAATTATCAGCGGGAAAATTTCCTCAGAGAGGAAATGCACCGGATTCAGCAGCAGCTGGGCGAGGAGCCGGAGGAAGGAAGCGGAGATTGGGAAGAGTTCCTGAACGATGCGGAGATTCCGGTTCTGGTTCGGAACAAGGTCAAGACGGAGAGAAAGCGTCTGGCGGGATTGCCGCCGATGTCTCAGGAGGCCAGTGTGATTCAGGATTATCTGGATCGGATCCGGCAGGTACCGTGGGGCATGACGAAGGAAGTACAATGGAACGAAGACCCGCAGCGGCTCCTGGAGACATCCAGAGAACGGTTGGAGAACGATCATTACGGCTTGAAGCGGGTGAAGGAACGTGTGATTGAGTACATAGCGTCCAGGTGCCTGCGGCCGGAGATATCCAGCCCAATCCTATGCCTGGTCGGCCCTCCGGGAATCGGCAAGACATCGATTGCCCGGTCCATTGCGGATACACTGGGGCGGCCCTATGTGCGCGTATCCTTGGGAGGCGTTCGGGATGAGGCGGAGATTCGCGGACACAGACGCACCTATGTCGGAGCAATGCCTGGCAGAATCGTAAATGCGTTGATTCAGGCAGATTCCATGTGCCCGGTAATGCTTTTGGATGAGATCGATAAGATGGCCAGCGATCTGCGAGGGGACCCGACAGCGGCTCTTCTGGAAGTATTGGATACGTCATTGAATCACGAGTTCCGAGATGCGTATCTGGAGGTCCCGGTGGATCTGTCCCATGTGTTTTTCATCGCGACGGCGAATACGCTTGACGGAATCCCGCTGCCGCTTATGGATCGAATGGAAATCATCGAGCTGGAGAGCTATTCCAGACAGGAGAAGCTGGAGATCGCGATGAAGTATCTGCTGCCCAGACAGCGCAAGGAATATGGATTAAAGGCTGCTCAGCTTAAGATCAGCCGTGCTGTGATGGAAAAGCTGATCGCCGAGTATACCCGGGAGGCAGGGGTACGGGAGTTGGAGAGGCTGATTGCTTCTCTGTGCCGGAAGGCTGCCTGTATGTTTGTGGCAGGAGACCGCGCCAGCCTGAGTATAACTGAGAGAAATCTTGCCGCTTTAATGGACGAGCCACCAATAAAGGAAGAAGAAAACCGCAAGAATTCGGAATGCGGCGTCGTAAACGGATTGGCATGGACCGCCATGGGCGGAGAGGTGCTGACAGTGGAAGCGGCGGTCCTGGATGGCTCCGGCAAGCTGGAGCTGACAGGACAGATGGGCGATGTGATGAAGGAATCGGCGCAGATTGCGCTGAGTGTTGTACGGGAGCATTCGATACCGGAAAGAGATGCCAGATTTTATAAAGAACACGATCTGCATATCCATATTCCGGCCGGCGCGGTGCCAAAGGATGGGCCTTCGGCGGGAGTGACCCTGGCAACGGCAATCTATTCGGTCGTAAGCGGACGTAAAGTCAGAAATGATCTTGCGATGACAGGAGAGCTGAGTCTGCGGGGAAGAGTACTTCCAATCGGCGGATTGAAGGAGAAGCTTCTGGCAGCCAAGGGCCGCGGAATCTTTGAAGTTCTGGTGCCTGAGGCCAACCGAATGGATGTCGAAAAGCTGGACAAAGCGATTACGGACGGAATGAGGATTCTCTATATCACGCATATTGATGAGGTGTTCCGGGAGGCTGTTCAGGAGTAACACGGAAAGAGAGAGGAAGAGTCAGATGGAAGTGAGCAGAGCTGGGCTGGCTGCGGTAGCCGCGACGATCGGTCAGATCCCCGCACAGACGTTACCGGAGATCGTTTTTGCCGGAAAGTCCAATGTGGGTAAGTCTTCGCTGATCAATGTTTTGGTGAATCGAAAGGCGCTGGCCAGAACCAGCTCGCAGCCCGGCAAAACAAGAACCATTAATTTTTATTCCGTGCAGGAGCAATGGATGTTTGTGGATCTGCCGGGATATGGATACGCGAAAACCGCTCGTGCAGAGCAGGAGCGGTTTTCGGCAGTTATCGATCATTATTTGACAAAACGAGAGAATATACGGTACGTGTTTTTGCTGGTAGATATCCGTCATGAGCCGGGGCAGAATGATGTCGCCATGGCGAAGTGGATGCAGCATTACGGATATGAGCCGATTGTGATTGCGACCAAGGCAGATAAGCTGAGCCGGAATCAGCAGATCAAGCAGATTGCCGTAATCCGTCGGACACTCGGAATCGGAAACGCTCCGGTTGTTGCTTTTTCTGCATTGTCAAAGCAGGGAAAGGAAGAGATCTGGAATATAATAGAAGCCGAGAAAGCTTAAGGCTCCTCGGCGTTCAGGTCACGGATCAGGTTGCGGTAGAGCAGGAGACCGCGCTGCAGCCAGCAGCTGCGGATGTGAGCGGCTTCCTCCTGCGTGCTTGCGTGAAATACCAGTTCAAAAAGATGAGTATCATAGTCACGTACGTAACAGGTTACGGTATAGCGGCCGTCTGTGTCCTGTTGAAGCGATACGTCCAGCCCCATGGTGGAGGGACGTTCCAGCGCGTCCAATTCCGCGTACTCCAGAATTTCACGGCGCAGACTATGAGGAATCCGCAATTGAAACAGGTTCAGGGTTTCGTAACCGCTGCGGGTAATGCTGTAGGTGATCCTGTGATTTTCATCAGAAGAGGTGATCAGTCCGGAGTCCTCGAGTTCCATCAGATATTGATCCAACGCAAAATAGTCCATGTACTTGTGGTACAGGACAAAATCCGATAGCTCGGAACGCGCGATACATCCTTTTTCACGAAGGATATACAAAAGGATCAGTTTGTTCAGCGTAAAATCTGATTGGACAACCGACATATATAAGCACCTGCCTTTGATGAGACCCGGATCAAAATCCAGCAATTAATAATATTGTAGCGTAGATTATAGCATTTGTAAAGAAATTTTTAATGGGAAAAATTCCCACAAGGAGGATATGCCATGATTACACAGGCGCCCAGAGGTACATACGATTTGTATGGAGTGCAAGCGGCAAAATGGAGAATGATTGAGGACGAGATCTATCGTCTGATGAAGGAGTTCTGCTATAGCGAGATCCGGACTCCGATCTTTGAGCATACCGAACTGTTTCAGAGAGGTGTCGGCGATACGACGGACATCGTTCAAAAGGAAATGTATACCTTTGAGGATAAGGGAAAGCGGAGTATCACCCTGAAGCCGGAAGGAACGGCAGGAGCGGCCAGAGCCTATCTGGAGCACAAAATGTTTGCGGATCCTCAGCCGACCAAGCTGTTCTACATTACGCCCTGTTTTCGCTATGAAAAGCCGCAGGCTGGCCGGGATCGCCAATTTACACAGTTTGGAGTAGAACTGTATGGGAGCGAGTCTCCAATGGCCGATGCGGAAGTGATTTCTCTGGCGTATGAGCTTCTTCGTCGTCTGGGAATTACCAACGTGACGCTGCATATCAATTCTCTCGGCTGCCAGGAGTGCCGGCCCAAATACAATCAGAAGCTCAAAGAGTATTTTGCCTCTTATAAAGAGTGTCTCTGTGAAACCTGTCAGGGACGCCTGGAGCGCAATCCCCTGAGAATCCTGGATTGTAAGAGCCCGCAGTGCCATAAGATTGTGGAGGGCGCGCCCTCCGTACTGGACAGCCTGGACGATGACTGTAAAGCGCATTTCGCGGAGGTACAGCGGATTCTGACCGCATTGGGGATTCCTTATGTTGTAGATCCCGGAATTGTCCGTGGCCTGGATTATTATACAAGAACTGTTTTTGAGTTTGTCTGCGAAGAGATCGGTGCACAGGGAACCGTGTGTGCCGGAGGCAGATATGATAATCTGATCGCGGAGTTGGGCGGAGATCCGACGCCGGCTGTAGGCTTCGGTGCGGGAATCGGCCGGATGCTGATGGCCATGGAAGCTTCCCGAGGAGAGCTTGTGCCGGAGAAGAAGATGGATCTGTATGTAGGTAGCCGCGGTGAAGCGGCGGCCGTACAGGCGGCTGTTCTGGTCTATCGGCTGCGTCAGGCGGGCGTTCGCGCGGAAGCGGATCTTGCGGGACGGAGTGTCAAGGCTCAGATGAAGTATGCGAATAAGATTGGAGCGCGCTATACGATGATTCTGGGAGAGGATGAACTGGCAGAGGGCCAGGCGGCACTGAAAAATATGGAGACCGGTGAGAGCCAGAAGGTGGCCTTTGCCGAGATTGAAAGCTGGAAAGGCAGGGTCCTTGAATGATAGAGGAATCATTGAATGGCTGGAAGCGCAGCCTGTACTGCGGAGAAGTGAGACCGGAGCATGTAGGCAGAAGGATCACCGTTATGGGATGGGTACAAAAAGCGCGCAATAAGGGCAGTTTGATTTTTATCGATATCCGGGACCGCAGCGGCCTGGTACAGGCCGTATTGTCACAGGAGACATCCGATGCGGAGCTTTTTGAAAAGGCGGCTTCTTTGCGCACTGAATTTGTGATCGCGTTAAAAGGAACTGTACAGCGCCGAGAGGGCGCGGTAAATGAAAAGCTGCCGACAGGAGAAGTTGAGATCCGGGCAGAGGAGCTGCGGATTTTATCGACGGCGCAGACAACGCCGTTCCAGATCCTGGATGAAGTGGATACGCGGGAAGACCTGCGGCTTAAGTATCGGTATCTGGACCTTAGAAGGCCCAAGATGCAGCAGAATCTGATCCTGCGTCACAGGGTAGTGGCAGCGATAAGGGACTTCCTGAATCATGAGAATTTTCTTGAGATCGAGACTCCCATGCTGATTAAGAGTACGCCGGAGGGCGCGCGGGATTATCTGGTGCCGAGCCGGGTGCATCCGGGACATTTTTACGCGCTTCCGCAGTCGCCGCAGATGTATAAGCAGCTTCTGATGATTTCCGGAATGGACCGCTATTATCAGATCGCGAGATGCTTCCGCGATGAAGACCTTCGCGCGGACCGCCAGCCGGAATTTACACAGGTCGATATGGAATTGTCCTTTGTAGAAGAAGACGATGTGATGGATGTCAATGAACGGATGATTTCCAAGGTGTTCGGGGATGTTCTGGGCTGGAAGATTCCCCTTCCGATGCGCCGTATGACGTGGGGAGAGGCGATGGATCGTTATGGCTCCGATAAGCCGGATCTCCGGTTTGGAATGGAGATTCAGGATGTGACCCAAGCGGCGGCGGAATGCGGATTCGGCGTATTTGAAAACGCGGTGGCGCAGGGCGGAGTGGTCCGTTGTGTGGTTGCGCCTGGCCAGGCAGAGATGCCCCGTAAAAAGATCGACGCACTGGGAGAAGTGGCCAAACTGTATCGCGCGAAGGGACTGGCGTGGATCGGATTACTGCCGGATGGTACGGTAAAGTCTCCGATTGCCAAATTCATGACGGAAGAAAAGCTGCAGGCGCTGATTCAGGCATCCGGCGCGCAAAAAGGAGATTTGATCCTGTTCTGCGCGGATCGTAAAAAGATTGTTTGCGATGCGTTGGGAAATGTAAGACTGAGTCTGGGTCATTCCCTGAATCTGATTGATCCGTCACGGCATGAGTTCCTGTGGGTGACAGAATTCCCGATGTTTGAGTACAGCGAGGAAGAAGGACGCTTTATGGCTATGCATCATCCGTTTACGATGCCCTATGAGGAGGATTTGCCATATCTGTTCTCAGATCCGGCGAGGGTCCGTGCCAAGGCATATGATATGGTGCTGGACGGCTGCGAGATGGGCGGCGGCAGCATTCGTATCCATCGCGGGGACGTGCAGGAGCAGATTTTTAAGGCGCTCGGATTTACGATGGAAGAGGCAAGAGAGAAATTCGGCTTCTTTATTGAGGCGTTTTCCTATGGAGCGCCTCCGCACGGAGGACTGGCCTTCGGCTTGGATCGTATGATCATGCTGATGAGCGGAGCGGACAGTATTCGAGAGGTGATCGCGTTCCCGAAGGTAAAGGACGCATCCTGCCTGATGAGTGAAGCACCGTCCGAGGTGGATCCCAAACAGCTTGAGGAACTGGGACTGAAAATGGAGTAAGAGCAATAAAAAAAGAGGCGCATGTAAATGCGCCTCTTTCCGAAGTACAAGGATCAAGTGGTCGGCTGGTCATCCAGGATATAGGGCTTGAGCTGCTTCAGAGTCTCATCCAGATGAGATTCGTCATGAATATCCAGACGCAAAGGCTGACTGAGATTCAAACTGAAAATACCCAGGATGGACTTTGCGTCTACCACATAGCGGTCATATACAAGATCCAGATCGCCATGGATATGGAGCGCTGTGTTGGAGAAATCTTTTACTTTGTCGATGGAATTCAATAAAATATATACGGATTTCATTGGGACGCCTCCTTCTTTTTTTATCATACCCATTTCACAAACGGGTACATACTATCTTAAATTTTTTTTTGCAAAATGTCAATAATTTTTTGAGGAAAAATTATTGTAAAAAAGAAAATAATCAGCTATAATATGTTAATAGAGGAGAAATCGTTATGAGAGTTGCGCTGTATACATTGGGCTGTAAGGTGAACAGCTATGAGACGGACAGGATTCGAGAAGCTTTTGTGAAAAAAGGAGCGCAGATTGTTCCTTTTACGGAGACGGCCGATGTATATGTAGTCAATACTTGTACGGTGACTCAGATGGCGGCAAAAAAATCCCGCCAGATACTTCATCGGGCCAGACGTCTTACGCCGGACGCTCTGATTGTCGCAACCGGATGTTATGTTGACGGCTGCGCGGGAGAGGCGCCGGAGGGTGTGGATCTGATGATCGGCAACCAAGATAAGGAACGGCTTGTAGAGATCGTTGAAGAAGCCGTGCTCGGACGGAACCTTTTAGAGGCGGAACAGAGCGTGGAGGAGTCCGGCAACGGACATACAAGAGCCTTTCTCAAGGTGCAGGATGGCTGCCGGCAATTTTGTTCCTACTGTATCATTCCTTATGTGCGCGGGCCCCTGGTTAGTAAGGAGCCGGAAGAAGTCGTCAGCGAAGCGCTGAGGATGGCGCAGGAAGGGTATCGGGAGATTGTTCTGACAGGAATTCACCTGAGTTCTTATGGACGTAAGGGGACACTGAAGGATCCGGAACGCAGCGAGACGCTGGGGAGTCTGATCCGAAGCTTGAACCAGATTGAGGGGATCGATCGAATCCGACTAGGGTCTCTGGAGCCGGGACTGATTACTGAGGCCTATCTGGACGAGGTACGGCAGGCGGATAAGCTGTGTCCGCACTATCATTTGTCTCTGCAGAGCGGCTGTGCCAGAACATTGAAGTCCATGAACCGTCACTATACGCCGGAGGAATATCTGGCCGCGGTGGAGCTTTTGCGCGGACAATGGCCGGATACGGCAGTCACGACGGATCTTATCGTGGGATTCCCGGGAGAGACAGAAGAAGACTTTCAGGAGTCCTTGGACTTTTTAAAAAAGGTTGGTTTTTCACAGGTGCATGTGTTTAAGTATTCCAAGCGTGCCGGTACTGTAGCGGCCAGACGTCCCGAGCAGGTGAGTGAAGAAGTGAAGCATGAGCGCAGCGAACGGGCGATTGCTTTGGCAACGGAGCTGTCGGAACGCTTTGCTGAGTCGTATGTCGGAACCGCAAGGGAGGTTCTGATTGAGGAACGCTGTGAGGACGGCTGGGTTGGATACACCGATCATTATATCCGTACGGTGGTGGAGGAGGACCCGAGGATTCATGAGAACCGGTTTGTAAAGGTTCAGATGAAGAAGACGCTAAGAAAAGATGGAGAAATTTACTTAACAGGGGTGATTGCAGATGGATCAGAATACAAGATTCTTTGATGTAATATCAGAAGAAAATCCTGTACGCGACGCGTTGATTGAGGTTTATCGCGCGCTGCAGGAAAAAGGGTATAATCCGGTCAATCAGATTGTGGGATATATCATGTCTGATGATCCGACGTATATCACAAGCTACAACAATGCGAGGAGCCGTATTGTAAGGCTGACCCGGGACGAGATCCTGGAGGAACTGGTTAAGACTTTTATTCATGCGAATGGATTGAGTTCCGCAGGAGACAGACAGTGAGAGTCATAGGACTGGATTTTGGAAGTAAAACAACAGGGATTGCCATGAGTGATATCGGCGGCAGGATCGCGACGCCGGTGGAGACGGTTTTTCGTGAGGAAGAGGTCAATCTGAAGCAGACGGTCCGCAGAATACGCCAGCTGGCGCAGGAGAATGATGTTCATACGATTGTGCTGGGATTTCCCAAGAATATGAACAATACGCTGGGAGCGCGTGCGGAAGCGACGCTGAGTTTTAAAAAGAGGCTGGAAAGAGATCTGTATCAGGTGGAGATCGTCCTGTGGGATGAGCGCCTGAGTACGATCGGCGCGGAGCACCCTCTGATGGAGATGGGGATGAACCGCGAAAAGAGAAAACAATATATTGACAAGATGGCCGCGGCATATATTCTGCAGGGATATCTGGATGCCCACTGGTCTGAGAATGAGGACTAAACCGTGTATACACGGACAAAAATAAAAAAATAAAGGAGGCAAGGGGTATGGATGAGATCAAGACCATCACACTGTATGATGAGGAGACCGATACCCAGAGAGAATTTGAGCTGGCAGGAAGCTGCGAGTTCGATGGTAAGACGTATTGGATGGTTGCAGAGCTGCCGGAGGATGAAGTTCCGGGCTTTGAGGAACTGGATGAGGACGAAGAGGAAGAGAGTGCAGCGTATCTTTTTAGACTGTGCAGCAAAGAAGAAGCAGAATTTATCGCAATTGACGGTGAGGAAGAACAGTATATTACCAGTATGATGAGCGATGAAGAATATGATCATGTGGCTGAAGTCTTTATGCAGTCAGATGATTTTGACCTGGAAATGGAAGAAGAGGTGTAACTTTGGCAGAGAGAGGAAGAAAACGGAAAAAGGTACGGATCATTCCGATTGGCGGACTGGATCGGATCGGACAGAATATGACGCTGATCGAGTGTGAAGACCAGATTCTTGTGGTGGACTGCGGAGTTGCGTTTCCTGGCAGCGATATGCTGGGAATTGATCTGATCATTCCGAATTTTGATTATCTGCGGGAGAATCGTGAGAAAGTGGTCGGTGTGGTGCTGACGCACGGACATGAGGACCATATCGGAGCCCTTCCGTATTTTCTGCGGGAGTTCCAGGTGCCGGTATACGGTACGGCACTGACTCTGGCGCTGGTAGAGAACAAGATGCAGGAAAGCAACGTCAAAAAGTACAGCTTAACCGTGGTTAAGCCGGGGGATGTTGTAACGCTGGGCTGTTTTAAGGTAGAGTTTATCCGGACCAACCACAGCATCGGCGATGCGGCGGCATTGGCGATCGGTACTCCGGTTGGCACCATCGTGCACACCGGCGACTTCAAGGTGGATTATACGCCGATTCATGGCAGTATGATCGATCTGCCAAGGTTTGCGGAGCTGGGACGTAAGGAAGTGCTGGCACTGATGTCCGACAGTACCAATGCGGAACGGCCGGGTTATACGATGTCGGAGAGAACCGTCGGTAAGACGCTGCTGGATATATTTGACCGGTCCGGGGACAGCCGGATTATCGTCGCGACCTTTGCATCCAATGTAGACCGTGTGCAGCAGATTTTTAACGCGGCGCGGGATCATGGACGAAAAGTGGTTGTGATGGGGCGCAGCATGATCAATGTTGTCAATACGGCAATGGAGATCGGATATCTGGAAGTGCCGGATGACATTTTGATTGAGATGGGAGATGTCAATGACTATCCTGACAATGAGATCGTGATCATCACGACCGGATCTCAGGGTGAGCCGCTGTCCGCACTGGCGCGCATGGCGTCCGGCGAGCACAGAAATGTGACCATCAAGGCCGGAGATAAGGTAATATTCAGTTCCAAGCCGGTTCCGGGCAACGAGAAAACCGTCACCCGTGTCATCAATGAGTTGATGAAGAAGGGGGCGGAAGTGGTATATGAGAACGCGCATGTTTCCGGACACGCGTCTCAGGAAGAGCTGAAGTTGGTGTATTCTCTCTTAAAGCCCAAGTTTTTCATTCCGGTTCATGGAGAATATAAGCATTTGCAGGCGCATAAGAACCTGATCCAGGAGATGGGGCATCCGTCGGAAGATATTTTCCTGATGAATGTCGGCGATGTGCTGGAGCTGGATAAGGTGCATGGTGAGATTGTTGATCATATGGAGATGGAGGACATCCTGGTGGATGGCCTGGGCGTCGGCGATGTCGGCAATATTGTGCTGCGGGATCGTAAGCTTCTGGCAGAGAACGGCCTTTTGATCATTGTGCTCACGCTGCGCCGGGGTACAGGACTGATTGAAGCGGGACCGGATATCGTATCGAGAGGTTTTGTATATGTAAGAGAGTCAGAGACGCTGATGGAGGGATGCCGTAAGGTGGTCATGGAAGTATTTGACTCCTGCAAGCAGCGCAGCATCAATGACTGGGGCAGCATCAAAACGGAGATCCGCGACGCACTCCGTGAATATCTGTGGAGGGAGACCAAGCGGAGTCCCATGATTCTGCCGATCATTACAGAAGTGCGGTAAATTAAATACCGCATAAAAGGGGATGGAGATATAAGATGATACAATGGTTTAACCGGTTTTTAGCCTGGGTTGCCCGCAATATCAAACGGATCATAGGAATGGTCGGGCTGGTTGTAATTATGGCGCTGATCTTTACTACCGCGTATAGTCAGGGATATCACTTTATGCGGTCGGATTCCTATGCGGTCAAGGATGAGAACGCGCAGACCGTGACAGTGGAGATTCCCAAAGAGGCGACATTCAATGATATTGCCAATATTCTGCAAAACAGAGGACTCATTGAGGATACTTGGGAATTCAAGGTCAAATCTAAGCTGAGCGGCGCGGATGACGAGTTCAAGTTCGGTATATACTACATTCAGGAGGGAGCTTCTGTAGAAGAGATCATCGCGATTCTTAAAGCAGGTGACCAGTCGGATGTAGTTCCGATTCATATTGTAGCGGGAGCAACGATCGACGAGATTGCAGAACAGCTGGAAGAGAACGGAATCTGTACCGCGAACTCTTTTAAGAGAGCGGCGAACATGACTTCCTATAGTGTGGATATGATCCGCAACATGGAAGTGGATTCGAACAGCCGGTATGCATTGGAAGGCTATATGATGCCGGGAACGTATCAGATTATCAAGGATTCGGACGCAAGCAATGTTGTCAAGGCTTTTTTGGACCGCTTTATCAGTGAATACACCGCTTCTCTGCAGCAGAAGGTAGAGGAGAGCGGATATACGCTGGAGCAGGTGCTGACGCTGGCATCGGTAGTAGAATCCGAATGCGCAGTCCAGAGTGATTATGAAACATTTGCTTCTATGCTGCTCAATCGGATCCGCAGCCGTAAAGAGTCACTGGCATACTGGTCCATGCCGTCGACCGTGTTATACGCGCAGATGCGCTATGATGACGCGATTACGGCAGTAACGGAGGCGGATAAGGGCTATACATCCCCTTATAATACCTATTTGAATCAGGGATTTCCGCCGAGCCCCATATGCAATCCATCGATCGACGCGATACGGGCTGTACTCTATCCGGCAGAGACCAATTATCTGTATTATGAGATTGATCTGACCAATCAGAACGGCGCAAGACACTTTTCAGAGACAGAGACGGAACATGACAATTATCTGAGCGCACAGCAGGAGTAAATGATGATTGATCCGAACGATCTTCCGCGTTATGTGGGAGAAAGATATATTTTGAATTTTATAAGGGCAATGACCCCGTATCAGGAGGACGTATCTACTCCGGCAGAAGAACGCTGCCGGGCGGATAACGTCCCCATTCTTTCTGAGGAAACCAAGTCGCTTCTGGGCTTTTTGCTGGAGTTAAAGCATCCGCGCAGAATCCTGGAGATTGGAACCGCCTATGGATTTTCCGCGTTGTATATGAGCCAGTTTTTACCGGACGAGGGATGCATCGATACGATTGAACGCAATCCGGTGATGATTCGGCAGGCGCAAGAACTGTTGGGAGCTTCCGGACTGTTGAATCGGAAGATCTATCTGCATGAGGGACACGCACAGGAGGTACTGCGGCAATTGACAGGGCCTTATGATATGGTGCTGATGGACGCGTCCATGGGACAGTATGGAGTTTTCTGGCAGGAAATACAGCCATTGTTGTCACAGCAGGCATGGATTCTGGCGGATAATGTCTTACACGGCGGAATGGTCGCCATGGAACGGCTGGAGGTGCCCAGAAGGCAGCGGACGATCCATACCCGGCTGCGGGAATATCTGAAGACGGTGATGGAGGATCCGGCTTACCGGTCCAGTCTCCTTCCGATTGGAGACGGCGTTTTATTATCAGTAAAAAAGGGAGAGAAGAACGATGAACAAGCCTGAGCTGCTGGCGCCTGCGGGAGGGCCGGAAGCACTGCGGACGGCGGTACTCTATGGTGCAGACGCGGTGTATTTGGGAGGAGACCGGTACGGACTGCGTGCCAAGGCACGGAATTTTGACCGGGAACAGATGCGGGAGAGCATTGCCTATGCGCATGCGCACGGAGTCCGGGTGCATGTAACAGTCAATATTATTGCTCATAATGAGCATCTGGAACATCTGGAGGAATATTTAAGGCAGCTGCAGGAGGATGGAGTGGATGCTCTGATTGTGGCGGATGCCGGAATCTTTCAGATTGCCAGAGAGACCATACCGGAGATGGAGCTGCATCTAAGTACACAGGCATCGGCTACCAATTACCGGACTGTTAATTTTTGGCATCGTCAGGGAGCCAGGCGGGTTGTGGCGGCCAGAGAGCTGTCGATAGAGGAGATCCGCCAATTAAAAGAAAAAGGAGATCCGGATCTGGAGATCGAGACTTTTGTACACGGCGCGATGTGTATTTCGATTTCGGGACGGTGTCTTCTGAGCAACTATATGGCGGCTAAGAATGCCAACCTGGGGGCCTGTGTACATCCTTGCCGATGGAGGTACCGTCTGGTGGAAGAGACCAGACCGGGTGAATATTATCCGGTGACGGAAGGTGAGGAAGGAACCTATATCTTTAATTCCAAGGATCTGTGTATGATCGAACATATTCCGGAATTGATCGAGGCCGGGATATCCAGCTTCAAGATCGAAGGAAGGATGAAGACGCCGCTGTATGTAGCTATGGTGACCAAGGCATATCGGGAAGCCATCGACGATTATTGCCGGGATCCAAAGCTGTATGAATCGAAAAAGCCCTATTACCTTGAATTATTGTCGCAGGTCAGTCATCGGGGA
>CAVGBV010000037.1:0-21917 GCA_963627615.1 Alloprevotella sp.
CTGTCTGAGAAGGATGATAGAACTGCATATTCTCCATAACCGCTCTGGCGCTGACTTCATTGGCTGTAACGATCAGAATCGGTCTGTCCATGTCTTCGGCCAACGCGGCCGCCAGATAGTCCTGTACTCCTTCTCCGATACCAGAAACAAGCACCGGCTCTTTTGCAAGTGCCCGTGCTTTTATCTGTCCATATCCCGGAAACTCAAGTGCCGGTTGAAAAATTCCACGCATATTATTTCTTCTCCTGCTCCGGCTTGACACGCGGCGTGTTAAACCGGTTCATCGCCTTTCCCAGTCCCTGCTCGATGATGCAGACCGCGGCCTGCGCGGCCTGCGCGGCTGTCTCTCCGATCTGCTGCTGCTCTTCGGCGCTCATACGGCACAGTACATAATCCGCCAGATCCCATCCGGCGGGCTTTTCTCCCACGCCGATACGGATTCTCATAAAATCCTGGCTGCCCAACTGCTCGATGATGTTTTTCAGGCCGTTATGCCCTCCTGCCGAACCATTCGGACGCAGCCGCAGGTGGCCGAACGGAATACTTACATCGTCACACATCACGATCACATGATCCGGCGGGATTTTATAAAAATCAGCAATCTCCCGAATCGCTGTCCCGCTTAAATTCATATAGGTCAGCGGCCGGACGACCAGCACATTCTCTGTTCCTACCTTTCCCTGCGCGATATCCGCATGGAAACGGATTCTGGGAAGGCCGCACCCGAGCTTTTTTCTCAGGCACTCCGCCGCTTCAAATCCCACATTGTGCCGTGTCGCCGCATACTTTCCCTCTGGATTTCCCAGACCTGCTATCAAATACATTATTTCCTCACTCGCCCTTTTCCTGTTTGGCCCGATCCTTGGGACTGATCCAGCCCTCTTTGTTGATCTGTCTTGCTCTCGCTACCGCCAATGCCTTCTCCGGCACGTTCTCTGTGATGGTGGAACCCGCCGCGATAAAGGCTCCCTTCTGAATGTGTACCGGGGATACCAGATTGGTGTTGCATCCTACAAATACGTCATCCTCAATCACCGTACGGAATTTGTGTACGCCGTCATAATTGACGACCACCGTTCCGCAGCCAAAGTTGATACGCTCTCCTACATCCGCGTCGCCCACATAGGTCAGATGCGACATCTTGGTGCCGTCGCCGATATTGGAGTTCTTGATCTCAACAAAGTCTCCCACCTTTACGTCGTTTCCGATATGGCTGTTGGGGCGCACATAGGCGTAAGGGCCGACATGGGTATTACAGCCGATACGGCTCTCCAGTACCGTAGAATACGCCGCCTCCGTCCCCTCTCCAATCTCCGAGGAAACGATTCTGGAATTGGGCCCGATCACACAGTTTTTCCCGATCCGGGTCGTCCCTTCCAGATAGGTTCCCGGATAGATCAGCGTGTTCTCACCGATCTGCACCTCCGGCGCGATATAGGTGTTTTCCGGCGCCATGATCGTAACACCTGCCATCATATGCGCCCGATTGATTCTAAGCTGCAGACAGCGCAGCGCTTCGGCCATCTGCACACGGTTCCTCACAATCTCAAAGACCCCGCCGTTCGGCAGGATTCTCTGTTCCACACGGCCTCCGTCGGAGATGACCCGTGTCAGAACATCCGTCGCCGCATAGTGCGACACAGCCTCCAGCGCATCGGCGAGATATTCCGCTCGGAAGCAGAAACAAAATCCCTTTTCCCGGCTCATGACCGGCAGCATCGTATCTGCCTTGGGCATATAATAGGTTGCCGCATTGCCGTGCTCCTGATGCACCAGTACAAGTTCTTCCAACTCCTGTGCCGTCACAAGCGGCACATCCGCGCTCATCACCACAATGTCCGCGCCGGTCTCCATCCTCTGCGCTTCCGTAGTCAAACCGCCTTCACTCAGAATCCTGACCTTAGACGCCCCCTCCAGCGCCTCCTGATATACCTTCTCCGCGCCCGGCGCCAGGATACAGATCTCCTCGGCCCCGGCATCCTGTAATGCCTGTATCACATACTCAATCATCGGACGTCCCAATATTTCAGCAAGGCCAATCGGCATTGCTCCTTCTGTTCCCGCGATCAAAACCGCATTCCATTGTTTTCCCATATTTTCTCTTATCCTTTCTGATTGATGCAGCCTTCATTATACTGAGTTTTTCAATTTCGGTCAACCCCATTTTCAGCAAAAAACCTTTACAAATCCGGAAAATATGATATACTGATATAGTTTAGGGGAATCTTTCCTCATAGATTATTATATGACAATTACAGAGAGGTCTTTTATGAAACATATTCATTTTATAGGCATCGGAGGCATCAGCATGAGCAGCCTCGCGTGTATCCTGAAATCCCGCGGATATCAGGTTACCGGCTCTGATCTGAAGGCCACCGCTGTCACCCGTTCTCTGGAAGAACAGGGAATCACGGTTGTAATCGGACAACGCGCGGAAAATATTACGCCGGGAATCGATGTTGTCGTATTTACCGCGGCGGTTCACGAGGATAATCCGGAGCTTATCGCGGCCCGCGCGCGGGTTCCGCGGGTCATTGAGCGTTCCGTTCTTCTGGGAGAACTGATGGACGAATACACACATTCGATTGGTATTGCCGGGACCCATGGCAAGACCAGCACCAGCACCATGTTGTCCTACATCTTTCTGGAAGCCGACAGGGATCCGACCATCACGATCGGCGGCATCCTGGAGAATCTGCACAGCAATTACCGCATCGGACATTCTGATTACTTCATCGCCGAGGCCTGCGAATATTCTGACAGCTTTCTTCATTTCCATCCGGAAATTGGAATTGTACTCAACGTCGAAGCGGAGCATCTGGACTATTTCAAGACCTATGAACGCATGGTGGATTCTTTCCGCAAATATGTCGCCGGACTGAAGCCGGGCGGCTGCCTCGTTCTCAATAAGGAATACCAGCCACTCTTTCCGGATTATACCGGCAATATGCTGACGGTCTCTCTGACCGATCCTTCTGCCGATCTGACGGCAGCGGATATCCGTCCTTCCGAAAATCATCTGGGCAGCAGCTTTTCCTGTATCTATCAGGGACAGGATCTGGGACGCATCACGATCCACGTTCCCGGCTCACACAATATTTTTGATTGTCTGTGCGCCGTCGGCGCCGCATTGTACAGCGGAATCTCTTTCGATAAAATCCAGTCCGGACTGACGCAGTATCACAGCCCGAAAAAACGTTTCGAATACAAGGGGAGCATGGGCGGCTGCCAGATCATCGATGACTATGCCCATCATCCTTCAGAAATCCGCGCGACCCTGAAGGCCGCCAGAGAGGTTGTACAGCGAGAGCTCTATGTGGTATTCCAGCCCCATACCTACAGTCGGACCAAGGCCTTTTTCAATGATTTTGTTTCCGCTCTGTCCCTGGCCGATCATATCGTTCTGGCTGACATCTACTCTGCCAGCCGTGAAAAGGATCCCGGAGATATTCATTCCCGTCAGATCTCGGACGCATTGAAGGCCCTTGGAAAGGATGCCTATTACTTCGGCTCCTTCACAGAAATCGAAGACTTTTTATCAAAAAAATGTTGTCCACATGATATGTTGATAACTATGGGAGCCGGAGATGTCGTAACTATCGGCGAAGACCTTCTTTCCAGATAAGATATCCACAATATCCACATTGCGATTCAGGATCTTCCGTATACGCAATGTGGATATTTTTTTATGGAAAAAGCCTAAGAATCCATATAAAAAATAAAGATCTCCACTTATCCACCACTATGTGGACTACTTATCGCTTTCCCCCGGTGTATATCTTCCCTCTTCACAAAAAAGAGAAAATAGGCTATAATCATTTCATACAAAAAGCCCGGACAAGCTACGGCCACTCGACACCGGTCAATCTTACAGGACCTAAGTTCCGTCCTTTATCTACAGAAGGAGGCTTATTATGCCCGCAATTTCCTTTGCCCCATCCCCATTCTCATCCTATACGCCCGTCTCGGATACCTTTCTTACACAGTATATGCCATCCGCAAACGGCACCTACGTCAAGGTCTATCTGTATTTTCTGCATTGCAGCCTTCACTCCGATGCTACGCTCACAACGGCCGCGGCCGCTTCTACTCTCCATATGATCGAATCCGACGTACTGGAGGCGCTGCGGTATTGGGAGAACTGCGGTCTCCTTCGGATCGACGGAACCAGAGACAACCTGGAGCTTCAATTCTTAAACGGTACAGAACCAACGCCGCCCGATCCTGTTAAGGAGGAAGTGCCGCAACCCACGTTTTCCAAGGTAATCCGTGTAGAACAAAAGCCTACCTACTCTCCGGATGAGCTGAGCCTCTACAGCCGGGACTCACAGATCCAGCGGCTCTTTTCCACCGCTTCCGAATATCTCGGCCAGGTTCTGAGCCAGCCAAATCTGTCCACCCTCTACAGCTTCTACGATTATTACCGACTCCCGCTGGATGTTATCGAGTATCTGATCGGATACTGTGTTCGCAACGGACACCGGGATCTGCGGTATATGGAACGGGTTGTACAGGATTGGTCGGATCATGGGATCTCTTCTCTCGCCGAAGCCCAGCTCTACATAAAGCGTCTGGATATATACCGTCCCATCTTGAAAACACTGGGTGTCAACCGTTATCCTTCCGATACGGATTGCGCGACCATCGACCGCTGGATGAATCAATACCAGATGAATCTGGAGATGCTCCTTGAAGCCTGCCGCAGGACACGAACCCGAACCAACAGTCCCAGCTTTTCCTACACAGAGGGAATCCTGTCCGACTGGCACAGTAAGGGCGTACATACCACAACCGAGCTCAAAGCCCTGGATGAAGCCTACCAGCAGTCCATTCCGCAGCCAGCTCCGTCCCGTTCCAAAACGGCTCGGAACAAAAATGCTTTCCTGAATTACACACAACGCAATGATGTCAATTATGACGCGCTGGAACAGGAACTGAGCGATCTTTCTTATCGACATCTGCAGGAAAACTGATACATATCATATTTTATGGAGGAACAGCCATGCCTATTCCAGAAAGCAAACTGCGGGAAATTCTGCAGGAATATGAAATCCGACTGCAGCGGGAAAAGGATGCAAGAGACGGCCGTGTCAGCGAAATCTACGCGAAGCTGCCGCAGGTAAAAGCGATCGACAGCGAAATCGAATCCTTCAGCCTGAACGCTATGCGCGCCTATCTGCAGAATGGGCACGATCCGGCACTGGCTCTCTCTCAGCTGCGTTCCCGCATGGACGAGCTCTTTCAACAGAAAAAAACGCTGCTGCGTTCTGCCGGTTTCCCGGAAGACTATATGGAGACGCACTATACCTGCCCCATCTGCAAGGATACCGGATATGTCGATCACCAGAGATGCCGTTGTCTGCAGCAGAAGCTGATCGATGCCGCGTATGACCAGTCCGGACTGCGCCGGATCCTTGCCAGAGAGAACCGTTCCACCTTTGATCTGAGTCTCTTCTCCGCCCAGCCTTTTGGTGCGGACCCCGTCTCCCCGCGTCAGAATATTACCAAGATTCTCCGCGGGCTTACGACCGCTCTTCAGAATTTTACCCCGCAAAACGGGCAGAATTTTCTCTTTACCGGAACAACGGGGACGGGCAAAACCTTTATGGCCAATTGCATCGCCAAGGAGATTCTGGACCGAGGCTACACCGTTCTCTATGTAACCGCCTATGACTTATGCGCGAGACTGGAAAGCGAACGCTTCCGCGACCGCGCCAGAACCCCCCAGGCTTCTTTCTCTCTGGATTTCATCTATAGCTGTGATTTTCTGATCATCGATGATCTGGGGACGGAGTTCTCCAACAGTCTGTCGGTTACGGAGCTGTTTCATTGTATTAACCAGCGGATTTTGGATCAGCGCTCTACGCTGATCTCTACCAACCTTACGTTCAAAGAGCTTGCCGCCGCCTATGGCGACCGCTTCTCTTCCCGTCTTGCCGGTAATTTTACACTCTACCGTTTTTATGGGCCGGATCTACGTCTGGAGGCCCGCCGCAGAAAGCAGGGTGAAGTATGAATCTACAGGAAGCGATCTCCAAAATTCTCGCCGAAGCCCCGTCCCGTCTGGTACTTAGTTCTCCCAGATCTCAGAATTCATCCTATATCCGTTCTGAGATCACTCTGAAGCAGGGGAAAACGATCTTTTACCAGCAGGCCAACCGGACCCGGACACAGGTATTCCATGAAAACTACGCCCCGGAAGAGCTTCCGCAGCGGCTGGAGGATCTTCTGACCCAGGGTTATACCCAGTTAAATGCCTGGAGTTCTGCGCATGAATATGCCCTGCGCGTCTCCAAGAAGGGCAAGGTTCTGCTGCAGGAGACCCTGTCTAAGGGCGCCGTTATGACGACTCTGAACCATAACCGTCCTAAGAAGCGGCTTCTGACCGAAGGGGAGATCATCCCCCCTCTGATCGACATGGGCATCTTTACCCGTGAGGGCCGCCTCATTCCTTCCATGTCCGACAAATACCGTCAGATCAACCGCTTTGTCGAGATGGTCGACGATGTTCTGCGGGACCGGACGGATTCGCATTATAAGATCATCGACTTCGGATGCGGCAAATCCTATCTGACCTTTATCCTGTATTATTATTTTACACAGATTCGCGGCCTTCAGGTAGACATGCTGGGATTGGACTTGAAGAAGGACGTAATAGAACATTGCAATGAAGCGGCTCACCGCTACGGATATGACCATCTTCGTTTTCAGGTTGGTGATATCCATGGATTTGCCATGGAACCGGATGTCGACATGGTCATCACGCTCCACGCTTGTGATACCGCGACCGATTTTGCACTGCGCAACGCTGTCGGCTGCGGCGCTTCCATCATCCTCTCCGTCCCCTGCTGTCAGCATGAGCTCAACCGCCAGATGCAGAGCGACACTTTCTCGCTCCTGACACACTACGGAATCATTCAGGAACGGACCGCTGCCCTGATGACCGACGCGATCCGCGCCAATTATCTGATCACGCAAGGGTACCGGACGCAGCTACTGGAATTTGTCGATATGGAACACACGCCCAAGAATCTGCTGATCCGCGCTGTCAAGGCTCCGATTCCGGAGACCGTCAAAAAAAACGCGCAAGACGAGATCGACCGTCTGTGCGCGGAGTTTCATCTTCAACCGACCATTCTTTCCTGACTTATGCAAGAGCGGGAAGCTCCATCTTACCATGGAACTTCCCGCTCTTATCATTTTACGGAAAAACGATCAATCCTGGCCGCCGTCTTATACTGATCTCCCAGTTCCTGAATCTTTTCCTGGATCCTCCGGCCGGCTTCTTCTTCAGAGGCGATCGCTTCGTCCGGTACTACCGCGTCAAAGATCAGGCGCGTACAGGAGGCTCCGTGTACGATTCGAAAATCATGCATGGTAATCCTGGGATCCAGTTCCTTTAACAGGGCTTCTACCCGGATTTTCAGCGCCATCGTCTCTTCATCATCCGCTGCCACAGGATCCATATGAATCACTGCCTCACAGCCTAAGGTCTCCCGCAGCTCTTCCTCAATATGATCGATCACTTCATGAAGCGCATAGATATCTCCGTCCCCGGAAACTTCTCCATGCAATGAAATCAGGCAGTGTCCCGGTCCGTAATCATGTACAATCAGGTCATGAATTCCCAGAATCTGCGGATGCGACAGCACGATAGAACGGATCTTCTCTACAAATTCCGGATCCGGGGCCTGCCCCAGCAAAGGACCTACGGTATCGCGCAGAGAATCGATTCCGGTATAGAGAATAAAGAACGCAACCATGGCTCCGCCCCATCCGTCCAGATTCACCCTGGTAACCATATAGATGATCGTGCAGACGAGAACCACTCCGGTCGCGACCGAATCACTCAAACTATCCAGAGCCGTCGCTCTCATGGCGGCAGAGTCGATCTTTTTCCCGATCTTGCGGTTGTACAGATTCATATACAACTTGATACCGATGGAACCCAGCAGCACCAGAATCTGCAGCACTCCGCTCTCCATTTCTTCCGGATGCAGGATTTTCCCTATGGAAGACTGCAAAAGCTGTACACCCATCAGAAGGATCAAAAAGGAGACGACAAGTCCTGACACATACTCATATCGGCCGTGTCCAAACGGATGGTCCCGGTCCGGGCGTTTTGCCGCCGCCTTAAACCCAATCATCATCACTACCGAAGAACCGGCATCGGAGAGGTTATTCCACGCATCGGCCTGAATGGCAATGGACCCGCTGACGGCTCCCGCAATATACTTGGCCGTAAAGAGCAGGATGTTCAGAACAATCCCTACAATACTGCATAATATACCATAAGAACCGCGTACCCGCGGTTCTTGTGTGTTCTCATGATCTTTTATGAAAAGTCTTGCCAACAGGCCGATCATGCTGCTTTTCCTCCCGTCTTGACCTTCTTGACCACAGGGAATATGATCAGCGCGCCGATTGCCGCGGCGACAGCTACTACCGCGAAAAGCCCAAAGGCTCCGCCATAGCCGGACCAATCCACAAGTCCTCCCATGATCACCGGTCCAATCGTCATACCGATTCCATAGATCGCCTGATACAGTCCCATCGCTGTGGACTTTTTCTGCGGAGAGACATAACGGATGCAGCTCGACATCAGCATGGAAGTCAGGACCGCATTGGCAAATCCTCCGATGATCTGCGCCGCATACATTACAACCATATTCGTCGCGAAACCGACCATCAGGCAATAGCACGCATACAGGGCAAATCCGGCCGCAACCAGTTTTTTGCTGTCCTGCCGGGCTGTCCAGGCGCTATTTAAGAATACGACCGCGGCAATCTGCGTCGCCGTAAAGAGACAGGAAGATACGCCAATCTCTACCGCGTTCGCTCCGATACTTCTGGCTACATCTGAAGTAAAGGAAAATGCTGTTCCCTGCATCAGCATCTGCAGAACCACCGCCAGCAGCGCCGGCGCCAGCACAGAGATATCCCGAAATACCGTTAAAAGCTCTCTGGGCTTTTGCGGTACTCTCTTGGAATCATTGTCCTTAATAAAAACAGACAGCGCGATTGCCGCAAATCCTGTGATACAGCTCATAAGAAGCGGCGCCTTATAGCCATAGGCGGTCGCGGAAACACTGCCCAGGAAGAACGCCAAAAGCTTTCCTGTATTATTGAAACCATTGATCTGCGCGATCGCCTTGCCGCTCTCTTCCGGTTTGAAGTATCCCGTGAACATCACAGTAAACGCTACCCATGTGGAAGCGGCTACTCCTGCGAGGACACGGCAGACAAACATCCAGAAGATATCCTGCGTCATGTATAACCCCAATGAAGACACTGTCGTAAAAAAGCATCCGGCGCGTACCAGCAGGCGGTAACGCCCGGACATATCCGCAAAGATTCCCAGTGGGATACGGATGCACAGTTGTGTGAACCCATAGCATCCCACCAGGAAACCGATCAGTGTCGCACTCAGTCCCAGCGTCCGAAGATAGGGCGTAAAGAACGGAACATGACAATATTCCGATGCCCAGAAAAACATGGTCGCCAGGCCAAAAATCCAACGTATCTTTTTCTCGTTCATTTTATTTTAATAATACCCTTTTGACAGCATCCTTCCAGCC
Organism: Alloprevotella sp.; assembly: GCA_963627615.1. Classification (GTDB taxonomy): domain Bacteria; phylum Bacillota; class Clostridia; order Lachnospirales; family Bianqueaceae; genus Faecimorpha. The sequence goes on from CAVGBV010000037.1 coordinate 9,579, forward strand.
GCTGTACTTGACGCTGCGCATCTTCTCCGTCATCCGCGGGCGATACGAACGATACGGACGGCCTTCAAATACCTGTTCATCATACAATCCCAAGCCAAAACCGGCGGCCAATCCCGCGCCGGTTCCGGAAATCTCTTCATTCTCCGCCGCATAGACCGGGACATTCAGGAGATCACTCTGAAACTGCATCAGGAATTCCCCTCGGCTGGCTCCGCCGTCCGCCCGTACCTCCTGGATGGGATATCCGGATTCCTGCTGCATCAGATAGACGATATCGGCTACCTGATACGCAATGCATTCATCCACCGCGCGCACAAGCTCCGCTCTACCGGTCTGACGTCCCATACCATAGATCATCGCCTTGGCTTCTGTATCCCAATAGGGCGCTCCCAATCCGGTGAAGGCCGGAACAATATAGGTTGTATCATTGGGCGCCGCGGACATCGCCAACGCATCGGCCTCCGCCGCGGACTCCAGAAGCCCCAGGTCCTTAATCGCCCAGGTCATGACGGCTCCTGTATAATTGATATTCCCTTCTAATACATACTCTGCCTTCCCGGCGATTTTCCAGGCAAGAGAGGTAACAATCCCTTTATCGCTCCATACCGGCTTCTCCCCGATATTCATCATGATCGAGGATCCTGTGCCGTAGGTCGTCTTCATCTGTCCGGGCTGTCTGCACCCATGTCCAAAGAGTGCCGCATGGGAATCCCCCAATACTCCATGAATCGGAACGGGATGACTGAGTACTCCTTCAAAATCCGTCATTGCGAATAAAGAATCCGAATCGCAAATCTCCGGGAGCATACGGACCTGAATCCCATACCAACCGCAAAGCTCCTCATCCCACTGCAGCGTCTTCAGATTCATCAGCTGTGTTCTGGACGCGTTGGAAACATCAGTCTTAAAGCTTTTTCCACCGCTCAGGCGCCATATAAGATAGCTGTCCATTGTTCCGCACAGAAAATCTCCCCGACTGGCCGCTTCTTCGGCATCGGTACGGTTTTCCAGGATCCACGCGATCTTTGCTGCCGAGAAATACGGAGACAGACGAAGTCCTGTCTTCTGCCGTACCTCCTCCGCGTGCCCGGCCTCTTCAATCCTCTTGCAGATAGCCTCTCCCCGGCCGCATTGCCAGACTACCGCGTTGCCGAAGCTTTTTCCCGTCGTCCGGCTCCATGCCAACGCGGTCTCCCGCTGATTACTGATCCCGACACCGGCAATCTCCTCATCGCTGACGCCGCTGTGTTCCAAAAGCTCACGGACACAGGCAATCACATTGGCATAGATCTCCTCCGGGTCATGCTCCACATATCCATTGGGGAGGATAATCTGCTGATGACTTCTGGATACACGCTGCAGACGGCTGCCTGTCTGATCCAGAAGCATTGCTTTGGTCCCCTGTGTACTCTGATCCAGAGCTATAATATATTTCATGCCAGCAGCTCCTTGGCCTTCGCCACGATTCCCGCCGCATTCAATCCGTAATGGTCAAAGATCTCCTGAGATTTTCCCGCTACACAGGGCGCGTCCGGCAAGGTCATCATGGCCATCTTCACCGGATGGCTGGCAGTCACTACCTGCGCTACCAGACCGGCCAGACCGCCAATCGGGCCATGCTCTTCAATCGTAATGATCGCCTTGGTCTCCTGGGCCGCGCGAACGACAGCCTCCGTATCCAGGGGCTTCACACAGTACATATCCAGGACCCGAACGCTGATGCCCTGACTCTTCAGTTCTTCCGCCGCCTTCTTGGCTGCCAGAACCATTTCGCCGCAGGCAATGATCGTGAGATCCGTACCATCGCAGACCATCGTTGCCTTATCCATCTCAAAGGAGATTTTGTCCTCTTCGTATACGTCTTCTACGGCATTGCGCCCTGTCCGGATATACGCCGGGTCCGTATCCGCAAGCAGCGCCTCCATCAGCTTTCTGGTCTGATGACGGTCACTCGGAAGGTATACGCGCATTCCCGGAATGGATCCCATTGTGGCGATATCCTGCGCGGAATGATGCGTCATGCCCAGCGCGCCGTAGCTTACGCCGCCGGAAACGCCGACCAGCTTGACATTGGTATGGGAATAGGCTACATCAACCTTGCCCTGCTCCATACTTCTGGTCGAGAGGAAACAGGCGGGAGAAGCCACATACGGCTTTTTACCGCAAGCGGCCAGTCCGGCCGCGATCGATACCAGATTCTGCTCCGCGATTCCCGTCTCCACAAACTGCTCCGGAAAACGGTCCGCAAAAGGAGTCATGGAGGAGGATCCTCTGGAATCACTGCACAGTACAATTATATCTCTATCCTTCTGCGCATGTTCCATCAGCACATCGCAGATCACCTGCTTATTCGCGATCTTATTCACGAGCTGCCGCCTCCTTTGCCTTCAGTTCTTCTTTTGCCTGCAGATACTCCGCTTCCGTCGGCACCTTGTGATGCCATACTGCCTGGTTCTCCATATAGGAAACCCCGCAGCCCTTGACGGTATCCGCAATGATCATTGTCGGCATCCCCTTGGTATTTCTGGCCTCATCAAATGCCTGAATCAGAGAGTCCGGATCGTTGCCGGAAGCGTGAATCACATGCCATCCAAAGCTGCCGAAGCGCTCATCCAGGCTGTCATGATGCATCACGTCTTCGGTAGAGCCGGAGATCTGCAAACGGTTTCTATCGACGACTGCCGTCAGATTGTCCAGCTTATAGTGCCCGGCGGCCATCACGCCTTCCCAGACAGAACCCTCTGCCAGTTCTCCGTCTCCCATCACTGTATATACACGATAGGGAGCGTGATCCATCCGACCTGCCAGAGCCATGCCGACCGCGACCGGCAGCCCATGTCCCAGAGAACCGGAATTCATCTCCACACCATTTACTTTGTTGTTGGGATGACCGATATATTTACTTCCATACTGGGAGTATGTCTCCAGGTCCGACTTGGGAAAATATCCCTTATCCGCCAAAATACAATACAGTGATTCTACCGAATGTCCCTTGCTCAGAATGAACCGGTCGCGATTCGGATCCTTAACCTTATCCGGCCCCACATTCATCACATGATAATACAGCGTCACCAGAATATCGCATACGCTGTAGTCTCCGCCGATATGTCCCGCCTTGGCGCGGTATACCATATCCAATACATCCTGCCGGATCTGGTAGGATTTTTCTTTCAGGTTCATTATTTAACTCTCCTCATTCTCCTCGGAGATAAGCCTTGACTTCTTCCTCGATCGGATCGAATAGATCAGGCTTAACACCGATATATTTGCATGCTTCATACAGTACCGGAACCACATTCTTGTGAATGCCGACACAATGGTGGATGTAAGGTCCGCAGACAATCTTGTCCTCCAGACGCTTCAGGTTCTCTACCTCTACCCAGACATATGTACCCTTGGTATAGGGGCCGTCCACGCCCTTGGCATTGCCCAGAAGCAGGGAATACTCACCATTGTCTCCGTCAAAACGGCACAGCGTCATCTCGCCGTGCTTTGCCTCGGCTTCCACAGCACCCGGATGATTAAATGCCAGAGGATATCCGATGGTCGGCTTCTCCTTCGCTACAGAAATCGGCCAAGGTCCGCAGTGCTGCAGCAGCTCGCCGTTTTCGTTGTCAGGATGGCGCACGGTCCAGTCCGCAAAGAATGTTCTGGCCTCATCCATTCCCGCTGCCTCTGCCATCAGAGCAGTAACAGCGCCGTGAATATCCGTCTCACACACTACCGGGATTCCCTCCTCGTTCAGCAGCGAATTGGCGGCGCAAGGCATAATCCCCAACTCTCCCTGCAGGGCGTTCCAACACTGAATCGCGATCGCATTGCAGCCATATTTCTTAGCGAGGTTCTTCATCGCTACCTTCAGGGCCGCGACATTCTCCAATTCGTTCTCTTTGATCTTGACATTCATATTGCAATGTACATATTCAAGGACCTTGCTGACCTCAGTGCCTTCCTTTTTGGCGGCCTCTACCGCCTCTGTCAGCTCCGGCAGAGGAATCGGCGCCAGCTGGATATTAAACTTCTCCAGGAGTTCTCCCTCATTGCACATGGTTGACCAGAAATCAAAAGGACGCGGTCCGATCTGAAGAATTCGGATATTACGGAACACCTTAACGACATTACATACCGCCAGGAAATCCTTAACGCCGCGCTCAAACTGCGGATCCGTCAAACGGCAGTTGGTCATATAAGTAAACGGAACCTGAAAACGGCGCAGTACCTTTCCGGTCGCGAACAGTCCGCACTGGCTGTCACGCAGACGGATTCCGTTTTCGTCCGGGCGCTCATCGCGCGGTCCCCACAGAAGTACCGGCACATTCAGATCCTTGGCCAGCCGTGCGACAACATACTCCGTACCAAAATTCCCATGAGGCAGGAACAGGCCGTCCACTCCGGCCGCCTTGAACTTGGCGGCTACCTTGATCCGGTCGTTATCATCATACAGCAATCCTTCATCATTGATATCCGTGATGTCTACAAACTCCACTCCCAGCTCCCGCAGGCGGTCTCTGGTCAGATTGGCATACTTGACCGCATCCGGTGCGCTGAAGATGCTCCGGCGCGTCGGCGCCAGGCCCAATACTATTTTTGCCATAATACTCTCCTCTTCATAATATGATAGGATATTCTATTATACTATATTGGAATGTTTTCTGCAAGAGTGCCGTAACTTATGCTTCCTCCCAGATCTTACGCAGATACGCCAGACTGAGACGTCCCTCCGCCTCAATATCCTCTGCTCCGCCTTCAACACTGATCCGGCCCTGATAGCCGATGTCTTTCAGCCTGTGAAAATACTGCTTATAATCGTCCGGCTGACCCGGCAGAGGATACCGGCGCGCGTAGCGGGAGGCCACATGGATATGGCTGAACGCTCCGATCCTTGTAATATCACTGATGGGCTCGTGATCTGTCGCCACATGATAAAAATCGCTCAGGAGGCGTACATTCTCCAGAGCCACATCGGATACAAGCTGGGCCCCCTCCGCCATGGAGTTGATCAGGTCGCACTCCGTACGGTTCAGCGGTTCAATCACAATGGTCAGTCCATACTGTGCCGCAATCGTTCCGATCGCGTAAGTAACTTCCACCAGCTGACGATACGCTTCAAAGAAGCTTAAGCCCTCCGGCTTTTTGCGCGCTCTTCCGCTGCCGAACACAACGATCTCTCCACCCAGCTTCTGCAGCCGCGCAAACGCCTTATGCAGATACAGATCCCGTCTGGACGCGTCTGCCTGGTCTCCGATCAGTGCCATATCCCCTGGGAACAGCACGTTAAAGCAGCGGCACTCCAGGCCGACCTCCTGAATCTTTTTACAATTGGCCTCAAACTCTTCCTCACTCCAGGACGCCACAGCTGTAACCTGCATCTCCAGATAATCGAAGCCGATACGTTTGGCCGTCTCCAGCAAAGAGAACGGTCCACACACTCCAAATCTCATACATAACCCTCCATATTTATATTTGATTCATGCCTACAATACTTTCTTCCAGAAGCTTTCCGAAATCCATGCCTCTCCGGCGTCCGATCTCCTCCACTTCCTCATGGGACAAGGGATGCCCGGCTACGCCCGCGGCCAGATTGGTAATGCAGCTGATCCCAGCAATCCGCATTCCCATATGCCTGGCGGCAATCGCTTCCGCCGCCGTACTCATCCCGACCGCGGAGGCTCCCAAAGTCCGCATCATACGGATCTCTGCCGGAGTCTCGTATTGCGGTCCGCTGGTCTGGAGATAGACTCCTTCCTGCAGCTTCATTCCCAGCTGACGCGCACTCCGGCGAATCACCTGGTTCATCTGCGGATCATAGATCTGACTCATATCCGGAAACCGGGGGCCTAACGCTGCTTCATTGGGTCCTCGCAGCGGCGAAGGCACAAAGGTTGAGATCTGATCTGTAATCAGCATAAAATCCCCAGCTGAAAACTCCGGGCAGATACCGCCGGCCGCATTCGTCAAAAGAAGCTTTTCCGCTCCCATCCCATGCATCAGCCGGATAGGCAGTACCGTATCCTGAATGGAATATCCTTCATAGTAATGCACCCGACCCTGCATCAGCACCACCGGAACCTCCCGGACCCATCCAAGAACAAATCTTCCTTTATGTCCGGCTACTGTAGATACCGGAAATCCCGGCAGTTCTTCATAGCCTATGACACACTGCGTCTTGATTGTATCCGCGAATCCGCCCAATCCAGAGCCCAAAACCACCGCGATCCGCGGCACAAAATCTGTTTTCTTTCGTATTTGATCCAAGCTTCGCTTCCATTCCGATTCCACAGGCCGCCCCTCCTTATACCTCTATTTTCAGATGAGCTTCATCCGCCTCAGCATATCGTAATTATAGCATACCCATTTTCAAAAAGCAATCCTCGCCGCTCCTCATGCCTCAATTTTCCATAAACACATTGACAGATGTCTTCTTTTCCCTTATACTGAAACTAACTTATATTCCATGAAGGGCGGTGTACTATCCAAATGAAATTAAATTATAAGCGTACTGTACTGATCGGTCTTGCCTTTATGTCCATCTGTGTTTTCTGGCAAGTCTATGACAATCTGATTCCGCTGATCCTGAAGCAGAGTTTCCATATGGGAGATACGGCCTCCGGCGTCATTATGGCGCTCGATAATATCCTGGCGCTGTTTCTTCTTCCCTTCTTTGGGAACCTCTCGGACCGATGCCGTTCTCCGCTGGGCAAAAGAACGCCGTTTATCATTGCCGGAACCGCGCTTTCGGTCGTCTTTATGCTTCTGCTCCCCATTGCTGACCGGATGCTCAATCTGACTTTCTTTATCATCGCCCTGCTGTTAACGCTGATCTCCATGGGAACCTACCGTTCCCCCGCAGTCGCTCTGATGCCGGAGCTGACGCCCAAGCCTCTGCGTTCCAAGGCAAACGCCGTGATCAATCTGATGGGCGCCATCGGCGGTATTATCGCTCTTCTGATGATCAAATTCCTGGTGCCTTCCGGCGAACGTCCGGATTATCTGCCCGTCTTTATCGGTGTCGCGGCAACCATGGTCATCTGCGTCGTCATCCTGGTGGCCACCATCCGTGAGAGGAAACTCGCTGAAGCTATCGGCGCCGATAAAGATGAAGAGGAATCCACAGAAGAAGACGCTGCCTCCGACGCCAAGCTGCCTAAGGATGTATTCCGCAGTCTGGTTCTTATCCTCTGCGCCGTCGCGCTGTGGTTCATCGCTTATAACGCCGTAACCAGCGCCTTCTCCAAATATACGCAGGTCTATCTGGGTATGGAGGGCACCGGCTTTACCGACTGTCTCCTGATCGCTACGGTCGCGGCAATTCTGACATACATTCCCGCCGGTATGATCGCCTCCAAGATTGGCCGCCGCAAGACCATCCTGATTGGTATCACACTGATGCTGATCTCCTTTATCAGCGCCGCCTTCTTTACCCAGTGGAGTCCCGTTCTCATTGTCCTCTTCGCGCTGACCGGAATCGGCTGGGCTTCTATCAACGTTAATTCCTACCCCATGGTCGTCGAGATGTCCCGCGGCGCCAACATTGGCCGTTACACCGGGTATTATTATACGTTCTCCATGGCCGCGCAGGTACTGACACCGATCCTCTCCGGATTTCTGCTGGAGCATGTCGGATATTGGACGCTCTTCCCGTATTCCGTATGCTTCCTTATCCTTGCCTTTATCGTCATGCTCTTTGTAAAGCATGGAGACAGCAAGCCCATCCCGCCCAAGAGTAAATTGGAAATGCTGGATGTGGATGATTGATCAATTCCATTTGAACACAAAAAGGGCGCTGATACCAACATCAGCGCTCTTTTCATATCTTTTATAGCTTGGATACAAACAGGGCCCGGATCGCATTCAGTACCGCGATAACCATAACACCTACATCGGCAAAAATCGCAATCCACATATTCGCGATTCCCAGTGCTCCCAACACCAGCGAGATCAGTTTGACAGCCAACGCGAACACGATATTCTGGTATACGATTCCCAGACACTTTCTTGAGATCCGGATCGCCTTGGAGATCTTCTTGGGATCATCATCCATCAGGACCACGTCTGCTGCTTCAATCGCGGCATCCGATCCCATGGCGCCCATCGCGATACCGATATCCGCGCGGGAAAGTACCGGTGCGTCATTGATTCCGTCCCCGACAAAAGCTACTTTATCCTTTTCGGACTTGTTCTTCAGAATCTCTTCTACCGCGGTCACCTTGTCTGCGGGAAGCAGTTCCGCATGCACTTCATTGATTCCAAGTTCCGCGGCTACCTGCTCCGCTACCTGTCTGGAATCTCCGGTCAGCATGACTGTCTTGTTCACACCGGCATGCTTCAGTGCTGCGATGGCCTCTCTGGCCTGCGGCTTGATGATATCGGAGATTACGATATGCCCCGCATACTGGCCTCCGATCGCCATATGTATGATGGTTCCCACTTTGTGGCATGGTGTATACTCTACATGAAGACGTTCCATCAGCTTCGCGTTGCCGGCGGCTACCTGTACGCCGTCTACCGTCGCAATCACGCCGTTACCGCTAATCTCCTGAATGTCCTTCACTCTGGAACGGTCAATCTCCTTGCCATACGCTCTCTGCAAGCTCTTACTGATTGGGTGCGAAGACGCGCTCTCTGCCAGCGCGGCATACTCGATCAGTTTCTCTTCATCCATCGTGCTGTGATGAACACCATTGACTTCAAAAACGCCCTGCGTCAGCGTACCGGTCTTGTCAAATACCACAATTTTAGTCTGGGACAGGGTCTCCAGATAATTGGATCCCTTGACCAATACGCCTGCTTTGCTGGCTCCGCCGATTCCCGCAAAGAAGCTCAGCGGAATACTGATGACCAACGCACAAGGACAACTGATAACCAGGAAGGTCAGAGCTCGATAAATCCACATTCCCCACTGGGCATCCCCACCTGTAAGAAGCAGTACCAGCGGCGGCAGAATAGCCAATGCCAACGCGCTGTAGCAGACCGCAGGCGTATAGATCTTGGCAAATTTAGCGATAAAGTCCTCCGATCTGGATTTACGTGAGCTTGCGTTCTCCACCAGATCCAGAATCTTGGAGACGGTGGACTCCCCGAATTCCTTGGTGGTCTGAATCTTCAGAACTCCCGTCATATTGATGCAGCCGCTGATCACCTCGTCGCCAGCCTTCACCTCTCTCGGAAGACTCTCTCCTGTCAGCGCGCTGGTGTTCAGACTGGTCTCGCCTTCCAGAACCACACCGTCAATCGGCACTTTTTCTCCCGGCTGTACCACGATCACAGATCCGATCTCGACCTCGTCGGGATCCACCTTTTCCAGCTTACCATCCCGCTCTATATTGGCATAATCCGGGCGGATATCCATCAGCTCACTGATATTGCGCCGGCTCTTACCGACCGCGTAACTCTGAAACAGCTCGCCGATCTGATAGAACAGCATAACCGCGATTCCCTCTACATAATCGCCTTCGGTCCAGAGTGCGACGGCAATCGCGCCTATGGTCGCAATAGCCATCAGAAAGTTTTCGTCAAAAACCTGACGGTTCTTGATACCCTTGGCAGCCTTGATCAGAATATCATATCCGATAATCAGGTAGGGAATCATATACAATCCGAATCGCAGCAGTCCTGTCGCCGGTACAAAGTGTAAAATCAACAGCAATGCAGCGGCAATGAGAATTCGGATCAACATCTTTTTCTGTTTCTTGTTCATCGTTCTCCATCCCTTCCCGGCCTATTGGTTTTCCTTACAGAAAGATCTCGCAGTCGTCCTCAACCTTCTTGCAATTCTTAAGAACATCCTGCATAACAGCCTTGGGATCCTGCCCCTCCTCAAACTCTACGATCATCTTCAGCGTCATAAAGTTCACGGTAGCATCCTTGACTCCAGCCGTATGCTTTGCCGCATCCTCCATCTTGTTAGCGCAGTTTGCGCAATCCACATCAATCTTATAAGTCTTCTTCATAATCCTTCACTCCTTTTGAATTCTTAAACGATTAAATAATTGTTTAATTGTTATACTTATACTATACTACATTTTTTCTCTTCGTCAATACCTTACTTGTCCTTTCTTCCTTTTGGGCGAAAAAGACTTCCATTTGGACCAAATCTATGATAGAATATCGAAAAAAGGAGGTCGTTCATCATGTCCCACCCTGCACTGCCTCATGACCACGGACAACAGATCGAGCATGCTCTGAGCCAAATGCCTCAGACGCAGGATTTCCGTGTGGTCTCCGATATCTTCAAACAGCTGGGCGACAGCAGCCGTGTCCGAATCTTCTGGCTGTTATGCCACTGCGAGGAATGCGTTATCAATATCTCCGCGTTGGTCGAGATGAGCAGTCCTGCTGTCTCTCACCATCTAAAACTCTTAAAGGACAGCGGTCTGATCGTAAGCCGCCGTGACGGCAAGGAAGTCTATTACCGTGCCGCCGCAACCCGTCAGGCAGAACTTCTGCATCATATGATCGAGGATCTGGTGGAGATCTCCTGTCCTGTGCCTGAGGAGTAAGCCTTATGAAAGAACACTGTACGGAAGCGCTGGAAGCCCTTTTGGCTGATGTCCCTGCTGAAACAATTCTTCTGCCTGGGCAGTCCTCCCGCACTCTTCTGATGGAAGAGTGGCAGGCGCAGACAGATGGCCGGGGACGGATTGACTCATTGGCCCTCTATCCCGGCATCACTCTGGCATGGAATTATTATCTGGCGCAGCGGGTTCGTATCACGCATAAAGCCAATCCAAGAGTCCTTGAAATCAATCACTGCCGCAGCGGGCGCTCCGGCTGGGCTATGGAGGGCGACCTCTCTCTCTATCTGGGCCCCGGTGATCTGACGCTTCATATGACCGACTGCTGCGCTCATACCGAGATGTCCTTCCCTCTGGGATTCTATGAGGGAATTACCATTTCCGTCGATCTGGACGCTCTGACCCATTCCGGACCGGAACTGCTCCGGGAAGCCGGTATCAGCGGCGAACTCATATCCAGCCGCTTTTCCCCGCAATCCTTGCCGCTCGCAATGCCGGCCAATGAAGAGATCCGGCATATTTTCTCAGAACTGTATACCTTGCCGGAGGCAATACGAATCCCGTATTGCAAATTGAAAGTACAGGAACTTCTGCTCTTTTTAAGCACGCAAAAGATCTCGGACCGCCAACGTCTGACTCCGTATCCTCCAGAGCAAATTCATCGGATTGAAGAGATTCACACGCTCCTGACAGAACACCTGGACAGCCGATACACCATTGAAGAGCTTTCCAGGCGCTATCTGATCAATACCTCTTCTCTCAAAGAGATCTTTAAGAGCGTGTATGGACTCCCCATCGCTTCTTATATGAAGGAGTACCGGATGCAGGAAGCCATGCGGCTGCTGCGCGAAACAGACGACAGCGTCGCTTCCATCGCGTCCGCTGTCGGATATGAGAGTCAAGGGAAATTTGCCAAGGCCTTTAAGGATGCTGTCCACCTCTCGCCTACCCAATACCGTAAGCAATGATTGTATCATGATCTGTATATGAAAGGAACCGACCGCGTATGCTCCAAGAAAAAGAACGAAAACAAATTCAAAGATATTGTATTTATCCGAAGATTGCCTTAACAGCGATTATTCTTTCCCTTGTGCTGGCTGTCCTGATCCTACCTATGGAAATGATTGATGATCTGGTCTTTCATAATAAGGGCTTTCAACCGGCAGGCCTCTATACGATTCTTTGGTTTGTCACGGTATATGTCATCATTTTCTGCTATTGTACGCTTTGTCCCCGATTCGGAATGCGAGGCAAACGTTGGGCCGCGCTTCAAGCCGGACTGAACGTACCGCAAACAGAAACCGACCGCTCCGGCCAGATTGCCGGTACGCTTGCCCTGCAGTCTTCTGGACGTCTGCTAAGTAAAAGTGATAATGATACCGCTAAGCATATCGGCGGAGCCCTGGAAATTGCCGGCGCCGTCAGCGCGGTAGCCACGGCCGCGGATGTATTATCTGAAACCTGGGGAAATGCGGAATCCATGGCGCACGCTTACGGTGTACCCATTCCGAATATCAAAAAACAGCTGATCGCTTTTGCGGTTCTGCCTGTACTAATTGTGATTGGAGTCTATATTCCGCAATATGCGCAGGGATATCAGGCAATGCAGGAAAAGATCGCTTCGGCCGCGGAGCAGCTTCAGATTGCGGAAGACGCGTTGTCTCCTATATGCGAATATGTCTCTGCGGATGATCCTTATGAAAACTATCATGATTATGGCTATCATGTGAGCGGGTACCTTCGTGAGAGAGGTTCTGACGTCCAGGCCTGCTATGTCTATCTTACTTTTGACGAAAGCGGTACAATTACGGAAGTCTCTTATTAC
>CAVGBV010000037.1:21927-22595 GCA_963627615.1 Alloprevotella sp.
ATATCCATGTAAGCCTTGAGGAGAACCTGCGCCGGATCGAACAGGATTTTGAGACTTTGCAGGCCCCGCTCGAAAACCTGGACATCTCGGTAGTCAATCCGGAATTACTGACCTTGCACAGATTGCCGAAGGAATTCACAGAAGCTTTCCTTGCTGGCACCATTTATGAAAACATCCATATCTATACCAATGCGGATCCCCTTCGGATCTCCTGTTCTTTTGTCACAGATTCCGCAGAAGATTTTGATGAATATTCGCGTCCGTATATAATGTTCTGGATCAGCGAAACAGACTAAACTATGTTACAAGAATGCATCTGCCTTTGAAAATTTATTACTTGCAATCTATGAAGAACTGCGGTATAATAAAAGGTAGATTACGTCTTCGTAGCTCAGTAGGATAGAGCGTCCGCCTCCTAAGCGGAAGGCCGCGCGTTCGAATCGCGCCGGGGACATCGAGGGGCTGTCGCACTAATGTGTGACAGCCCCTTCCTTATACCAAAATTCTGGTACACTTTCGAGAGTGAGACTCCTAGGTGTACCAGGGTTTTATAGGTTCCTCTGGATTTTCAAAAAACTCTGGTACACTTGGGAGAACAAGACTCCTGAGTGTACCAGAGTTTTATAGGTTTCTCTGGAATCTTAAAAAATCCTGGTACACTTTAGGAG
>CAVGBV010000038.1:0-4182 GCA_963627615.1 Alloprevotella sp.
TATCGGATCCGTCCTTCCAGGCTCTCTCCAGATTGGCACAGATCTTCTGTACAGCCGCTCTGGAAAATGTCTTGCTGAGCGGGTTGGCCAGGATGGAGATGTAGGATTCCACCGCATGGCACAGGGCATCAATTCCGGTAGACGCTGTCAGAGATTTGGGCAGGCTTCTTGTCATCTCACCGTCCAGAATCACACAGGACGCGACAAAAGAATCCGATACGATACCGACCTTCAGATTCTGTTCCGGGAAGAGGAAGATCGCGTTGGGCGTCGCTTCCGCGCCTGTCCCGGCGGTTGTCGGGATCATCACGGTCAGCGCCGGCGTATTCCGAATCATAGAAGTCTCCTGCACATTCTTCACATATCCTGGGTTGGTCAGGCATGCCGCGATCATCTTGGTCATATCCATCACGCTGCCGCCGCCGACCGCGACCACGGCCTGCGCGCCAGCGCGAACTGCCTCGTCATACACCCGCTTGATATCATATACAGAGGGTTCCGGCGGAATATCATGAATACACGTTACCTGGAGATCCGACAGCCCCGCCAGTACCTTCTGGACCGCTTCCTGCCGATATACCCCCGGATCCGTCATAACCAATACACTCTGGATTCCCTTCTCCTGCAAAATATGCGGCAACTCCGCTGCCGCTCCCAATCCGCTGTATACTTTCTGCGGAAAACCAATCTTATACATCTTCACTACCCCTTTCTCTCTTTTATCAGGCTATTCTCTGTTATACCTTATATCCTCCTCTGGTAACAGGGATAAATCTCCTTAATTTATGGAATATTGTGCATATCTTCCTCGGTGATCCCACTTAAGGCAGCGACTCTCTCCGCCAGCGACAGATACTGATATTGCCGGATTCCATGGGCATCCGACCCGAAAGTAAATCGGCATCCTTCTCCTCTGGCAATGCTGTAAAAACGGATAAATTCACTGTGTTCCACTTCTTCCAGGGTCTTTCCACGCCATGTAAGGGAATTGATCTCCAACGCGATCCCCATGTCCCTGGCGGCCCGGGCTGCCTGAATCCATTCTTCATCTGTAATATAAGACAGCACCGTATCCTGCTCCTCATCCATCCCGACCGGAGCAAAAGGATGTGCCAGAATCGTGATATGCTCGGCCATTTTATGACGCATCACTTCCATAAAGGTCCGTACCATATACCTGGCCGCGCCTTCTGGATCCTTCTGATAGGAACACTCCGTTACGGTTCCTACCATATTCAGATGTGAATGCGGAACAATCACATAATCCAATGCCCGCACATCCTCCATCGTCAGCGGAATCACGCCGTCCTTGCTGTACTCGGACTCGCATCCGATCCGGATCCGCATTCCTTCCGGAAGCTGTACCTTCTGCGCCGCCTCCCGGATCTCCTCCAGATGTCTTGTTGCCTGTGGCTGATACCACCGTCCCCATCCTGAAAAAGCGCTGTTCCAATAATGTTCGGAAAACCCTGCCGTCTCCATCCCCTGCCGATGCACTTCTTCTACATATTCCTGCATCTTTTCTGTTCTGTCCCTCTTGGATTCGTGATCGCTATGGATGTGAAAATCTGCTGAAAACATATGCTTCACCTTGCCTTCCCTAAAAAAATATGATATACTGAATTAGAATTTATAATAAAGGAGGATCCACTTCATGGGATTCATGACCGAATTTAAAAAATTTGCCCTGAAGGGCAACATGATGGATCTGGCAGTCGGCGTTATCATTGGCGGAGCGTTCAACGGCATTATTACTTCTCTGGTCAATGATGTATTCATGCCGGTTATCAGCCTTTTCACCGGCAAGATCGATTTTGCCAACCTGTTCATCGCGCTGGACGGCGGCACCTACAAGACTCTGGAAGAAGCCCAGACGGCAGGCGCGTCGGTTCTGGCATACGGCAGCTTTATCACGGCCCTGATCAACTTCATTATCCTGGCCTTTGTCGTATTCCTGATCGTCAGAGCATTGAACAAGATGGAAAAGGCTCTGGTCAAAGAAGAAGCTCCGGCTGCTCCGACCACCAAGAAGTGTCCCTTCTGCCTGTCCGATATTCCGCTGGCCGCAACCCGCTGCCCGCACTGCACTTCTGAACAGCCGACAGAAGAGAAGAAGCCGGAATAAGCATGCATCACGGTAAAAAAAGCGTTTCCCCGCAGGGAGACGCTTTTTTTATACCGGAACCATGAGCGCGTGGATCACCTGCCGTCCTGCCTTATTGACCTCCGTATAATTGCAGGTGGACAAAGACAGGATCCTGTCCTGCGCGCCAATCTCTACCTCCGGAAACTCATATAAGGACTGACTCCGAATCTTTTCTATATAATCCAGATATTCCGCGTCATCCGCGAAATCGATCCGCAGATAAGGCTCATACACCGTTGTAAGATAGGTGGAGAAGATCTCACAGCGATACACCTGATCCGGTGTAAGATACCAGAATGATGGATTCTCCAAACCGGTTTCTTCTTTTAGGTATACATCAATCGTACCGAACATGGAACCGTCCAGCATATTGTGTCCATAGATCACCGTGTTGCGTCCATCCTCCGCGCAGCGGTAATCGATGAACAGTGTTCCCGCGAACTCGTAGTCCCCGTAGAGATTGGTATGCAGGTAATACTCATTGTCCTCCGCCTGTACAACAGCGTTGTTGACAGACGCTGCCGGCATCAGGAGCCATCCCCGGACATCCGGATTCTTCTTAAGGAGCGGCCGGAAGTCATACTTGGGGATCCTTACGGTCTCCCCCGCGGAGTTCTCCATGCTCTCCTCCGACCGGGATATCTCTTCTTGCTCCTCTGAATCCTCCTGAAAGAAAATCCCCTGAATCTCTTCCTGTACCTCACGGTTATGCCCATACTGGCTGAAGATCCGGATCAGCTGCGCCGCCGCGTAGATAAATACGACTGCGCACAAAATGATCAGAACCCCAAAAATCTTCTTTCTCATTGCTTTCCCCCCTCCACACCCTACTTTTGTGGTACATTCATTATACAGAATTCTCTCTTTTCCGTCAATGTTCCATCCTGAACTTTTTAAAAAGAATCGGGAACATCCTGAACAATTATCCATGGTCTCTTGCAAGCCTTTCTCAAACCATGTATACTGTATTTATACTAAATGGAAAGAGGGATATGATCAATGAAAACCATCACCGGATATCTCAAGCCATATACCGGCCGGATGATTTTGGGACTTTTTATCAAGGTCCTGGGAACCTTTATGGATCTGGGACTGCCCTGGGTGCTTGCCTATATCATCGACGAAGTCATCCCGCAGAAGAGCTATAAGCTCATCGCGTTGTGGGGCGTCGTAATGCTGCTGCTTGCCATAGGAGCCCGTCTCTTCAATATCCGCGCCAACCAGATGGCGGCAAAAGTCGGCAAGGACGCGATTCTGTCCATCCGTCACGACCTTTTCACACGGATTCAGACCCTGTCCGGGCATCAGCTTGACGGCTTCGGAATTCCGTCTCTGATCTCCCGTATGACCACCGACACCTATAACATTCACAGCACGATCGGACGGATGCAGCGAATCGGCATCCGTGCCCCGATCATCCTTGTCGGTGGCATCATCATCACCTTCACGATGGAGCCGGTTCTGACGCTGATCCTGTTATGCTGTCTGCCGCTCATCGGCCTCGGAATCTTCCTGATCTCCCGTAAGGGACTGCCTATGTATCAGTCACTGCAGAAAAAAATCGACGCCATGGTTCGGGTCGTGCGGGAAAACATCACCGGCGTCCGGGTCATCAAGGCCCTCTCCAAGGGAGACTATGAGCGCCGCCGTTTCAGCAAGGTCAACCACGATGTATGTTATCAGGAGTTCCATGCCGGGCGTATGATGGGCGCGATGAATCCCATGATGAACGTGGTTCTGAACTGTGCCCTGACCGGAATGATCGTTCTGGGCGCGTACCGCGTCAATGCCGGTCATACGGACGTGGGTACCATCATGGCTTTTCTCTCGTATTTTACCATGATCCTGAACGCTGTCATGTCCATCAACCGAATCTTTATAGACCTCTCCAAGTCCACCGCTTCCGCGGCCCGTATCCGCGAAGTGCTGAACATGCCGGAGGATCAGCCGATCCGAGAGCTGCCGCAGTACAACAAGGATTCTCATATCGAGTTTCGCGATGTGACCTTTTCCTATAATGAACATACCGAGGAGGA
>CAVGBV010000038.1:4192-5978 GCA_963627615.1 Alloprevotella sp.
CGCGTCGGACTGCCTCTCCCATATCTCTTTTTCTCTGCGCCACGGTGAGAGCCTGGGCATCATCGGTTCTACCGGCTGCGGCAAAACGACTGTCATCAACCTGCTGATGCGTTTCTATGACGCGAATAGCGGCGAGATCCTACTGAACGGCCGTAATGTTCAATCCATTCCCCTTGCCGAGCTGCGGGAACAATTCGGTGTCGTATTCCAGAACGATATTCTCTTTGCTGATACCGTCTATAACAACATCGGCTTCGGCCGTGACCTGACTCCGGAAGCCATCCGCTCCGCGGCCGAGGACGCACAGGCGCTTGGATTTGTCGAGCATCTGCCCAAGGGCTTTGATTCCGAGATTGCGGCCAAGGGCGCCAACCTGAGCGGCGGTCAGAAACAACGTCTTCTGATTGCCCGTGCTCTGGCCGCCCATCCGCAGATCCTGATACTGGATGATTCCTCCAGCGCATTGGATTACAAGACCGATGCGTCTCTGCGAAAAGCGCTGCGGGAACACTTCAATGCTACGACGCACATCATCATCGCACAGCGAATCAGCTCTATCTATCAATGCGATCATATCATGGTTCTGGAAGACGGCCGCTGTGTCGGTTACGGCAACCATGACGAACTGATGGAACATTGCGAAATCTACCGCGAAATCCATGAATCGCAGATGCGGGCAGAAGAATAAGGAGGGATCATTATGCCACCACGCGCACAGGGCCCCAAAACCTTCGGGGCCGGAGGCGGAAAGCCTCAGGATGCCAAATACACACTTTTGCGGCTGGGCCGTTATCTATATCAATATAAATGGCTCTTTGCCGCTGCTATCCTTTTGAGTATGACCAGCAATATCTTTGCTCTGATCGGCCCCATGCTGAGCGGTTACGCCATTGACGCGATCCAGCCGGGAGTCGGAATGGTCGATTTTCCTAAAGTTTTTTATTATGCCGGCTGGATGGTTCTGTTCTATATCGGTTCCGCCCTGCTCTCCTATGCGCTCTCTCTGCTCATGATGTATACGACGCAGAAGATTGTCGGACGAATGCGGACAGATGTCTTTAAAAAGCTGCAGCGTTTGCCGTTCGGCTACTATGACCGGCATCTGACCGGAGACATTCTGAGCCGAATCTCCTATGATATCGACACCATCAATGTATCTCTCTCTACGGATCTGGTGCAGATCTTTTCCAGTATCATCACGGTGGTCGGTTCCTTTATCATGATGGTCGCCATCTCTCCGTATCTGGTACTGGTCATGCTGGTCACCATTCCACTGTCCGTCCTATATACAAAAAGGACGGCCCGCAAACTCCGTCCCCTCTACGTCACCCGTTCTGAGAAACTGGGTGCCATGAACAGCTATGTCGAGGAGATGATCTCCGGTCAGAAAACAATCCGAGCTTATGCCCGTGAAAAAATGGTCTCCGACCGGTTCGATCAGATCAACCAGGAAGGCGCCGGCGCCTACTATACGGCGGAATACAATGCTGCCGTCATGGGCCCGACCGTCAACTTCATCAATAACCTGTCCTTGGCTTTGGTCACCGCCTTCGGTGCGGTCCTCTACCTTCTCGGCAAGCTGACCATGGGTAATATCGGTTCCTTTGTACAGTATTCCCGAAAATTCAGCGGCCCGATCAATGAGGTCGCCAATATTATCGGCGAGCTGCAGTCGGCCTGCGCCGCCGCGGAGCGAGTCTTCCGACTGCTGGATGAGGAGGAAGAAACCGCCGATCTGCCTGAGGCCACGGCGCCAAAACAGATCCGCGGCGATATCACCCTGGAT
>CAVGBV010000038.1:6034-12435 GCA_963627615.1 Alloprevotella sp.
GGATAATGTCGCTTTCCGGTATCTGCCGGACGTGCCTGTCATTCATGATTTCAGCATGCATGCCGCTCCCGGTTCTGTCATCGCCATCGTTGGGCCGACCGGTGCCGGAAAAACCACGATCATTAACCTTCTGATGCGTTTCTATGATATCGACAGCGGCAGTATCCGACTGGACGGCAACGAGATCCGGCTTCTGACCCGGGATGGCCTGCGCAGCTGTTTCGCCATGGTTTTGCAGGATACCTGGCTCTTTGACGGAACCATTTTTGAAAACATCGCCTACGGCAAGGAGGGCGCGACGATGGAAGAGGTTGTGGCCGCTGCCAAAGCCGCGAGGATTCACTCCTATATCCAGCGTCTCCCGCAAGGATATCACACAATGCTGAACGGCGACGGCGTCAACATCTCCAAGGGTCAGAAACAGCTTCTGACGATCGCCAGAGCCTTCCTGCTGGACGCTAAGATTCTGATTCTGGATGAAGCGACCTCCAACGTGGATACCCGAACCGAGATTCAGATTCAGTCCGCCATGCAGCGCCTGATGAAGGGAAAGACCTGCTTTGTCATCGCTCACAGACTCTCTACCATCCGTCATGCCGATCTGATTCTGGTCATGCGCGACGGAAACGTCATTGAGCAGGGAACGCATGAAGAATTGATCCGTAAAAAGGGCTTTTATTATCAGCTATACAATTCCCAGTTCGAATAAACAGCCGTCCGCCTCACATGAGGCGGACGATTTCTTTTTGAAGGCGTTTCATAATTCTCTTTTCCAGTCTTGAGATGTACGACTGCGAGATCCCCATCCGATCCGCCACTTCCTTCTGCGTCATCTCCCGCCCTCCGGTCCGGAGGCCGAACCGCATGTCTACAATCCTGCGTTCCCTGGGAGTAAGAATCTCCAGAGAACGCCGCAGAAGCTCCCGGTCAATCTGATCCTCCAATCCCTTGGATACCGCGTCCTGATCGGACGTCAAAATATCGGAAAGCAACAGCTCATTGCCGTCCCAGTCCACATTCAGCGGTTCATCGATTGAGATCTCACTCTTCATCCGGCTATTGCGGCGCAGTACCATCAGAATCTCATTCTCAATACAGCGGGACGCATAGGTTGCCAGCTTGATCTTCTTATCCGGCTTAAAGGTATTGATTGCCTTAATCAAGCCAATCGTCCCGATCGAGATCAGATCCTCGACATTGATTCCCGTATTCTCGAACTTCTTCGCAATATACACCACCAACCGCAGATTATGTTCGATCAGAAGCCGCCGTCCCTGCTCCTGTTCCTCTCCGTCCTGCGCAAACAGCCGAAGCGCCTCGGTTTCTTCCTCCGCGCTCAGTGGTTCCGGCAAAATATCGCTCCCGCCAATATAGAGAAGATACTCTCCTTCCGGTTCCTTATTCCATATCAGCGGCTTTAGCCACAGCATTTTCATTCCTGTCACTCCTTTTTTTCAACACACCATTCTGCCGGTAAAACCGCCCGGCAGCCATGTACCGACAGTTTTCCGGGTGCCGGTGCCAGGAGCGCCTGCACCCTTTCCGGCGCTTTACTCCCACGGCTTATCTCCATGGAGTCAGCCTCGATCGCCCACAGAATCTGTCCCTGTACTCCAACCGTCTGATAGGGAACCGGTATCGCCTGCTCCATGGAAATTCCTTCTAAAAGAGAAGGATCCGCAATGATCACCGGCCGTTGTCCGATGGGATCCCGCAGGAGATTTCCACTGTCCAGCCATCCGATAAAGGTCACTTCCTTTTCGCCGATCTGACAATGGACCTGAGCGATCCGTCCGCCTCGCCCGCTAAAACGGTAATAGAGCCGAAGCGCTGTCCCTGCCCCACCCAGAAGCAGACAGGCCGCCGCAAACAACGCGAAAGCCGGTGTCCCCTTCAGGAGCCAAGCGGCACAGAACCGGATGCACCCTTCCATCAGGACGCCCACCCCCACAAACCAGCCTGTCTGAATCCAGAACTTCTTCCTCCGAAGATGTCTCCATACCAGACGGCACATGACGGCTGCCAGCAGCAGTGCCGCCAGCAGGTCGATCGGCTTCGTATACCTTCCACCCCGTACATAGAGCCATAAAAGCGCGCCGCTTCCTCCGCAGAGGGCCCCCATAAGAAGCCTTCGGCCGGATGCCTTCTCCCCGGTGATCTGACCGGTCAGATGCAGTAAGAAGAGATCCAATACAGCATTGCCCAGAAAATAGAGATCTGCGTACATATCCATCCCTCCATTTCACTGCGCTTTTAGAATACCATATTTTTTCTGCACATTTTGTCAAAGTACCGACCAAACCCCAAAAATTTAAACGACAAAAAAGCCGTTCGTCAGAACTCTCCGACGAACGGCTCTCTCGTTTTCTTTATTGGATCAGAATCTCCATCTGCGTCTCCTTGACGAACATCCCCATCTTCTCATAAAAGGCACGGGCGTTATCATTGCCCTCCCACACATTCAGCGTCAGATCATAGCACCCCAGCTCCTTGGCATAAGCAAGCGCATACTCATAGAGCCTTCTGCCGACATGCTGCCCGCGATATTTTTCATCGACACACAGATCATCAATGAATAATGTCTGAAAATCCCGCATATTGGTAGAAAAAGGCTGCCGCTTGAGAATGCAGAACGCATAGCCCGCGACCTCTCCCGCTTCATCCACCGCCGCGAATACCGGCGTATTCTCATCCCGCAGAATCGAACGAAGCTCCTCCGGTGTGTACTTGGTCGTTCCAGATATAAAAATGTCCGGCCGTATCCTCGCGTGGAGCTCCAGCACTTCACTGAGAAGCCGCATCAGACCCGGCATGTCCCGTTCTTCCGCTTTACGAATCGTTATCTCCATAAAAGTCCTCCTAAAAAAACACAGCCGGGCATTACGTCCGGCGTGGTCATCTTATCTTCAGCTTCTGCGGCTGCGCTGCAGAAACGGCGGAATATCCACCGGAATATCATCTACCGGTGTCTTCGGGCGGTTCGGAGTCCCATAACCGGCACCATACGGAGCACCCGTGATCGGATTGCGGGTCGGCTTCTCCTCAGCGGAAGCGGTCGGCTGCTTCGCCAGACCATCCAGAGAATTAGCCACAGAACTCTCCTGCACCGCACTCTTGGGAGCGCTGTAAGAAGCGTAATCCTCGCTGCCGAAATCGGTCGCGATTACCGTAACGATGATCTCGTCCTGCAGATTCTCGTCCATGGAAGTACCATAGATCACGTCCGCATCCGGATCGATATGCGCGGAGATCAGATTCGGGATCTCTACCGCGTCATACATGGTCATATCGGGACCGCCGCATACATTGATCAGCACGCCTCTTGCTCCGTCGATCGTGGTATCCATCAGCGGAGAGCTGATCGCCTCCTCAGCTGCCTTACGGGCCTTATCGTCACCCTTGGCACGGCCGATACCCATATGCGCTACGCCCTTGTTCTGCATAACGGTCTTAACATCGTTAAAGTCTACATTGATGATACCGGGGCGGTAGATCAGGTCGGACACGCCCTGTACACCCTGACGCAGCACTCCGTCCGCGAGACGGAAGGTATCCTGCATGGTCGTACGCTTGTCCGCGATCTGCAGCAGCTTATCATTGGAAATGCAGATCAGGGTATCTACACCTTTCCGCAGCTCCGCGATACCGGCTTCCGCCGCGCGCATCTTCTTGGCACCCTCGAACGCAAACGGCTTGGTCACAACGCCTACGGTCAGGATTCCCATCTCCCGCGCGATCCTGGCTACGACCGGTGCCGCACCGGTACCGGTACCGCCGCCCATACCTGCGGTTACAAATACCATATCCGCTCCGTTGATCGC
Source organism: Alloprevotella sp. (assembly GCA_963627615.1). GTDB lineage: Bacteria > Bacillota > Clostridia > Lachnospirales > Bianqueaceae > Faecimorpha. The sequence goes on from CAVGBV010000038.1 coordinate 9,856, forward strand.
GTCCTTGATCTCTTCCGCGCTCTCCTCCGCAGCCTGCTTACCGATCTCCGGACGGCCGCCCGCACCCAAACCGCGGGTCAGCTTCTGTCCGATCAAAAGCTTGTTCTCCGCACTGCCCAAACGCAGTACCTGTGCATCCGTATTTACAATCAAAAACTCAGCGCCCTGCAGACCGTCGGAAATCATTCGCTCTACCGCGTTGTTTCCGCCGCCGCCGACACCGATTACCTTTATCTTCGCCTTGTTATCAGAAAAATCTTCTGTCCATTCGTAATCCAAAGCCTACTCCTCCTTCATCCATCATACGGTATATTACAATAATACCCGTTTTCAAGCAATAAATCAATAGCTAAGATCAATTTTTTCGTAAAAGTTCATAATTTTTTCATCACACAGGTTTTTCCAGATATATCCTTTCTTTCATGTCTTCCAGATGTAAAATTCCCTCTGCCTGCGGCGTTTCCTGAAGGATTCTGGACAGTGCCTGTACCTTAACGTCCAGCTCGTCCTCCCCTCCGCACCGTACATCCAGCCGCTGCGTGTACAGACGTATATCGGACAGATCCGTCAGATCCACGCGGACAATATTCCCGGACAGATTGTATTTTCGAAGCGCCGCGCATACGTCCATCACCGTCTGGGACAACGATACGCTCTGTGTACTCAGAGGCTCTCCTAAAGTAAAGCTATCGATGCTCACGCCCGTAATCACCGGCATGTCATCCTGCAAATAATGCGTACTGTCCACTACATACCCGGTCTCATCCAGACATAAGTACATTCCCATATAGGCAACATACCCCACCACCGTACGCTCCCGGACTTCCACCTCTACTGTATTGGGCCAATGAATATAGACATCCAAAGACTCCAGTCTCGGGCTCAGATGCAGCGTCCCAATCTGGCTTGTAATCAGGAAATAGAAGATATTCATCCCCTTCTCCACACCAAGCTCGCTCTCAATCTCTTCTGCCGAAATCGTTGTATTACCCGTGATCCGGATCTCCTGAATGGAAAATACAAACGAATTCATAAATAACAGCAGCAGCAATACAATCAGAGCGATCAACATCTTTTTTCTGCGTCCGGAATTCTGATTGTACCGATAATTTTCATCCAGCCTGATCTTCTTCGCCAACCGCTCTCCCTCCTTACTGCTTCGGATAGCGCGAAATATTGAGCAGGATTCCCATCCCGCCCATCAAAAACAGCAATGAGGAACCGCCATAACTGATAAACGGCAGCGTCACGCCCGTTACCGGAATCGTGTTGGTATTGACCGCCACGTTGATGATGACCTGAACCGCAACCTGCGTAATCATGCCGACCGCCAGAAGGCCTGAGAAATTATTGGGCGCATGAACCGCGATCTTGATGCCGTTCCAGATCAGTCCCGCGAAGAGCAGCAGCACGACCGCCGCGCCTACCAGGCCCAATTCCTCACACAATACGGCAAATATAATGTCATTATGCGCCTCCGGAATAAAGCCCAGCTTCTGAACACTCTGTCCCAATCCGACACCAAAGAGTCCGCCGGACCCTACCGCGTACAGAGACTGTATGGCCTGATAGCCATCATCGCTGGCATAGCTCCACGGATCCAGCCAGGCCCGCACACGCACGGTACGGTAATACCAGCCGCTCAGGATGTTCTGAATCCATTCCGGCATACTGTCCAGCGGAATCAGCAACGGAACCACGACGATGAAGGCCAGCAGCACCGCCGCCGGCAATACCAATACCAAAAAGTGTTTGACTCTGGCTCCTCCGATATACATGATCATAAGCCCGATGGCCGCATTAACGATAGCGGTCGACAGATTCTCTGTCAGGATCAGCCCTGTGGGAATGAGCACCACGATAAAGAGCCGGATAAATGTCCACACATCCTGTATATCATCCTGATGCTGATCGACAAGCACCGCCATATACAGCGCTGTCGCGATCTTGGCGAATTCCGACGGCTGAAACGAGATCTCACCGATACCGAGCCACCGTTTGGAACCATTGATATCCTCACCCAGGACCATAACCGCGATCAACAGCAGAATCGACACGACATACGCCAGAAAAGCAAGCTTTCGGTACCAGTAGAGCGGCACATAGACCGCCGCGACCATGACGCCTGTACTGATGATCAGCCACAGAAGCTGCCTCTTAAAGTAATACAGGCTGTCACCCGTATTATTATAAGCAAAATACACGCTGGAACTGGTTACCATAATCAGTCCGATCATGGACAGCAGAATCAGACAAGCGATAAAAGTAAAATCTGTCGCTCGTCGCTGCGGCAGCTGCCATGCTTCCTTTTCCCGTTTGAAATACGCCGCGCTCGGCCGCTGCGGCATCAGATGCGCTATGGCATTCGCCACAAAAGTGCCGATACCAGCCGTCGCCGTTTTCTTTTTGGGAACCGTCTGCTTTCTTGCCGTTCCTGTCTCCTGAAACAGTTCCTCGGGCGCGTCTTCAGAGGAATACCTCGCCGCATGCCTTCTGAAATCCTCCGGCTGTAGCTGACGGATCTTGCCGGTCTCCTTTTTCTTATTCATAGGATTCCTCCTCTATTCTCCATTACAGCGC
>CAVGBV010000038.1:12445-22218 GCA_963627615.1 Alloprevotella sp.
TGACAAATACACTGACAACCTTGGTCTCTTTCCATCCGCTCAATTCAAAATGATGATGAATCGGCGCCATCTTAAACAGTCTCTTTCCATGGGTTGCCTTGAAGTATCCGACCTGCAGAACCACAGACAATACTTCCGCTACATAGATAAATCCCACGATCACGAGGATCAGAGGAATATCCAGCATAAGCGCCAGCGCGGACACAAAGCCGCCCAGTGCCAGAGATCCCGTGTCGCCCATGAAAACCTTCGCCGGATTGACGTTAAACAGCAGAAAGCCCAAGAGGCTCCCCGCCACCGCGGAAGTCACAATGGCCAGATTGCTCTCCCGTCCCCAGGCGACAACCGCAAAGAAAGCGGCAACGATCACCGTTACGCCGGAAGCCAGGCCGTCCAGACCATCCGTGAAATTCACGCCGTTCACAAATGCCATAATAAACAAAAAGGCAAAAATATAATAAAAGAATCCGAGTTCCCAGGTCCATCCAAAGAACGGAATATCGATGGCCGTCCTATAACCGTTCATCGCCAGATACAGCACAAACAGCCCCGCTACCAGGCACTGCAGCACCCATTTCTGCAACGGCTTCAGGCCCTCGTTGTTCTTTTTGACAACCTTGATATAATCATCCAGGAAACCAATCAGGCCAAATCCCCAGGTGACCAGAAGCGCCGCGAGAATTTCACTGTCAAAATGGAAGCACAGAACCACGCCCAGGGTCAGGCTGATCAGGATCATGATGCCGCCCATCGTGGGCGTCCCCGCCTTCTTCTGATGTTCCTTCGGACCCTCTGCCCGGATATACTGACCGAACTTCAGCCGGTGCAGCATCGGAATCCCGATGGGACATAAAAAGAGCTGTGCAACAAACGCAATCAAAGCTGCCATAATTGAAATATTCATCGTCTCACTCCTACCTTATCATTTGACTGATCGTATCAAAGGCCATCCTGCGGGAAGCCTTGACTAGTATTATATCACCGGTTTGCAGAAGTGAAAAGAGTTTCTTTTTCAGTTCTTCCAAATCTGAAAAGGCATGGACCTCCATCCCCGGCGCCCGGGACGCAGCCTCTTCTGCGATATAGTGCGCATCCCCGCCCGCGGTGAGAAGCAGCTCAACCCCATGCTCCGCCGCATAGGCGCCGACTTCACGGTGTCCCTTCTCTGAATAAAATCCCATCTCAAACATATCGCCCAGAATGGCGACATGCCGCCCGCCCTTTTGCGCCTCCAGCACATCGATCGCTGCCTTCATAGACGCCGGACTCGCGTTATAGGAGTCATCCAGAATGGTATATTTTTCATTTTTATAGATGTTCATGCGCAGTTGGGTCGGCGTAAATGACGCAATACCACGGCACAGCGCCGCATCGTCAAGTCCCAGCTTCTTACCGATGGCATACGCCGCGAGCATAGCATACACCATATGCCTGCCCAAAGCGTGTGTCTCCAGATGAACCGGCTTGCCCCAGGCATCCGCCTCTGTACACAGAAGATCGCCTTGCTGCTCCCAGGAAAGCGCCCGGACATCGCATACTTCAGAAAATCCGTAGAGTACGCCCGGAATCCGCATCGTCTTGCTGTATTCATAGAGCAGCGGATCATCTCCGCACAGATATACACAGCTGTTCTCGTCCATGACCTCCAGCATCTCCGTCTTGGCCTGGAGAATTCCCTGCTGCGATCCCAGATATTCAATATGGGATACGCCTATATTGGTGATTACGCCCAGCTTGGGTCTGGCAATTCCCGCGAGATACCGGATCTCTCCGAAATGGTTCATCCCCATCTCCAGTACCGCCGCCTGAATGTCTTCCTCTATCTGAAAGACCGCCAGCGGAAGGCCGAACTGATTATTCAGATTGCCCGGCGTCTTAAATGTCTTAAGTCCGCCGGATAAAGCGGCCGCGATCATATCCTTGGTTGTGGTCTTGCCGACACTCCCCGTTACTCCGATCACCGGAATCCGAAGCTCCTGCAGATACCACGCCGCAAGGCTTCCCATAGCCTTGACCGGATCCTCTGTTACAAACAGCAGCTTTCCCTCCGGGACCCGGATCTCATGCTCCGCGGCGTACACACGGGAGGCGAAACCGCATACCGCGCCTTTCTCATAGCACTCCTCCAGAAAACGGTGGCTGTCCACCCGCTCTCCCTGCATGGCAACAAACAGTGAGTTCTGGGTAACCTTACGTGAATCGATTACAACCGAAGTGATCTCCTGTCCACGGAGCTCGCCCCGCATCTCTCCTTCCAGTATCTTACTGATCTCCTCACAGGATATCTTTCTCATGCTTTTCCTCCGTCAAATGCCTTTTCCACTTCTTCCACATCGTCAAAATGGACCTTTTCCCGTCCGATAATCTGATAATCCTCATGTCCCTTACCGGCAACCAGTACAATGTCTCCCGGCTGCGCCAGTTCGATCGCCCGGCAGATCGCCGCCCGGCGGTTTTCAATCACCTCATACGGACAGGAAGTCTCCAGGATGCCCGGCTCCATCTCTTTCAGGATCGCCATCGGATCCTCTGTTCTCGGATTATCCGAAGTCAGGATCACATAATCACTATGTTCTCCGGCAACGCGGGCCATCACCGGTCTCTTGCTCCGATCCCGGTCGCCTCCGCACCCCACAACCGTCAGAACTCTATGCGTACGGAATTCTTCAATCGTTTCCAGTACATTCTTGAGTGCGTCCGGCGCGTGAGAATAATCCACGACGGCCGCGATATGATTGGGTCCGTGAACCGTCTGGAATCTTCCCCGGACGATCCGGTCCTTGCGTCCCAGCTCCTTTACAATAACCTCTTCCGGAATCTCCAGCAGCAGTGCGGCGGCAGCGGCGGCCATCGTATTATATACATTGAAACGGCCGGGATAAGGATAGGAGATATGCAGCTTTTTGCCCTCTCCGTAACACAGATCATACTCCACGCCGTGAATATTCATCGTGATATTCTCCGCCTTAAAATCCGCCTCGTGGTCAATCGCGTAGCTCAGCATCCGACAATATCCGGCCTCATAGACCTTGCGTCCGGCGGGATCATCCAGATTGCTGAGTCCCAGCCTTGCCCGATGAAAGAGCTGCATCTTGGCCTCCAGATAGGCTTCCATCGTCTTATGGAAATCCAGGTGATCCAGAGAAAGATTCGTAAAGAGCGCCAGGTCAAAATGCGTTCCGTCCACACGGTGCAGGGCCAGCGCATGGGAGGATACCTCCATGACCGCGGAATGAACCTCCTGCTCCCGCATCGTCGCGAACAGCTGCTGCAGGTCAAATGCCTGCGGCGTCGTATACTGCGCCGGATACGCTGTATCTCCGATCTTATTTTCAATCGTACCGATCAAACCGGCCTTTCGTCCGTCCTCCATGAGGATCCGATGGATCAGCGTGGTCGTCGTCGTCTTTCCCTTGGTTCCGGTGACTCCGATCATACACATCGATTCCGATGGACGCTCATAGAAGTTCACCGCCATCACCGGCATCGCTTCCAGAACAGAATCCACCTGCAGCACCAGCATATGATCCGGATACTGTGCCAACGCATGCTCTACCACCGCCAGAACCGCTCCCTGTCGGGCCGCCTGCGCTACAAAATCATGCCCGTCAAACGCTCCGCCGCTAACCGCGACAAACGCTCCGCCGGGAACTACTTTTCGCGAATCATACACGATCGATGTGATCTCTCCGGCGTTTTCTCCTGCCAGTACCTGATACTTTACACCATTCATCAGCGTTTTCCAATTCATTCCTAGTCCCTCCTCTGATCCATTGATCTATCCCAAGTATACCACTATTTTGCTGTCCGTATTGATCCATTCTCCGCTTGCCGGAAATTGCTCGATCACCTGCTCACCCTCACCCAGGACATCCAGCTCCATACCGGCCGTTTTTTTCGCCTGCGCCAGACTCATCCCCAACAAATCCGGGACCTCGCTCAACGAAACATCCTCCTGCTGAAGCTCTTCCTCCGTATATTCCGGCTGAATTCCCAGATATGGCAGTACATTTTCCAGAAGTTCTCTTACTACAGGCGCGCATACGGTGCCGCCGTAGTAGATTCCTTCCGGCTCATCAATCAGCATCAGCGTCATGATCTGCGCGTTTTCCACCGGAGTAAAGCATAAAAAAGACGAAATATATTTCCTGGCGCTTCTGGGGAGCTTCTGGCTGGTCGCTGTTTTGCCCCCGATTCTGTATCCCGTGATGGCCGCTTTGCTTCCGCCCCCTTCGCTGACGACTGTCTCCAGGACCTCTCGGAGCGTCCGTGAAACCTCCGGTGTCAAGACTCCCTCCTCCACCGGAAACTCCAGTGTTTTGAGTGTCGCACCTTCGCTGTTCTGAATCTTCGTGCCGAAATGGGGCGTAATCAGATTGCCTCCATTGACCGCAGACGCGGCAGCCCGCAGCAGCTGCATGGGGGTAATCGCTATGGACTGGCCGAACCCCATGGTCGCAAGCTCTACCGGTCCTACATCGCCCACATTATACATGATGCCTACCGCTTCCCCTGAGATGTCGATTCCGGTCTTTTGGTCGAACCGGAAAGCCTGCAGATACTCATAAAAACGGTCTGCCCCCAAGCGCAGCGCCAATGTCATAAATACCGGATTGCAGGAATTCTGCACCCCTTGTACAAAAGTCTCCGTACCGTGTCCGCCTGCCTTGTGGCAGCGGATTCTACGATCCGCCACAACCAGGCTGCCGCTGCACTGAAATGTCTCGTCCAGCCGTACCACATCTTCTGACAAAGCCGCGGCGGCTGTGATGATCTTGAAGGTCGAACCCGGTTCATAGGTGTCATTCACGCAGAAATTTCTCCACATCTGGTTCAATGCCTGCGTCCTCTCCGCTTCCTCCATCGTCTCCCATTGTTCCTGGAGTTCGGGATTCTGAATCGTAAACGGATCATTGAGATCAAAATCCGGCGCAATCGCCATACAATAGATCTCCCCATTCTCCGGATTCATCATGATAATCGCTCCGCGTTTCGCGTTTTTCTGCTCGATTGTACGCTCCAAGAGCTGTTGCGCATACTGCTGAATCACGATATCCAGGCTGATCTGCAGTGTGTTACCCGCAGTCGCCTCAGTCCGAAGCTCCTCCGTTCCCGCCAGACGAATTCCCCTGGCATCTGTCAGGGTCAGGATCTCTCCGTTGATTCCCTGCAGATACGCGTTGTATGTCGCTTCCAGTCCGATAATCCCCTGACTGTCGCTGCCCGCAAAACCAATGGACTGGGATGCCAGATGTCCAAACGGATAATATCTTTTGAAATTCTCGTCGATCTGAATTCCCGCGAGTCCCGCAGCACGGATCTCTTCCGCAATCTCCGGTTCCACACGAGTCTTGATGATCTGTAAAGCCACCTTCTTTTCCACTTTTTTCAAAGTATCTTCATAGTCCAGCCCCAGCTTCTCCGAAAAGAGCCGTGCCACCGCCTCTGTGTCTTCTATCTGATTATGAATTACACTGACAGAACACACGGAAGCGCTGGAGGCCAGCACCACACCGTTTCGGTCCAGAATCTCCCCGCGTCTGGCATATAATATTCTCTCCCTGTAATGCAGGTCCTCTGCCAGACGGCTCAGATACTCTCCCCGAAACAGCTGTATATATCCTACTCTCAGAATCAAAGCGACGATCAGCAGCGTACAGACAAACAGAACAACCATCAGCCGCTGCCTGTAGCGTGCCGGAATCCTTGCCATAGCAATCCTCCCCACCCGGAGTATCCCTATAAGTATATGGATTCCCTGACAGACTTATGATTCCGGGTAGATATTGAGATAAGGCAGAATCTTCTCCAGCACCCGCGCCGCTACCTTCTGCGCCGGGGCGCTGCTGCCGCTCTTGGCTTCATCCAGAATGATCAGGATTCCCACCTCCGGGTCATCGATGGGGGCAAAGCCTACAAAGGATACAATGTATTTATTCTCCTCATAATCGCCCTTTTCCGCTGTACCCGTCTTACCGCCGATGCGGTATCCTTCCAGTGATACGCCACCGCCGGTACCTTCTTCAACAACCGCTTCCATACCGCTGCGGATAATCGCGGAGGTCTCCGCCGAGATGACCTGACGCAGAGTGCGCGTGCTGGTCTCGGAGATTACATTGCCCCGTTCATCCAGAATCTGCTTGAGCAGATGCGGCTGTACCAGATATCCGTCATTGACACAGGCGGATTCCGCTGTCAGAAGCTGAATCGGCGTCAGATTGAAGCCCTGTCCGAAGGATGTCGTCGCCATCTCCACCGGCCCCAAGGTATCTTCATCATATACCAGCGCCGCGGCGGAAGCCTCATCCGGGAGATCGATTCCGGTCAGCTGTCCGATTCCAAAGGCCTTCTGGTAGGTATAATACGTACTGGCACTGACCATCTCGCTGATCTTGATCATACCGATATTACAGGAATTTTCAATGATGGAACGGATGGTCTGCGTCCCGTGCGCTACATAGTAGGCGCACTTGAAGTTCTGATCGTAGAATGTATAGGAAGCATTGCAGGTAAATGTATCATACGCACTGATCGACCCGGAATCCAGCGCCGCTGCCGCGAACACCGGCTTATAGGTTGAACCCGGCTGATAGGTTCCGGATACAGCGTAATTGTTCCAGATCATCGTCGGCAGAAAATCCGCTTCGGCCTGCATCTGTGTCGTATGCTGGCTGGTCAGTCCGATCACCTTCTCCACATCGTTGAGGTCAAAGGTCGGATAGACCGCCATTCCATAGATCTCGCCTGTCTTGGGATTCATGATGATTCCGCAGGCTCTCAGACACTCTTCCTCCTGCATGGTCTGCGCCAGGGCCTGCTCCAGATAATACTGCACTGTCTGGTCCAGGGTGAGTACCAGAGAGTTTCCATTCTGCGCGTCCACGACCTCTTCCAGATAGTTTCCGTCCCCCGTCGACACGACCATCTTGCGTCCTGCCGTACCAGACAGTTCCTCATCGTACTCTCCTTCGATGCCATATACACCGTTAAAGCCAATCACCTGCGCCGCCAGCTCATGATTCGGATAGACCCTTTCCTGAATCTCCTCGTGCCATACACCGACGATATCACCGGATTCTTTCTTATCATCAATCAACGCCTTGATCGACTCAGAGATGCTCCGGCCCTGTTTGAAACGTTCATACTGGCTGGAAGCGTATTCAGCCCCCAGATATTTTTCCAACACCGAAGTATCCTTGATCCCCAGGATTTTGCACAGTTCCCGGATCGTGGACTGCTGCGTCACGGTATCCGCCGACTGCAGCACCTTGGGATCGATGATCACATCATACACCCGCTCACTTCTGGCCAGGACGTTCTGATTCCGATCATAAATAGTTCCGCGCAGTGCGGCGATGGTACTGTCCTGCTGTGAGCCCTGCTGCTCCTGAATCGCCTGCTTATATTCCTCTCCGTGTACTGTCTGAATCCAGATAATCCGTCCGAACAGCCCTGCGATCAGTGCCAGAATCAGGATGACCACTATCAGGAGCCTTGTTCGGTTGAGTTTCATACCCTGCTGTTTTGCCATGTTCTTCCCCTCTAAAAAATACAGGCCTGGAAATCACTCTCCAGGCCGTGTCAGATCAGTCTTTTCCTCCGAATAAATGGAACCTTACCTGCGTGGGCTTGCGTACAGCCTCCTCCTGCATCTGCTGCACGGTATATCCATTGTCAAGCGATCCCATCTGCGTGATCTCACTGCCCGTTGCCTCCCGCATTCCCAACGTTCCGGTCGCGTATTCGTACAGCTCGGACAGTGTCATGTCTTCTGCCGTGCCGTTTTCCAGCACTGCCGTATTCTGTATCTGTTCCTGCAGCTGCTCCTGCATCTGTGCAAGCTTCTGTTTCGCTGTAAACAGCTGGCTGTATCCCGCGGCAATCATCAGCAGTCCGCCGGCTACCATAAGCACCGCTACCAGCACTGTTGCGCGCTTCCATAAGGGCAGGGATTTCTTGGTTACCTGCGGTGTCTTCTTCGGTGCGGGAGCTTTTGCGGGTGACGGTTCTTCCCTTAACGGCTGGTGTGCCAGATTACCGTCATACGATGCTTCCGGCGCAAAATAATCAAACAACTCTTCCTGAGCTTCTGCCGGCATGGCCTGCTCCCCTCCTCTATACTCTTTCCGCGATCCGAAGCTTCGCGCTTCTGGATCGCGGATTGACTTCTATCTCTTCCGCGTCCGGTACGATGGGCTTTCTTGTGATCACCCGCACGACCGGTTTTTTCCCGCATATACATACCGGAAAATCCTTGGGGCATGTACAGGGGTTCTCCAGGCTGCGGAATGTCTGCTTGACAATCCGGTCCTCCAGAGAATGAAATGTTATAATACAGATCCGTCCGCCCGGCGCAAGATATTCCGCCATGGAACGAATCGATTTCTCCAGTATATCCAGTTCATGATTGACCTCAATCCGAAGCGCCTGAAATGAACGCTTGGCCGGATGCGGCCCATCCTGGCGCGCTCCCTTGGGAACCGCCTCTTTGATGATTCTGACCATCTCGCCGGTTGTCTCAATGGGCTTCTGCTGCCTCTCTTTTGCGATAAACTCGGCAATCCGTGCGGACCATCTCTCTTCACCGTATTCTGTCAGGATCCTCCGAAGTTCTTCCTCTGGATAGGTATTGACGACATCCCTGGCCGTAAGCGGTGCGCGCTGATCCATCCGCATGTCCAGCTCTGCGTCCTGCATATAGGAAAAGCCGCGTTCTCCATCATCCAGCTGTTTGGAAGATACTCCGAGATCCAGCAGCACCCCGTGTACTGCCTTCACTCCCAGAGTCTCCATAATCCCCGGGAAATTCTGAAAATTATTCCGCACAATGGTGACATTTTCAAACTCTCCCAGTTTCTCATATCCGTTTTTTACCGCGGCCTCATCCTGGTCGATTCCAATGAATCGTCCATCAGGTCCCAGCCGCCTGCACACTTCCAGTGCGTGACCCGCGCCGCCCAATGTTCCATCCACGTAAACTCCGTCAGGACGGATCTTCAGGCCTTCGATACATTCGTTCTTCAGAACCGAAATATGTTTAAATTCCACGTTTCTCACCCTCGTCTACTCTATCTCCGGTTCTTACAGTCCCAGCGCTCCCAATGTCTCCGTCCAGGCCTCGTCGTCCTCTTCGTCCTCGTCCGCTCCATTGTAGCGCATCCATGCGTCGTAGTCCCACAGCTCAATGTGCTTGTCCATGCCGATCATCATCACGTTTTTATCGATTCCGGCATATTGCTTCAGATCCGAGACAATAGAGATCCGTCCCTGCTTGTCCAAGGCCGTACTCTGTGTATTGGAGAAAAACCTACGCTTGAATCTGCGGACACTCTCCTGACTATCCGATACATTCTCCAGCTTGGCTTTCAGCTCTCCAAAATTCTCCTCCGGCCACAGGCACAGACACGGTTCCTTTCTGCCCTTCGGATCCCACAAATTGGTGGTGATATAGAAATTATGACTCTGCGTCATGTCATTTCCAACAAGCTCCGGCCGGTATTCGGTCGGGATAATCAACCGTCCCTTATCGTCTACGGAATGGTTGTACTTATTGCAGAACATGCGCTCATCTCCTTTCTATGTCTCCAATTGACTCCAGTTGGCTCCAACTGACTCCACCTGACTCCATTATAACATAGATTCGTTCCTTTGCAAGCACAAAAAAAGAACTTTTACATTTTTTTTGTAAAAGTTCTTGTATGCCTATCACTCTTCAGAAAGAAGAAAGCGCGTGGCCTCTCTGGCCAGCCTCGCTATGGGAAGCCCCATAACAT
>CAVGBV010000039.1:0-9873 GCA_963627615.1 Alloprevotella sp.
GCGAAAATCAAGAAAACTACGTGAGTGACGCAATTTCTTAAACGGCTGTTTTCAGCCTTATATGTTCTTACGCACTCACGACTTACATAGAAAAAGCGGGCTCCCGACACAGTAAAACACACTTTATCACAGGCTCGGAGGGCCTCGATTTTATGTCCGTTTTTTGCGTCATGAAAATAGATTTTTCGGCTTCCTTTATCAAAGTAGAAGTTGATCGGGACCGCATAGGGATAGCCCTCTACACCGTTTACGGCCAGAACGCCGCGGCGGCCTTCAACCAGCAGCTGTTCTGCCGCCTCTGTGCCGATCTCATTCTTCTTTTTCCGAATTGCTCGAAACATGGTATATCCTCCTATTTACACATCGGCGTCATCATAATGATCCAAAAATGAATACAATTTGCCGTTTGTTTTGTAGCCTGGGAAGGTGTCGAGATGAACCGCGTGAATACTGTTGAAAATACTTTTTTCGATATTCGGATTTTCCCGCTTCAGGCGGCGGATCAATGTTTTGATCTCCTGGCGTTTGGAACCGCCTCCGCCGTTATCGCACATGGTGCAGTTTTCAGTAAAGCGGCAGGCGCATTGAATAAATTCCAGATCGTTATAGCGTTTCCAGGCCAGAATATCATCTTCATGGACGCAATACAGGGGACGGATCAGTTCCATTCCCTCGAAGTGCTGGCTATGCAGCTTCGGGAGCATTGCCTGAAGCTGTGAACCGTAGAACATTCCCATTACGGTAGTCTCTATGACATCACTGAAGTGATGTCCCAGAGCGATCTTGTTGCAGCCCAGTTCTTTAGCTTTATTGTAAAGGTGTCCCCGCCGCATTCTGGCGCATAGATAACAGGGGGATTTGTCCGTGCTGTTCGCGATCTCGAAAATATTGGTCTCAAAAATAGTAATAGGAATGCGCAGAAGCAGGGCGTTGCTTTCGATTTTCTGACGGTTGATTTCGTTATAACCGGGATCCATGACGAGGAAAACAAGCTCAAAGGGAATCTCGCTGATGCGCTGCAGCATTTGCATCAGCTTGGCCATCAGCATAGAATCCTTGCCGCCGGAGATACAGACAGCGATTTTATCTCCGGCCTGAATCAGTTCATACCGCTTTACCGCTGCCACAAAGGGATTCCATATTTCCTTGCGGAATTTTTTTATAAGACTTCGTTCAATAGACTGATACGGTTCTAATGTTTTGCTCATTTTGTCAACTCCTTATAGCAGGTGTCAAACGCTTTTAAAAACTGTGAGATTTCCTCTTCGGTTGTCAGATGACTGAGACTGATCCGCCAGGAGGACAGAGCGTTCTTGCGATCCCGGCTGACCGCGAAGACCGCCCGGGAAGGCGTGCCCTCAACGGAACAGGCGGATTTGACCGAAACACAGACTCCGGCGGCGTCCAGGGCCGCCTGAAAGGCACTTGCCTTTACACCCTGCACACTGAGGTTCAAAATATGAGGAACGGCCGCGTCAGGGCTGTTGATGCGTACCTTCGGATACGCGGACAAAGCGGTTCTGAGAGCCGTATTGCGTGCGGCAACGATTTGGTTCCGCTCGGAAAGGGTATCCAGAGCCAAGGTAAGCGCGGTATCGAGCGCAGCCGCGAGAGACAGCGTGGGAGTTCCGCTCCTATAGAGGGTTGTGCTGACACCGCCGTGGATCAGCGGCTCGATCACCAGATCTTTGCGTTTCAAAAGGATGCCGCTTCCGTTCAAACCGTAAAATTTGTGAGCGGCAAAAGAAGCGGTATCGATGCCATCAAAAGAAAAATCAACCTTTCCGATAGCCTGTGTGGCATCGACATGCAGACGGCAGTTCGGATAGTCCTGTAATATGTCCGCAATCTCGTGGATGGGCTGAACCGTACCAAGCTCGCTGTCAACCGCACAGACAGCGACAAGCACCGTATCCTTGCGCAATAATTCCCGCAGATGCGCGAGGTCAATTTTGCCGTCCCTGTCGATATTTACGAGGTCGATCTCATAGCCCTGTTCCTGCAGATACGTCAGCGAGCCGCTTACTGAAGCGTGTTCCAACGGTGTGGAAATGATGTGTCTGCCGTAATGGCGGGTGGCACGCGCGATTCCTTTAATCCCCAGATTGTTTGCTTCGCTTGCGCCGGAGGTGTAAATGATTTCGGAAGGGTGCACGCCAAGACGCGCGGCAATCGAGTCTGTAATCTGAGACAGAGCGTCTTTGGCTGCCCTTCCGGCGCAGTGATTGGAATTAGGATTGCCGATATAGGTTCTTTCGGTGCGGCAGAAGCGGTCGAGTACGGCGGCATCGACCGGCGTATTGGCACAGTAGTCAAGATAAATCATGCTTTGCGGCTCCTATACCCGGTGAGGTCCTTGATGACTTCTCCTGCGATAATCAGGCCGACGACAGAAGGAACAAAGGCATTGCTGCCGGGAACCTGGCGGCGCTGTGTGCATTTCCGCGCGGTTCCGGGCGGGCAGATACAGTGGGCACGGCAGCTGATCGCCATATCATCTATCGGCGTGATCGGCGGTTCCTTGGAATATACCACCTTTAATTTTTTGATGCCTCTGCGCTTCAGCTCATAGCGCATAACCTTCGCGAGCGGACATACGGACGTTTTATAGAGATCCGTCACTTCAAAAGCGGTCGGATCGACTTTGTTGCCGGCTCCCATGGAACTGATGATGGGCGTACCGGCAGCGTCGGCATTGACAACAAGCGCGATTTTCCCTGTTACGGTATCAATGGCATCGACGATATAATCGTACTGCGTGAAATCAAACTGCTGCGCGGTATCCGGAGTATAAAAAGTTTTATAGGTGTTGACGACCGCGTCCGGATTGATCTCATGGATCCTTTCTGCGGCAACGTCCACTTTATATTTTCCAACGGTCTTACGCGTCGCGTAGATCTGCCGGTTGATATTGGTCAGACAGACCTTGTCATCATCGATAAGATCCACCGTTCCCACGCCGGAACGGATGAGCGCCTCCACAGTATAACCGCCAACGCCGCCGATGCCAAATACAGCGACACGGGAAGCGGCTAATTTTTCCATTGCTTCTTTACCGAATAACAGCTCGGTTCTTGAAAATTGATTCAGCATGTCTTTCCTCTCTTTAATGACGATATAAACACATAAAACCTATGTGCTTAATAAGCTATATTATAAGAGCTTTTTATCGTATTGTCAAGGGCGGCCCGCCTATGATCGGCCTATTTCAAAGATGACGCAAAGTTTCACTGCAGAAAGTATTAAAGTCGGAATAATCAACTATAAAGTAATTTAGTAAGAAGAACTTTTCTAAAAAAATTCGGCATGGATGGGTGCTTTCTATTGACTCGATTGATGGATTGTACTATAATTTCGGGAGAATAGCAGCAGTTGCTGCCGCTATTACTACCGGAAGTTCCGGATATACAATTAGAAAAATATGCGAGGAAAGGAGGGGATTTCTATGAAGCGCAGCATGAGTGGAAAAGCACTTGTGGGTCTGCTGGCGATTGTGCTGGTGATTGGTTGTGCAGTCGGCGGGACGGTGGCGTGGCTGGTTTCAAAGCCAGCGGCGATTACGAATACCTTTACCGTAGGTGATATCAATGCTACCCTGGGCGAGACGGATAACACTTATCACATCGTTCCTGGTGTAAACATTTCTAAGGATCCTGTGGCGACAGTCAAGGCGAAGAGTGAGGATTGTTATCTGTTTGTACAGGTTACGGAGGAAAACTGGCCGGAGTTCAAGGAGACAGTCGATGGTAAGGAAGTCCGTAAGGTTAACTACCAGATCGACGATACCGTCTGGACGCCATTGGAAGGCCATGAAGGTGTGTACTACTGTGTGGTTGACAAAGACGATACAGCGGATCAGGTCTTCAATATCCTGAAGGATCGGCAGGTTACTGTCAGCAGCAACCTGACCAAGGAAGAAGTGAATGAGGTTCAGGTTCAGCCGAAACTGACCTTCACCGTTTACGCGGTTCAGAAGGCACAGATTGCGGACGCTGCCAAGGCTTGGGAGGTAGCGACGGCCAAGGCTGGTCAGTAAATCTTAAATTTCGCGAGTACATAGGTTTGTACAAGAGCGGGCTGCTCCCTTCGGGGAGCAGTCATAGGAGAGTACCCGACAGGAGGCGGATGCGATCCTATGACTTGGACGATACGGAGAAAAAGGAGTGAACTGCGATGAAACATATACAGAAAATACTGGCGCAGCTGCTGGCGGTGCTGCTGGTTATTACCGCGTGTGTTCCTGCCACGTTGGTGGGGCATGCGCTGGAAACGGAGGATACCGCGGAGAATCAGTCACAGTCCACAGAGGATTCTGAGGCAGATACCGAAGAAAATGATGCTGAGGAGGACGATTCCAAGGGAAATGACGAGATGCTGACACAGCAAAAACCAGTGGTCACTGACGAAACATATACCATTCGGTTTGAGCTGGACGGCGGTTTTTTCAGCGACAGAAATGGCGGAGAAGATAGTGTTACTGCCGCGATTGGACAGAATATCATCCTCCCGGAGGCACCGGAAAAGGAGGAACGCAGCTTTGCGGGCTGGCTTTCCGCGCGGACTGGGGAGATCTATGAGGCAGACAGCGGCTATGTGGTCGTTGCTGACGATACTCTTACCGCCCAATGGAACATGCTCCAGCTGCTGGATGTGGACGCGGTTCCGCAAGACGGCAGTGCGATGAATGAGGCGGAGTGTATGGTTGCGCCTATTTCGGAGGCAAGTCAGGCCGATGTGGAGACAGCCGTTAATAATGCTTTTGAAGGAGACACCGTGGAGGCACGTAATGTCATGGCGGTGGACATCAGTTTTATTGGAGATTCCGGAGAGGAGTTGCAGCCGGTCGACGGAGAGAGCGTACCTGTGACGCTGACGGTTCCGCAGGCATATGTGGAGGACGCGGCCTTTCTGGTGGCGTTCCATATGGTGGAGCAGGAGGATGGCAGCTATTTCGCGGAGCCGGTGCAGTATGTGGCCTGCACGGATGGTGAGCAGAAGCTTCAATTCGGTGCTACAGGTTTTTCTATCTATGCGGTAGCGGCAGTAGGCAAAAAGGATACGGATGCGGAATCGGTACTGATCCGGGACAATGGAACAGACTCCGTGATCTACGAAATCGCAGAAGAGCAGAGCCAGGTATTCTTCTTCCTGGATGAGAACGCCGCAAACTACACATATCACCGGTATACCTGGACGATTGAGGGAAATGACGATACGGTTCGAGCCTATGCTACCTCGATCTATTTTCAGGATAAGGACACGGCAACGGATATTTCCAATAACTATCAGTATCCGTGGCTGTCTGTGGACGCTCTGCGGCCCGGGCAGGTTACTGTCACTGTGAACTATTACTGCTACAATGGAAACAACTGGTGGAGGCCTACAGGAACCGTAGAATCCGGCACAATGAAATTTACATTGATCGTTACGGAGAAGGAAAACGGTCTTGCCATTGAGAATCATATCCCGGAAAACGGTACTTTGAAGCCGGTATGGCGTGGGACCAAGGCCAACACAATTGTGGATCACTATGTTTGGAACAAGTGGCACTTCTACACATATAACCATGGCGACGGTTCCCCTGAGGCCAAGCCGACCAAGGTGACAATTGACAACGCGGCCATTTTGTCGGACGGTTCCATCAACGTGGCCATTGATGCCGGCGGCATTAGCCAGGAATTGGATGCCCAAGGAAATGATGTTCTGTGCATTAAGTTTTACACTTGCACAGCCTATGACGAAGATGGAAATGAACTTGGCACGACGACGCATCGTGTGGAATACGGTGAGGACGTTCTGAATGGCGGCTTTGAGTATCCGGAGATCCCGAGCGGGAGCGGTTATGCTTTTGCCAATGGAACTCGTCAGCTTTTCTGGAAAACGACGGCTCCGGGCGATGGCAGCACATTGGGCCAGGATGTGGAGATATGCAATGATAGTGCAGGGAATCCTTATCTGACCTCCGGTTCCACAGCTTACGAGGGAAAACAGTATGCGGAGCTGAATGCGGAAAAAGCAGGCTCCCTCTATCAGGACGTACTGACAGCGCCCGGAGCGCAGCTCTCCTGGTCATTTGCGCATCGCAGCCGTAGAGGAACCGGCGTCAATGTTATGTATCTGATTATCGCGGCCAGCAAGGATGCCCAGAATATTACGAACCAGAGGGAGATCAACGAGCTGATCAGCAAATTTGCCGGAGACGGTGTGAGCGTATCGCACAACGGCGGAATCTTTAAGCTGTGGAAGTTTGAAGGCAACGAATTATACTGGCAGGAGCATTCCGGTACTTATAAGGTGCCGGATGGGCAGTACGCCACCCGATTTTTCTTTGTATCCGCTACCGGATCCACCCTGGGCAATCTGGTTGACGGTATTCACTTTAATGAGTCCGCAAGCTATGTCATAGAGTATTATCTCAACGGCGCACGGCTGGATGATCTGACAGAGATCTCCAACGCGGAGCTGGACAGTGTTGTTACACCGGCTCATACCGGAGACAGCGCCCTGCAGAACGCGTTTTTGACCAGCTCTACGATCAATGGGGTAATCAATTATGGCGGTACGACCCTGAGTATTAAATCAAGAGAAAGTATAGATACCGAGTATGAGGATTGCAGAAATGTTCTGCGGCTGTACTATACGACAGGTATGCTCTCGGTACGGAAAGAAGTGGAGATTGAGGGTTGGGAAGATCTGACAGAAGAGGAAAAGTCCGCGGTCAATGGTACCGAAGGCTATACGGCCAATTTTCAGCTCTATGACGGTACCGAGGTCGTGGCGACGGCTTCCGTTAAGATCGACCTGATCGAATATGCCCATAAGACTGCGGTCGCTGTGTTTATGGACGCGAAGGATTCTACCAAGGCCTTTGCTCCGGAGGCCAATCACAGTTACCGTGTGGTAGAGAGTACGCCGAACGTAGATGACGTGCTATTCCGTATTTATAGGCAGGAAATCACTTACACCCCTGCTTCTCAGGACGGCACAGAGAGCGGACGGATCCAGACGGACGGCGCCGGTACGGGTTCCTGTACCGTGAAAAACACATATTATTTAGAGCTTGGAACACTGACGATCCGAAAGGAAGGCTGGCAGCCGATCGATGAAAATCAGACCTTCGTCTATCGGGTCCAGGGAGTGGATTTTTATACTAAAGACCGGGTGGACCTGACGGTGACGATTCATGGGAATGGCAGTACGCGGATTAACAATCTGCCGATCGGCAGCTATAAGGTTACAGAAGTTGAGAGCTGGAGCTGGCGGTATTCTCCTACAGAGAATGGCGTGATTGTCAACCTGGAGGAGGAAAATACGGTTACGTTCGATAATAAACGCGCGTCTGCAGACGATGGGGAACGCTGGCGCTGGCTCAACGGCGGCAGTTGGGCGGATAACCGTTGGCTGGACGGCAAGAGGTTGGGACCGGATGAGGAAGAAGGGAGTGAGCAGAATGACTGAGCGGCACGGCAATAGTCATGGTCATGTACGTTCCCTGGCACTGCTGGCCGCAGTGGTGCTTTTGGTGGGAGTAGGAGTCGGCTCTACGGTTGCTTTTCTCCACATGAAAACGGACTCCATACAGAACGATTTTACCTATGGCAAGGTAAGCTGCGAAGTCCTGGAATCCTTTGCGGAGGAGGACGGCTTCTATGCGAAACGGGATATACGCATAAAAAATACCGGCAACACCGATGCCTATATTCGGGTGCTGCTGGTATTCACATGGAAGGATCAGGACGGAAACGTGTATGTAAACCGTCCTGAGGCAGATGAGGATTATCAGATCAATCTGGCGCTTACCAACGGTTGGATTATGTCCCGCAATGATATCGGCGCGTATATTTACTATAAGGATCCTGTCGCGCCGGGAGAGGAGACGCCGATTCTGATCGATGGCCTGCGGCAGGCCGCCGGTGTTACCGGTCCGGAGAATGGGAAATATGCCCTTTCTGTGGAGATCATAGCGGATGCGGTACAGGCAGAGCCTGCGGAGGCTGTCACGGATGCCTGGGATGAGGCGGCAGTAGGCGCTGACGGCACGCTCACCATCCGGGGAGGAGTCAGCTATGAGGATCCTGCAGACGCAGAAGGGTAATGAATTTAATTTTTGAAGAAGGCGACCACGACAGCGCCGGGTCCGGCATGCGTGCCGATCACGCTTCCTACAGTTGTATAACGGATTTTATCGAGACGGCCGTCCCAGATGGGGCGGCTGTCTTCTATATATTTCAGCAAAAGCGCGTCTGAAATGCCGCTGTAGCCAAGCAGAATGGGTTTGCTAAAGTCGATGCCGCCGACATTGTTGATTTCCTGAACCAGCAGATTGTTGCCCATCTTGGATCCGCGGGCTTTTCCCAGCAGATGGATTTCACCGTCAGTTACAGACAGTACGGGCTTGATCTTTAATACGCCGCCGGCGAAAGCAAGAGTCTTGGAGATGCGCCCACCCCGCATGAGATACTCTAATGTATCCAACAGGGCGACGACAACGATCTTTTTCTTTTCCTCTTCCAGAACTTTTACAACCTCCTCGGCAGATCTGCCTTCGTCCAGTAGCCGGAGGGCGAGTTCTACCAGAATTCCGCTGCCCATGGCGACACTTGTGCTGTCCACAACATAGATGTTCTCGTAGTTCTGCGCCGCGAGCATAGCACTCTGGCAGGTGCCGGAGAACTTGGAGGCGAGGGTGATGACGATCGCTGCCTCACCAGCCTCCTGGGCCTTTTCGAACTCCGCGGCGAAATCATTCGGGGTTGCCTGACTGGTCGTGGGCAGTACGTCGCTTTCAATCAGCTTTTCGTAAAATGTTTTGTGGTCGATGGTCACGCCATCAATATACTCCTCCTGGCCGAAATGCACGGTGAGAGGGACGATGTGTACCCGGTTTTGGACCTCCGGGACGAGATCCGCTGTGGAATCAACGATAATTCTTGTTTTCAATGGAATCACTGCTCCTTATTGTTCATTGTTTTTGGAAATGCTGTCCAGATTGTCACTGATCGCGGACAGGGCACGGTAAAATATCACTCGCTCCTCTTCTGTGAGACAACGGCTGACGGCATCCAGAACCCCGTTTACTTTGTCGGCGATCTTCTGGCCGACTTCCCGGCCCTGAGTGGTTAGACATAAGGGACTTTTGTACCGCTTGGCAGTTTCGGACGGACGGGTGATAAACCCGTTAGACTCCAGATAATCTAACGCGCGGGAGATAGTTGCCTTATCCTCTTCGCAGTGCTCGCAGAGATCGGTTGCCGTTATCTCGCCGAGAGAGTAGATGTAGTACAGACAGGATACATGGGCGCTTCTCAGCTGGTACGCAGCCATCTCCTGATTCTTGATCTTGCGGATGTTACGGCTGATGCGGTTGATCAGCACGGTAAAGGTTTCAAAGCGTTCCTGCATTTCACAGCCTCCTGTTTCGGTTGTTGAACTTTCAACATATGGGAGTATATCACAGAGACGTTGAAATGTCAACAATAGAAATTTTGGGCATAAAAATATCCTCTATACGAGGATATTTGCATTCATTGATAATATTTTTCCAGATACGGCTTCAGCTGCTCGATCTCGTCCGCGGCAAGACAGTAGGCGGGGTCATCCTTCTTTAACGCAGACAGAATATCATCCAGATCGAACCAATGTACCGTTTCGATCTCACTTTTTTCGATGGAAAAGGAGGAGGCCTCCCGGTCCAATTCCAGTAGATAGACAGCGTTGATTTCACGGTCACGGAAGAATTTCCCGTGGAAATAAGCAGTATTGTCCTGATTTGTCATAAAGAGATATTCCGGAGTATAGCCGGTGACGCCCAGTTCTTCTCCAAGCTCCCGAACGGCGGCACTATCGAAGCTTTCACCGGCATCCAGATGCCCG
>CAVGBV010000039.1:9883-21700 GCA_963627615.1 Alloprevotella sp.
GCCCGGCGGAAGAGGTGTCCCAGCACAGCGGATAGGAATCCTTATTGGCGCTTCGTTTTTGCAGCAGCAGTTGGATCCGGCCATTTTTTCGCCTTGTAAGAAAGACATGGGAAGCACCGTGCAGGTCGCCGTCCTGATGCACCAGACCGCGGGGCTTGGTCCGTCCGGTGCGCGTTCCGTCCTCATTTAAAATATCAAAAAGTTCATCCTCTGAAAATGCCATGCTTTATCAACCTCCGTGACCTATTATAAAGAGTCGGAAACAGAATTGCAACTGGATTTTTGAAGGAGAGCATGGTATAATAAACTGGATAAGACGGGAGGGAACAGGCATGAGACTGGATAAGTATCTGGCGGATATGGGCGTGGATAAACGCAGCGAACTGAAAAAAGGAATCCGCGGCGGCCGGGCGGCGGTGGATGGCCGGGTGATTCGGGATCCGGGCTATGCGGTGCTGGAGACGGCGGATGTGACCTATGACGGATCCCCGGTCCTATATGAAAAAAACGTCTATTATATGCTGAATAAGCCGGCGGGTGTGATCTCTGCCAGCGAGGATCCCAGGCAGAAGACGGTCATTGATCTGATAGACGGCCGACACAGACAGGATCTGTATCCGGTAGGGAGACTGGACAAGGATACCGAGGGACTCCTGCTGATCACCAACGACGGAGACCTGACGCATCGGCTGCTTTCCCCGAAAAAGCATGTGGATAAGGTGTATTACGCCAGAATCCATGGAAGGGTGACCGAGGAGGATGTCGCGGCGTTCCGGCAAGGCCTGCGGGTAGACGAGGAGCTGAAGGCGCTGCCGGCGGAATTGAAGATCCTACGCGGCGGCGAGGACTCGGAGGTGGAGGTTGCAATCCGGGAAGGCAAGTTCCACCAGATCAAGAGAATGTTTCAGGCAGTGGGCAAGGAAGTAATCTATCTGAAGCGGCTGTCCATGGGGAGCCTGCGGTTGGATCCGGCATTGGAGCCGGGCCAGTACCGAAGGCTGACCGATGAGGAACGCATGGAGTTATTGACAGGAAAAACAGAAAACGGAGGTATCGTATGATGTATGATTTTGATACGCCGGTAGATCGGCGGAACACGTATTCCTTAAAGTGGGATGTCAAGGAGAATGAGCTGCCTATGTGGGTGGCGGACATGGACTTTCAGACGGCGCCGGAGGTGCAGGAAGCGATCCGGAACCGCGCCGCGCATGGAGTTTTTGGGTATTCGATCGTACCGGAGGAGTGGTATCAGGCGTACATCCAGTGGTGGGAGAGCCGGCATGGATTCCGGATGGACGAGTCATGGCTGATCTTCTGTACCGGCGTGGTACCGGCGATCTCCAGTATTGTGCGTAAGCTTACCACACCGGCCGAGAAGGTGCTGGTACTGACGCCGGTATATAATATCTTCTTCAATTCGATCCTGAACAATGGACGGCAGGTGCTGGAGAGCCGCCTGCGGTACGACGGAGAAGGCTATAGCATTGATTATGCGGACTTGGAGGCGAAGCTGGCAGACCCGCAGACCTCCATGATGATCTTTTGTAATCCTCACAATCCGGTGGGAAAGATCTGGAGTGCGGAAGATCTGAAGAAGGTCGGAGAAATGTGCCGCAAACATCATGTAGTCGTGATCTCTGATGAGATTCACTGCGATCTGACAGAGCCGGGACTGGGGTATGTACCTTTCGCGTCCGTTTCGGAGGATTGCCGGAACAACAGCATCACCTGCATCGCGCCGACCAAGGCGTTCAACCTGGCAGGCATGCAGACTGCGGCGGTCTGTGTTCCCGATCCGGTTCTGCGGCATAAGGTATGGCGCGGCCTGAATACGGATGAAGTGGCAGAGCCCAACGCGTTTGCTATCACCGCGGCAGTGGCGGCTTTTACTCAGGGCGGTGAATGGCTGGATGCGCTTCGGAGCTATCTGCATGAAAATAAGGTGTGGACAACCGAATACATCCAGAAGGAAATTCCGCAGCTTAAGGTGGTCGGATCACAGGCTACCTATCTGATGTGGCTGGACTGCGGGAACCTGACGGATTCCTCAGAGGAGCTGGCGGATGTGATCCGGGAGAGTACAGGACTGTATCTGTCAGAGGGTGGACAGTACGGCGGAGACGGAACCCGTTTCCTGCGGCTGAATGTGGCCTGCCCGAGAAGCGTTCTGGCGGACGGACTAAACAGGCTGAAAAAAGGTGTGGAAGCATACTGCAAGAGACAGTAAAGCGGATGCAACTTCAAATTGCGGAAATTCCAAGTTGATATGGTGGTATTCCAAGAGATTTTCCGATAGAATCAATGGCAAAAAGGAGGGGCTATAGCATGATTGGAAATAAAATATCTTTTTGCCGGAAGAAAGCGGGAATGTCCCAGGAGGAACTGGCAGACAGGCTGGATATATCAAGGCAGGCGGTCTCGCGGTGGGAGACAGGGCAGGCCGTGCCGGATACAGAAAAAATTATTCAGCTGAGCCGATTGTTTCATGTATCGACGGACTATCTGCTGCTGGATGAGATCGATGAACCACAGGAGGAACAGCCGGAGAGGCCGCAGACCGACAGTGTAAAGGAAAAGCGCAGGCAGCTGCGGCTCTTTTGCGGAAAGACATTGCTGGGGATCGGGATTCTGGCACTGATCGGAACCTTGATCGGCGCGGGCTTTGAAGCCAGTCAGATCACATGGTGGTATACGGAATGGGGAAGGTATGGGACGGTATTGTTTTGTACATGGATGATTCTGCCGTTTCTGGCAGGCATTATACTTCTGGCAGGAGGGATTGCGGTCCTGTGGAGGGAGTATTTACGAGAAGATTGATCCAATATCAGGGGCTGTCGCCCAGAAAAATATTTGCCAATGCGACATCCCCTTGTGTTTTTATGTCTGATTGCCTGCGAACTGCGTCATATACAATTCATAGTATTTGCCCTTCCGCGCGAGCAATTGCTCGTGATTGCCGACTTCCGCGACTTGACCATGGTCCATCACCACGATCTGATCCGCGTCCCGGATCGTACTCAGTCGATGAGCGATGATCAGGCTGGTACGGTTTTTCATCAAGCGGACCATCGCGTTCTGGATATCCTTTTCGGTACGGGTATCGACAGAGGAGGTGGCCTCATCCAGAATCAAAATCCTGGGATCCGCCAATATAGCCCGGGCGATGGCCATCAGCTGACGCTGGCCATGGGAGAGATTCGCACCGGCTTGTTTCAGATAGGTCTGGTATCTGTGCGGCAGATGTTCGATATACCGGCGGATATGGCTCATCTCGGCGGCCGTGATCATCGCTTCATCAGAAGCGGAGAGATCCGCGTATTTGATGTTGTTTTCGATGGTGTTGGAAAACAATACCGTGTCCTGCAGCACGATGGCGATATTCTTCCGCAGAAAGTCGCGGCGGATCTCCTGGATATTGATCCCGTCTACCAGGATTTCTCCACGATCGATAGGATAGAAACGCATCAGAAGGTTGACGACCGTGGTTTTACCGCTGCCGGTAGCGCCGACCAGAGCGATTTTCTGACCGGGCTCCACATCCAGGCTGAAGTTGGAAAGAACCTGTTTGCCGGGGACATAGGAGAAGTCCACATTGCGGAAGGAGATCCGGCCGGTAATATGGGGCAGGTCCCGTACACCGCTGTTATCCTCATCCGGTTCGTCCAATAGGGTAAACACACGTTCCGCGCCTGCGATGGCGGTCTGAATGGTGCCGTAAAGCTGCGCGATCTCATTGATGGGACGTGAGAATTGCTTGGCATAGATGATAAAGGCGGAGACGGTGCCGATGGTGATCAGTCCGGTATAGGCAAAATAACCGCCAAAAGCCGCGACGATGACAAAGCTGATATTGGAGATACAGTTCATAATCGGGCCCATGGAGCCGCCCAGAATCTCCGCTTTTATACTAACCTTACGCAGTTCATCGGAAGTGTCGCAGAATTCCTGGATGACATCCGCTTGTTTATTATAGGCTACGATGGATTTATAGCCTGTGATCATCTCCTCGGAATGCCCGTTCAGCTGCCCTAACAGGATGGAACGCGTACGGTAGATTTTGCGCATAGCGGCTGACATTTTCCGGGTGACAAACAAGGTCAGCAGGACGGTAACAAGAGTGATCAGTGTTAGCTGCCAGCAGTAATAAAACATGATCGCGACAGTCCCGATGATGGTCAGCACGCCGGAGATGAGAGAGCCGACGCTCTGAGAAATCGTGCTGGATACATTCTCGACATCATTGGTCATGCGGCTCATTACATCGCCGCTGGAGTGTGTATCCAGGTATTTGATCGAGAGGTGGTCGATCTTATTGAACAGATCGTGACGCATCTGACGGGTAATGCTCTGGCTGAGGCGGGCCGCCAGTAAGGACTGAAAAAGGGTAAACAATGCGTTGGCCAGATATATGATGATCAGATATAAAACGTAAGAGGAGAGGGCTTCCCAGCGGCGGTCCTTGATCGTGTCGATCGCGCTGCCCTGTAGGGAGGGAGCGGCCAGTCCGGCCAATGTAACGCAGACGACAGCGATCAGCAGCAGAATCAATAGCTTGCGGGTTTGGCGGAAGTACTGGAGCAGACGTGTCAGTGTTCCCTTTTTGTCAGACGCGTGTTCCACTGTTTGCGCCATACCTCGGCCGGGACCGCCGGGTCTGCCGCGGAAGTTTAAGGCCTGGGGAGATCGGGAGGAAGACTCCTTGGATCGATAAGTACGGGCCGACTCCTTGGGCGGATTTTCAAATCCTTCAGGAAGAGTAGGATTCATTGCGTTTCGCCTCCTTCCTTGAGTTGAGAATGGAAGATATCCTGATATATCGCGGAAGTCCGCATCAGCTGGTCATGGGTGCCGATGTCAGAGACGCGGCCGTTGTCCAATACCATAATCTGATCCGCGTCCCGGATCGAGGCAATGCGCTGCGCGATGATGATCTTGGTTACATGAGGGCATTCTCTGCGGAGAGTCTGATACAGCGAAGCCTCGGTTTTGAGGTCAAGAGCACTGGTCGCGTCGTCAAATATCAGGATCTCGTGCTGTTTCAGCACGGCACGGGCAATGGCGATACGCTGCTTCTGACCGCCGGACAGGGAGTGGCCGCCTTCGGTAACGGCCGTATAATAACCGTCGGGTTTGCCGCAGATGAATTCATCGGCCTGCGCGATTTGCGCGGCCTTTTTGATCTGCCAGGGGTCGGCGTCGTCCTGGGACCAGCGGATATTCTCCTCGATACTGCGGGAATACATCTCTGCCTTTTGCATGACAATAGAGATTTTGTCACGCAAGGCATTTAGATCATAATCCTTTACATCGATGCCGTCTACCAGAATCTTTCCGGCAGTAACGTCATAGAAACGGGGAATCAGGTGGACCAGAGAACTCTTTCCACTGCCGGTCGCACCGATAATGGCCAGGGTCTGTCCCGGGCCGACAGAGAAGGAGAGATTCTCTAGTACATTCTGACCTTCGCTGCTGGGATACGCGAAGCTGACATTCTGAAACTCAACCGTACCGGCGGTTTCGGCAGTTCCGTCAAAATCACCGTTCAACAGCACCTCCGGATTATGAAGCACTTCATTGATACGGTCGGCAGATGCCTTGGCGCGGCTGAAAGTCTGAAATATATTAGCCATAAAGGTTACACCGTGAAGGATCTGCGCCAGATATGTAATGGCGGCCATGGTGCTGCCCGGGGTGATGCTGCCGCCGGATCGGACAGTGTAGCCGCCGACAATGATCACCGCGACCACGCAGAGATTCAGCACGATATTGATGCAGGGACTCATAAACGCGAGAAGCGTCTGTACCCGGAGGTTCTCTTCGCACAGTGTCTGATTGGCCGCATCGAAACGTCCTAATTCATATTCTTCTTTTACATAGGCTTTGACGACTCGGGCACCGGCTACATTCTCCTGCATGATGTGGTTGATGCCGTCCAGCTTTTTTTGTACCACCGAGAACAGCGGCGCGGTCCTCTTTAGGAAGAAAACAGCTGTCAGGATGACAAAGGGCAGGCCGCAGGCAGCGATTACGGCAAATCGCGGGGATTGCCGGTACAGCATGAAGATGCCGCCGAGGAACATGACAGAGTTGCGGATCAGACCGCGGACGCTCATCATCACCATCTGCTGCACCTGCGTTACATCGTTGGTCAGTCGGGTGACCAGGGAGCCAGTAGAGATCTTATCCGTTTGCTGAAAAGACAGGTGCATGATTTTGGAAAAGACATCCTTACGCAGATCATTGCCGAAACTCTGTCCGGCCAGATTGGCAAATACACCGCATAACACGCCGCAGAGTCCGCCGACGATGACCGTCAGGACCATTTGGATACCGACACGGAGGATCAGAATGACATTGCCGCCCAGAACACCATTGTCTACGATGTTGGCCATCATATCCGGCTGGATGAGGTCCATCCAGACCTCACCGACCATAAACAGCGGCGCCAGCAGACAGAAAAACCAGTATTTTTTCAAGTATTTCAGCATTGCTTCAGTTCTCCCCGGATGAAATCCGTCAGCCCATGAAGAAAATTCATCAGCTCCTGCTCGTGTTCAGCGCCTACAAATTCTGTGATGGCGTCATCTGCTTCGTCCAATCTCTGACGCAGACGGCACGCCATATCCGTCCCTTTTTCGGTCAGATACAATCGGCGGCTGCGCTTGTCGGAAGGATCGCTCTCCTTGTACAGGTAATCCTCTTCTAACATACTTTTTACCACCTGATTGATGGCGGAAGTAGTTACGCCTACAAAGTCAGAGATGCTTTTCTGACTGGAGCCGGGGTTGCGATACAAAAACATGATCACAGGCCGGTAAGAGTCAGGAATGCCCTCTGTCAGGGTAATCTCCCGTACATAATCATTCCATGCGCAGCGGGTGCGGGCAATGCCATGCATTAAGGTCCAACGTTTTCTCATGTAATGTCTCCATTCGATTAAGATATAATTAAGAACTTAATCAATATTGTAAACGATTTCAAACCCATTGTCAAGTCCGTATCATAAAATTTTGATCTTATATGCGTTTCAGGCAAAAGTCACAGCAATCATCGCCGCGTCCGAGTGTCTTGGTCCTGTGCTAGTACAGCTTGGGGTGTAAGCCGTCATATGTAATGTCGTCACTGTCGCAGAAGCAATGGCACAGCTCCGGGCAGCCGTATTGGACACAGGCGTCATGATAGGGACACCGTGTCATATCGATCCGCCAGACGCCGCCGGAGGTCTGGAGGTTCCTTGCGGCAAAACCGGCCGTTTCACCAAACAATTTGGGCGTCTCCTTGGAAAAGATGGCGGGAATTCTGCGGTAGAGACCGGGAATACGCATCAGCCAGAGAAAGATCTTTTTCAGCTTCCAGGCCCGCCGCTCCACGTAGCTGTGGACAGTCTGCAGCGCGTCTTCTTTTGGCATGACCTGCTGCAGGGTCTCATAAGCCGCGATGCCCGGCAGGATCTGACTCTCCAGGTGGCGCTGTTTTTGTGCGGACGCATCGGCATTCTCATGACGCAGCTGCGCAAGACGGCTTGCGAACGCGGCGTTCAGGGCTTCGGCCTGTGCGGGAAAATCATTCTGAATGGTTTTTTGAAATTCTGTGGTCAGATAGCTTTGCTTCATAAGTACCTCCAATGAAATGGAAAATCTTGAAATATTATAACATGTTATTGACAAAAAGAATACCAGATGTTATATAAAATATTATAAAGGAGGGGGGATACTATGAAGTGGGGAATTTTGGCTACCGGCACGATTGCCAAAAAGTTCGTGTCTACGGTGAATCAGATGGGTACGGAAGGGCAACAGCTCGCCTCTGTGGGCTCACGGCATTTGGACAGCGCAAAGGCTTTTGCTATGGAGTATGCGATCCCGAGCTACTATGGTTCCTACGAAGCTCTTGCCGCGGATCCGGAGGTGGAAGCGATCTACGTTGCCACGCCTAACACCATGCACTATGAGAACTGCAGGCTTTGTCTGGAACACGGCAAGCATGTCCTGTGCGAAAAGCCTTTTACCATCAATGAAGAGCAGGCACGGGAGCTGTACCGCCTGGCAGAAGAGAAGCATCTCTTTATCATGGAGGCGTTCTGGATCTGGCTGCTGCCATTGTATGACCGACTGCGCCGCATCCTTGCGGCCGGGACAATTGGCCAGGTGAATCAGGTTACCTGCCAGTATGGATTTGTAGCCTCCGGGGCCCGCAAAGACCGTAAGTTCAATTCGAGCCTGGGCGGCGGCGCACTGTTGGACATCGGCATCTACAATCTGGGATTTCTGCGTATTCTCACCGGACAGGATCCGAAGAAGGTGGAGACCAAGGAAGTCCATATCAACGAGTACGGTACGGACGAATACAGCCGTTTGCTGTTGACCTATCCGGACGGCTGCACTGCGGAGTCGGTCCAGACGATCGGGCAGGAGCTGGAGCGCAACGCACGCATTGTGGGGACCAAGGGCAGCATTTTCCTGCCGGATTTCCAGCATGCCGAGACGATGACGCTGGAAATGGAAGGGTGTGAACCGGAGGTGATTCAGTGCCCGGTGGATATCAACGGATTTGAGTACGAGATTCGGGAAGTGAGCCGCTGTGTGACGCTGGGATACAGCGCCAGTCCCCGCTATACTCCGGAAGACAGCCTGGCGCTGACTCGGCTGATGTATAAGATCCGCATGGACTGGAACATGAAGTTTGAAGGAGAGGCGTAAGCGCGGTTTTTTGTCGGGAGGAGAAGGGAAGAACACAATAGAAAAGCATCTCCTGGCGGACTTGTGAATGCTCGCTGGGGGATGCTTTTCTATTGATGTTTAGGATGTTTATGAAGCCTTCCTTTTGCAGACGGCCTACAACCATCCCGCAGGAGTAGCTGGATTATTTTAGAATCGCATATTAATGAAAATAGATTAAAGGAAAGCGAGGGAACTCTATGGAGAATTGTCTTAAAGTAGGTATTTTAGGGGCCGGAGTTATTGCGGGATCCATGGCAAGGACGTTGAATGAGCTGTATAAGGATGGGAAAGCGTGTGCTTATGCGGTGGCATCCCGTTCGCAGGAGAAAGCATCCGAGTTCGCAAGAAAATGGAACATCGGAAAAGCATACGGCAGCTACGAAGAGCTGGCATCGGATCCGGAGGTAGATCTGATCTATATCGCGACTCCGAATTCTCTGCATTATGAGCAGGCCAAGCTCTGCATTGAACATGGCAAAAATGTTCTGGTAGAAAAGCCATTTACAGCCAACGCAAAGCAGGCAGAGGAATTATTTGCGCTGGCAGAGAGGAACAACGTATTTATTACAGAGGCAATGTGGACACGCTATTTGCCAAGCCGTGAGATCATAACCGAATTGCTCCGAGAGGGAGCCATAGGTACACCGCAGGTTCTGGAAGCGGAATTTTCCGTGCAGAATTATGATAATCCGCGGATTCATGATCTGATGCTGTGCGGAGGCGCATTGCTGGATCTGGGAGTATATGTGCTGACAACGGCTTCGATTTATTTCGGAGATCATATTGTGAGGACGGAAAGCTCCTGTCAGAAGTATCCAACCGGAGTGGATGCCGTGGATACCATTTGCCTGACCTATGCGGATGGCAATACTGCAAGGCTGCGCTGTTCGATGCTGGATGAAAAGAAAAACTATGTAAAGATCAGTGGGACGGAAGGGGTTATTTCCTGGGAGAGCAATAACAATCCCAGAAATCTGGAGCTGCACAGTCCGGAGGGAAGTCTGATCCGTACAATTAGTCTCCCGCCACAGATCAGTGGTTATGAATATGAAGTGCTGGCATGCCGGGAAGCAATTGGTAAAGGACGAAAAGAGTGTGAGGAAATGCCTCACGCAGAGACTGTGATCATCATGAAGCAGATGGACGGACTTCGGGCACAGTGGGGTGTAAAATACCCCTGTGATGAATAATGGGGCTTGGTAAGGATTTTCATTTTGCAAGTTCCTTATATACAGCCTTATTACGAGTAATTAATTTTTCTGATATAGCTAATACATCATCGGTTTGTGCAGCTAATTGTTCATCAGCTTGATTGAATTCTAAGATTAGATAGCGAGGGGAGTTGTTTTTTAGAATTACGGCAGAACCGTACTGGTCAACAAGTCGTGCTACCTTAGAAAAGTTTTGATTGGCTTCGGAGATAGAAACCATTGTTTTGGTGTTGATATTCATATTGCATACCTCCATTTATTCTATATAAATATTATATCCTTATTTTAGGATAAAATCAACCTAAAATTTAATGGAAAAAACTATGAAAGATTAGGCGGTGATATTGAAACTTTTTTGATGTAGACTTTATAGTAAAGAATCAGATATTAAAGAATAGTGAAAAACTAAAACATTTTCAGATGCCAAGAAAGGATGCACTTAAAGTAATACATTGATGATAAAAATGCTGAGTAGTAAGAAGTTTTAGTTTTCTACTAACAGGTAGTAACAACCTGCTCAATTCTGATTTACCGCATTCGGTAATTTCAGAGCAAACTATAAAATGCCCAGAACCTCTTGCAAAACAGGGCATTCTGGGGCCCAATAAGGAGAAACAAAACAATGATCAAAATACTTTTCATCTGTCACGGCAGTATCCCAAGAAGCCACGAAAAAGCCTGTAATATCAAGGCTTAACAGTCGTAAGGAACTATAAGTCTTGCGGTTTGGGCAGAGAACGGTGTGACCGTAAAGGTCACGCCGTTTTTCTGCGTCCAAGGGTAGATTCTGCAATCATGGGTTCTGCCAGTACGGGGATTTCCACCTCGTCCACGAAGTTGAAGATAATCTCCACCTTCTGTCTGCGCTTGCCGCCAGACTTATCCGGTGCGTGGATGATGATCTTCTTGATGTACTCGTTGACAATCGTCTGCGTCAGCTCCGTGACATCCACATACTTTTTCGTCAGCGCAATGAAAGCGTCCAGATCGTCACCCATTGCCTGCCGCTGCTAGACTCATTCTTCCGTCGTTTCAATTTCGAGCTTTAACCGTTCCTGCTCCGCTTCATAATCAGCCGTCATTTTCTTATACTTCTCTTTGCTGATCTCACCGAGGGCATAATCCTCATAGAGCCGGGACATGACCACATCAAGATTGGCAAGGCGCTTTCTTGCCTGCTCCACGCGCTTCTGATCTTCCCGGATGTCCCGTTCCTGATCGGCGCGGCGGTAATGTAGCCATTCCTCCTGAAAGCCCTCCACGTCACCGCGGATGTACTCGTTGACCGCCTGAATCCGTTCCAGTACCAACTCCCGCAGCACATCCTCGCGGATATAATGTGCCGAGCAATCGCCGCGCCCACTCTTGTATTTGGAGCAAACATAGTGATCCTGTTTGCCCTCAAAGCTCTTGCAGGTGGCAAAATGGAGCTTGCTGCCGCAGTCTGCACAATACAGCAGCCCGGAGAACAGTCCCTGCCGTTCCGCTTTTGCAAGGCGGCGTTTGTTTTTGCGCAGCTCCTGCACTCTGTCCCATTGTGCCTGAGAAACGATCGCTTCCTGTGTATCCGGTACGATGAACATATCCTCCGGATCATTGGGAATCCGCTTTTTCAGCTTGTAGGACTTGGAGTAGGTTTTGAAGTTGCAGGAGCAGCCGG
This sequence comes from Alloprevotella sp., assembly GCA_963627615.1. Lineage (GTDB taxonomy): Bacteria > Bacillota > Clostridia > Lachnospirales > Bianqueaceae > Faecimorpha. The sequence continues at coordinate 21,475 of CAVGBV010000039.1, forward strand.
TGTATTCCTGCCGTTCCAGAATCCCGACAACGGATTGATCCTTCCATCCATACGGATTCTTGGGCAGCGGCTTTCCCTTGCGGCTGGCATACAGCGCTTTGGTCGTAAGAACCTGATCGCGCTCAAGAATCCGGGAAATCTGCTCCGGACCTTTGCCGTCGATGCAGAGGTCAAAGATGCGCTTGACAACCGGCGCGGCTTCCTCGTCCAGAATCCACTTGTCCTT
>CAVGBV010000040.1:0-786 GCA_963627615.1 Alloprevotella sp.
GCTCTGCGGCAATCAATGGGCTGATCCCATTAAAGATCTGATACATTCCTTTGGACACTGGCCCTGTGGCTTCTGCCCATAACGCCTCAAACTCCTCCGGAGACCTCTGTTCCAGCGGATTGGCGCGCCGATTATGGGATGGCTCCTCATAAGGCAGTCCCGGCAATACCATTCGGAAATGACTCATGTCCTGCCCCACATGATGAACGCTATCGATAATCCGACCGTTCTCATCGACCAGAATCAGATTGCTGTGCCGTCCCATGATCTCCAGGAGAATTCTCTTGCGACACACGTCCCCCAGCTCATTATAGCCTTCCGTCTCTATCTCCAGAATCCGGTCAAACCCGATCTGCCGGACAGCCGTAATCCGTCCCCCTCCGAAATGCTTTCGAAAGAGCATACAGAACATCGGAGGCTCCAGAGGCGTCTCCGGCCGGTGTTCCGTCAGATAGAACCTTGCGCTGTCCATATGCGCGCTCAGTAAAAGCCGGTACACCTGTCCCGGTCTGCGGACCGCAAGCACGACCTCGTCCGGCTCCGGCTGATAGATCTTATCAATCTTGCCTCCCTCGATGGTCCGCCGCAGTTCCTCCACTACCTTACAAGTTGTAATTCCATCAAATGCCATACTGCTTCGCCGCCTCTACCAATCCCCGGAATAGCTCGGCTGCCGTCTCCTCCTGCTGTGACACATATTCCGGATGCCACTGCACCCCCAGCCAAAAACCGTACTCCGGCATCTCCAACGCTTCAATCATCCCATCCGGAGCCCGGCCCGTCACA
>CAVGBV010000040.1:796-21679 GCA_963627615.1 Alloprevotella sp.
GTCCGTTTCCGATCAGCTTCTCCAGGAGACTTCCCGTCAGCACCTCCACTGTATGAGAAGCTGTAATTCCGGGCGACTCCTGCCGATGTGCCAACGCCTCGCCGGAGGGAAGTCGTCCCGGAAAATATCTCGGAATATCCTGCCAGATCGTTCCGCCCTGCGCAATATTCATGAACTGAATCCCGCGGCAGATCCCCAGAATGGGCTTCTTACGGGCTGTCACTTCCTGATACAGAAGCATCTCCATCTGATCTCGCTCCGGTGTCGCCGCTCCGCATCCCATCAAGGTCTCCTCTCCAAAATAAAAGGGCTGGACATCCATGCCCCCGGAGAACAGAAAACCGTCCAGCTCCTGCGCGATCTGCGCGTACTCTTCCCGCTCCATGCCGTAAGGCAGGAGGATGGGAATTCCTCCTGCCCTCTGCACACTGGCGGCATAATTCTTTCTTAGGAAAAAGGCGTCCCCTGCATCGCTCTGCGAACAGGTGATTCCAATCCAGGGCTTTTTCATCCTATCACTTCTACCTTTCCGAGGCTGTCTCCTCGATAGATTTCTTCTCCGTCCCTGCACACCCGCATCCCAGCCGGGACCTCGCCTCGGCTGCGGCCCTCGGACCATGAGATATCATAACGATGTCCCCGAATGTCCAGGTCCGTAAGCGCGAACCATTTCAGTCCCAAATGCAGCGGATCGATAATAATCCGTTCCTCCTGAACCTCTACGCCCGCGACGAAGCTGACAATGAGGTCAATCCAGTAAGAGTGGTTATAATCCACTTCATCGCTCAGCCGCTCTCCGCTCTCCGGATTATAATGCTCTACCAGATATGGGCGGCGGATATCTCCGTCTCTGAAATGCTGATTGGTATACTGCCTGAAAAACTCCCAGAAGGCATGGTCATACTGATGCTCATGCTTCTTACTCTCCTCGCCCAGTGCGGACAGCGCGATCGCCGTCGTATACGGCCAGGAAGGACCGCACCATACACAGCCGTTACGTCCCTTGATGAAATTGCCCTGCCAGCCTCCGTCCGGAGAGTAGACCGGATTCTCCTTGGAGACAGAAGGAAACGCATTGCCCGTATTAAACTGATTCGGATCCATCAGATATTCCAGGCCCGGCAGCTTATCTTCCGAAGCGATCTGCGCCCAATATGGATAAAAGCCTACGATATTCTTGACCATCGCCTTTTCATCGGTCTGATAATGCAGGTCATAGTAAAAATGCGTCTGCGGATCCCACATCTTGGTATTGATATCCTCCGCGATCTTCTCTGCCAGCGCTTCATAACGCTCCGCATCCGCGTCGCCCAGGATCCGGCAAACCGCCGCGAGTCCTTTGGTATTCAGATAATGGTATACACTTCTGTCCACACGCTTCAGCGGCGTATAGGTCGTCTTGTCCTTCGGATTGATCGGATAATTATGAAAATACCAGTAGCTTGGCTGATATTCCTTGCCGGTACGGGCATGCGTATACTCAATCTGCAGCTCGTCCACACTGTCCCCGTACACTTTTCTGTGGCCCTCAATATAGGCCTTCATCGCAGGAAGGATCTCCTTCAGGAACTCCTTATCCCCATCCAGCAGATACAGCTGATAGGCTGCCCATAAGCCGTAGTTGGCATAAGAAGAGGTATGGTCATTGGTCAGTGTGCAGCGCGGGATGCCATTTTCATCGGCACTGTCAAAGAAGGTCCGCAGGAACTCATGCGCGGTCTCATGATCATGATGCCAGCGGTAATCCGTCACATGCAGGGGCGTCGAGAGCGGAATCAGCTTCGTAAACTCCCACCCCTTGCTGACAAACGGCGTCTTGTCCATTCGGTGCGACCGTCCTTCAAACATGACCGCGTGCCGCAGATTCCCATACTCCGGATAGCAGGTGCAGTGTTTGTTAATGAACCACCGATACTTCCATGTCATATCCAGCATTGGATGAGAGCTGGCAAAGGTCGGCACGCCCTCCATAAAGCTCTGCCATTCGGCATCCGCCTTGCGGTTGGCCGACGCACTGTCCGGGCACTCCCGCCAGAAATCCGCCAGCTTGCCCTCCAGCTCCTGCCTGGTCTCTGCCGACAGATTGCCCAGCTGGCAGGCCGCCATCACCTCGACAGTCTCTTGCGGCTGAACGATGCGTTCTGTCTCAGGATTATTCCATGCCGAAACGCCGCCCACCTTATAGCCGTAGCTCAGCTCCGGCGTACAGAAGAAGCCGCCGTCGATCTCCGTTCCCTCCGGACGCACCTGAAACGTAAGCTTCATCGGCGTATCGGAACGATTGGTCCAAGTCTGTACACAGAAGGCCAAGTCCTGCATCAGCACACGCTTGACCTCTGAAAAAGCAAAATCCTCTGTCTCATATTCCATGGTCAGCCGATCCGGATACCAGTCGCTCTCTGCCAGCTCCCAATCCGCGTCCTTATCACAGCACACTTCAAACAGCTGTGTCAGATTGGTCTTGTGAATCAGATCGATTCTGCCGCAGAAACCGGAGCGGCGATCCAGATAATCCACTCCCATTCTCCGTCCTACCGGGCCGAATAAAAGCTTTCCCGTATGGGTCCGCAGCGCTCTGTCCGAGTAATGCAATCCTTCCATTTTTTAACCCCCATATTTTTCTCTTTATTTTCCTAAAATATCTTTTATAACCTTTTCTGCGATCTCATTCTGCTGCTCGTAATAGGTCTGCTGCGCCGCATCATCCAGAGTCTCATCGTCCGCATAGCCTCCCAGGCACAGATAGAACACATAATTGTCCACCCGAACCACCTTGGCTGCCGCCATCTTGGGCACATTCATCGGATACATCATCATGTTCTGCTGCTGATTCTCCAGATAGGTCTTCAGCGCGCTCTCAACCTCCTGTGCCTTACCGTCTACGGCCTCAATCCCGACAAACATATCCACATGAACAGACATCAACGGACCTTCCGCGATAAACTCCTTAATGTCCCCTTCCGGAACTCCCATAACCTCTGTCAGGTACTCTTTTTCAAAGGCCATACTGGGCAGATAATTCTCTCCGTACGCTTCCTTAACCTTGTTATAGATCTCCGTCAGTCTGCCGGAATTATCCTTAGAACTGCCGCAGCCGGATACCGCCATCAGCATCACACACAAAACCAAAATCATCTTTTTCATAACTGTTCTCCCTTTAATTGAATAGTTTCTCCTGCTTCGACCAAAAGTCGATTCGGAGCGTTGAACTTTTCCGCCATAGCGCGGTCATAGAGTGCCCCCGGTTTAACATGAATCGGAATCACATACCGTGCGTCCATCTTGGCAGCACAGCGTACCGCCTCCGCCGCGTCCATATTATAGACTCCGTCAATCGGCAGCAGTGCATAATCCAACCGAGGCAGCCGGGACATCTCCTCTGTCTCAGATGTATCGCCGGAAGCATACAGACGAATTCCGTCCCATTCCAGAATATACCCGACACAGCTTTCCTTGGGGTGATTCTGGTTGTAAGCTTCTACCGCCTGCACCTGAATCCATCCCAGATCCACTCGCTGGTAAATCCCGTCCCTCAAGGTATCTGCCGCGCGCAGGATCCTTCCGTCCTTTTTGACCTCCACCTTATCCACCGCATTGTGGTCATAGTGTTCGTGCGTTACAAGAACCAGATCCGCAGGCAGATCATATCCTTCGCCTGCATAAGGATCCACATAGATCACTTTTCCCTCTCCTGTCGTAATCCGGTAACTGCCATGTCCCTGATATAAGAGTCTGGCCTGATGCATAATTCTCCCCTCCTTATATTTCCGGATACCTTTATTGTACAATTTCTTACCGATAAAATCAAGTCCCAATCCGGCTGCCTTGGAGGATCCGGCTGCCCTGCAGCCCCTTTCGCACTACGAGCTGCTGCGGTATTCTCTCCTTGAGCGCTTCTACATGCGAAATCACCCCGACCAGGCGATCTCCTTCCGAGAGAGACGACAGCGTCTCCAGCGCCTTATTCAATGCCTCCTGATCCAACGATCCAAAGCCTTCGTCAATAAATACGGCGTCCACCTCGATCCCGCCCGCAAAACGCTGAACTACATCAGAGAGTCCAAGCGCCAATGACATGGCGGCCTGAAAGGACTCACCGCCGGACAGAGAAGAAACCGGCCGTTTTTTTCCTGTGTAATGATCCAGCACCTCGATCTCCAGGCCGTCCGCGCTTCTGAGGTTGCCTGCCTGTGTCCGGCGCATCAAGGCATATTGGCCGCGGCTTAAGACCGTCAGCCTCTGATTGGCCGCGTCCAGCACATGTTCAAAATAAAATGCCTGTATATACTGTTCAAACGCAAGCTTGGGACGGCCGGCCAGTTCTCCGGAGGCTGTCTGAGACAGCTGCAGTCTCTTCTGATATTCTTCCCCGGTCTGTCCGTATTCTTTCCAGCCCTGTGACAGATGCGTATAGGCTTCCTGATTGGCCTGCAGCTGTCCCAGGCGTAGGCTGAGCTCTGTTTTGTATTCTTTGCGGCGCCACTCTTTTTCCGCGATTTTTTCCGTCAGAGCCTCCGGAGATTCCTGCTCCCGGAGCGTCGCTTTTTCCTTTTCCAGCGTCTCGGAGAGACTGGTATACCGTCCTCTGGCCTGCTGTAAGGCGCTGTTCAGTCTCTCGTAATCCTCCCGGGCCTGACGCAGATTCTCGCTGAGTCTCTTGCGCTCGGTTTCTTTTTCCTGTATTCTTTTCTTTAACTCCGGCTTCAAAACGCCCTGGCAGCGCTCCTCCAAATGTTCCCTGGCTCCCATACAGGACGCCAGCTCCACCGAGTATCTCTCGCAAGATGAACGAAGCTCGGCTTCTTCTGCCTGCCACGCCTCCTGCTCTTTGCGGTATCGAAGCTCACACGCCTCCAGCCTTTTCTTTTCTGTTGTCTGGCGTTCCAGCTCCTCCAGCCTCTCCTGTGCCTGTGCAAGGCGGGATGGTATCTGTTCCGTGTCGATATCCAATTGCGCCAGATTATTTTGCTGAAGCTGTTTCCTGCTTTGCAGGCTTGCCGCCTCGTTGCTCTCTTCCACGCATTTTTTACGGCATCGTTCCACCTTCTCCCGGAGCGCCTTGCGCTTTCCTTCATCCAGCGGTTCTCCGTCCATAAAATGCGCTTTGGCCGGATGCTCTCTGGATCCGCAGACCGGACAGGGTTCTCCGTCAGCCAGATCCGCGGCCATAATCCCGGCCTGAGAACGCAGCCACTGACTCTCCGCGGCGTCCGATGCCTCCCTGGCGCTGCGAAACACCTCTTCCGCTTTCAGATACCTTTTTTGCTGAAGAGCGATCTCTTCCGTTAGCCTCACGCACTCCTCCCAGAGCTGCTGTGCTCTGCGGCACTCTTTGACCTCCGCTGCAGCCGCCGCATACTGTTCCGGGGTCTCCCGCAGCTCCAGCAGATGTTGCTGCAGCCGGTCCATCTCCTGCAGCCTCGCCTTCAGGCGTTCAGACAGCACCTGATGCTGCTCCTGAGCCTCTCTTTGCTTTTGCCCGATACTTTCACATTTTTCCTGCAGCGTATCCGCTTCTTCGCGCGCTTTCAACTGATCGGATAGAATCTGCAGCTGCTGTGTGCAGCTCTGGATCCTCTCCTCCTGCGCATCCGCTGTCTCCAGAATCTTCTGCGCCTGCTCCATTTCTTTTTCCTGCAGTACAATGGTCTGCGCGGTAGTCCGGCATAGTGCTTCCAGTTCTTGCACATGATCCCAGCGCTTCTTAAGCATCCGGCAGGATTCTATTTCCTCCTGCGCTTTTCTGTCCAGGCTCTCCAACTGTTCTCTTCGCTCTTCGGCCAGCCGAACCCAGTTCTGAAGCCCCGGTAAAAAGTCCGGGAGTCCGTACAGGTCCTTCCCTGTCAGCAGATCCCGCAGCTTCTGTGCGTCGCTGTCTTCCTGATAGATCTTGACCGTCTGCAGATATGCCTCCAGTCTTGTTCGGATTCTGTCCAGACGGGCCCGCGATTCCGCGGTCAATTCCTTCAGTGCGGCCTGCAGTCTCTGACAATCCTCCGTATGAAAAACCTTGCGGAAGATGGCTCCCCTTTGATCCGATCCTGCCAGAAGCAGCTGCAGAAACTCTCCCTGCGCCAGCATCGCGACCTGCTTAAACTGCTTATAGTTGAGTCCAAGTAGCTCCTCAACCTTGCGTCCGACCGCTTCCTTACCCGTCAGAACCGTTCCGTCCGGCAGCGTAAGGGCTACCTTCGGAAGCTCCTCTGTCATTCCCTTGCCCGACTTGCGCGGCCGTTCATAACGCGGACTGCGCCGAATCTCATAGATTTTCTCACGCTGGAGAAAGCGCAGTGTCACCTGCGTCGGCTGTTCCGCTCCCGCATACTGACTCCGCAGAGAATCCACCTGTCTTGCGCTTCCGCTTGTCTCTCCGAAAAGGGCGTAACAGATGCCGTCAAAGATCGTTGTCTTTCCCGCTCCGGTATCTCCTGTAATCAAAAAAACACCGGATAAGACAGAAAAATCCACTTGCTCCGTCCCGCCGAAGGGGCCGAATCCTTCCAGCTTCAACTGTAACGGTCTCATGTTTTTTCCTCCTTTCCGGCTAAAAGTCCGCGGATCAGCTCCGCGTCCTCCTCCGCAAGTTCTTTACCGCACTGTTCTTCATAAAAACATCCGAATAGTTTGTCGAGACTCTGCATATCCGGCAGCGTCTCCATCCCTGCCGCGCCGCTGCCTCTTGTCCTTGCGTTATCAAAATCGATCCGCATCAGGTTCGGATATACACTCCGCAGCTTTCCCAGCGCGTCGAAAACCGTATCATCCGTTAAAACCGCCCGGATATAGTCCTCCGGATCCGCTCCGGCCACCGTCTCCGGCGCCGTCAAAAGCTCCAGCGGTCCCCGGATCTCCCGCCAATCATGCAAAGGTTCCAATGGCAGCTCGCTTAGCTTCAATTCTCCCTTTTTCCCTAACTCCACAAGAACCGCGCACTTCACCTGTGTTGCCTCCGAAAAAGAATACTTCAGCGGAGATCCGCTGTAGCACACCGGCATATCCCCAATGCGGGACGCGCCATGGATATGCCCCAGCGCCACATAGTCAAACCCTCGAAAGCTTGATACACGAATCTGATCCACACCGCCGATACTGAGGTCCTCCTGGGCCTTGCTTGCCGTCTCATCGCTCACCACGTATTGATGCGCCATCAGAATGCGCCGATTCTCCCCCGCTTCCGGCAGGTCCTCCAGCATATAATCCACAGCCTCCTGATAGCTCGTACCGCTGTATCCCAGGCTTCTTGCCGTCTCCGGCCGGACAAAGGGCAGCATCCATACCTCAACCACTCCGTATCGGTCCTTAAAATCCGCATGAAAGAGTGGTTTTTTCAGTGTGCCCTGTATATAGAGCTTCTGTTTCTCCATAAAACCGGCGCCGAACTGCAGCCGCTCTGCCGAATCATGATTGCCCGCGATCACACAGGCCGGACAGGGCAGCTGTGCCAAGAACCAGTCCAGGAGCTTGACCGCCTCTACACCGGGAACGCTGCGGTCATAGACATCCCCGGCGATCAGTACGGCGTCAATCCGATACGTCCGCACCATCTCCAAAATCTGTTCCAGCATATGTCTTTGTTCTTCCAGCATGGAAAATTCATACAGCTGAATTCCCAGGTGCAGATCTGCTATATGGAGGAATCTCATCTTTTACCTTCCTTCTACCATGTTATTGGCCCAGATCCCTTTATGCACCAGGGTTCCTCCAATCATGGTCTTGATGATCTCGGAAAACTGTACGATGAAATAGACCGTCACCACATCCAGCGCCGTATATCTTGCGAGGACAAAAGCCAGAGGGATATTGACGATCCAAGTATACACGCTGTCAAAGAAGAAAGTCAGAACCGTCTTGCCTCCGCAGCGCAGCGTGAAATAGCATCCATGATTAAAGGCGTTGATCGGCATGGTAACCGCGACAACCAGCATAAAGTCCGTCGCCAGCGTCCGCACCTGCTCCGCTGTATTGTAAATCTGCGGAATCAGCGGCGATGTCAATGCCAGGAGGATCGCCATCATCGCACTGCCTGTAACGGAAAAGGCCAGGAGCTTGCGATCCGTATCCTTGGCTTCCTCGATCTTGCCCGCGCCCAGGAGCTGCCCGACGATAATCGCGATGGCATTGCCGCTCGCGAAGAATACGACAAAGAACAGATTGGATACCGTATTACTGATATTCACTGCGGCGACCGCGGCCAGTCCCCGCACCGAATAGCACTGCATTACAACGGCCATGCCGATGGACCACAATGCCTCATTCACCAGCAGCGGAAGTCCTGTGATGATGATACTTTTGGTCAGCGACAGCGGAACCCGAAGCGTCCGGTACAGTCCCTTCAGGAAACTGAACCGGTCTTTGCTGCGATGCGTCGCTCCGATAATAATCACGCATTCTACGACACGGGAGATGACTGTCGCGATTCCCGCGCCGACACACCCCATGGCCGGCGCTCCGAAATGTCCGAAGATCAGAACATAATTAAAAAACAGGTTGACAAATACGGCGATGATTCCGGCGATCATCGGCAGCATGGGGGTCTTGGCTTCCCGAAGTGTCGTCGAATAGATCTGTACAATCGCGAAAGGGATAGTGCCCACCAGCATAACCTTAAGATACTGCTGACCGTAATTCAGTGTCATTCCGACATCTCCGACACTTTCTCCATTCTCACTCAGAAAGAGGCTGATCAGTTCCCGCCCATAGATCCAGAAAACCGTGCAGAATACGGCAATCAAGATGGTGCAGATCCAGATCTTGATCCGAAATGTATTGCGTACTCCCTCATCGTTCTTCTGTCCGAAGAACTGCGCGCCATAGATTCCCGCGCCCGACAGCCCGCCAAACACACACAGATTGAATACATTCATCAGCTGGTTGGCAATCGCGACGCCGCTCATCTGCTCGGTCCCGACCTGTCCCACCATAATATTATCCAGCAGGCCTACAAAATTCGTGATTCCCTGCTGCAGCATGATCGGCAGAAAGACTGCCAGCACCATCTTATAAAACGCCTTGTCCCCCACATACCTTCTCCAATTCATTTCCGCAATCCTTTCTCTATCTCTGTCATTTTCCCTTTTCGACACTGTACACTCCGCAACCCACTATGCTGAATGCCAAGAAGCCGGTCCATCTCCCTTGCGGCATTCTGGTAAAGATTCTTCTGATAATGCACCAGGATATAATCCGCCTCCCGAATCTGCCCTGCCGCCTGCGCGCAGAAGCCGCGGACCGGCGCCGCCAACGCAAATACCCAGATGGGAGAACAGACCGTCACATGTTCATATCGCGTCAGGTCTACTTCTACCGGGAGAATCGGCATCTTCCACCGATGCATTCCATAGCGTCCGCACCACCAGAATCCCAGTGTCCCCTCGGTTCTCTCGGCTGCCCGAATCTCATAGACTTCCGCCCCCGTCCGATCGGCCTCTTCATACGCCAGCTTTTTGACATAGCCCATGCGTGAAAAAAACACCACCAGACGCTTCGGATACGTACCGATATTCGGATAGTCTTCTCTGCGTACATGGAAGGCCTCATGCCGTTCAAACACATATGCGGCATATCCTGTCACAGCCTGTGCCAACCCAAAAAGGAAATAAACGGTTGACATGAAATTCAGCGGAAACATATAGAACTGAATGCAGATCCACAGCATCAATGTCACACCGAAAACACCGCCGAGCAGAATTCCGGACCTTTTTCGTAATAACAGAAGCACAGCCGCGGTCAGGTTGGTCAATCCGTTTACGATCAGCAGCGCGATGCCGGAAAAGGTTAAGTCCTGAAACAATACATCCGCAAAAGGCAATACCTGAAAATACGGAAGCATCGCGTCCATCCCCATCGCTCTGCCGGATGGGTCCAACAGCATCATAAGCGCTCCTCCCACGGCTCCCAGCCCGATAAAAAGCGTCCAGAAAATCAGAATCCGTCGTGCCGTTTGAAACCTTGATCGATTCATCGCTTCTCCTTCTCTTTCCTAACGAAGCATCTGACAAAAAAACGCCGCAGACCTTTTCAAAATCCACGGCGTCAGCATATGCAGCCCGCATATGCAAAAAGAGGATGCCGCTTTGCGCAGCACCCCCGTTACTATACCAACTTACTTCTTCTGTACCAGATGTACAGCGAAGCCGCCAAAGTCCTGCTTGAAATAAATTGCGGTCATATTGCCCTTAGCGTCATACTTCTTGCTGTCCTCCAGGAACTCATAGCCCTTGGACTCCAGATAAGCAATCGCTCTGGACAGATAATTGGTCGCGATCGCGATATGGCCGTTCTTACCCAGATACGGGGTCTTCATAACTTCTACAGCAGTACCGGCAAATACGGAGCTGTTGCCAACCTTGGACGTAAATCCGAAAGCAGCCTCGAACAGCTTGGCAATAGCCTCTGCCTGCTCTGCGTTCTCCGCGTTGACTCCGATATGCGCCAGCTCAAAGCCCAGCATGGTCTGAACCGCTTCACGGGTCATCTCGCGAATCTTGTCGAACTCACCTGCGTTGATCAGGTCCGCGCTTACCATCCAGGAACCGCCGCAGGCAATGATCTTATTGAAGGACAGATAGTCGTTCAGGTTCTTAGCGTTGACACCGCCGGTAGGCATAAACTTCATCTTGGTGTAAGGAGCCGCCAGAGCCTTGATCGCCTTAACGCCGCCGTTTACCTCAGCCGGGAAGAACTTGACAACTTCCAGGCCCAGCTCAATCGCCTGCTCGATATCGGAAGCATTGGCTGTACCGGGTGTGATCGGAATGTTCTTGTCTACGCAATACTTAACAACCTTGGGATTGAGGCCGGGGCTTACGATGAACTTGGCGCCTGCCGCTACGGCACGGTCAACCTGCTCGGTCGTAAGAACTGTACCTGCTCCTACCAGCATATCCGGAACTTCCGCGCTGATGCGCTTGATCGCTTCCTCTGCCTGCTCGGTACGGAAGGTTACTTCTGCGCAGGGCAGACCGCCGTCACACAGAGCCTTTGCCAGCGGAATAGCTTTTTCTACATCATCAATCTTGATAACCGGAACGATACCAATCGCGGAAATCTTCTGCAATACTTCATTCATGATATAATCTCTCCTTGTATTAAGTCTTTACCCTTATTATAGAGTTTTTTTTCATAAAGTCAAGCCTTTTTTGCATAAACTAAGTCGAACAGTCATAACGAGGTCATCCGTCTATGCAATTATTTCGCGAAATGCCTCCTGTCATGGATCTTGCCGCAAGCGGCTATCTGCGGGCCGAGGCCAGGAGCCTGACAGGATTCCGTCCCATCCCCGGCGCGACTATCACCATCCGCCAGAGCAATGGTACCGTCATCGAACAGCTGGTAACGGACGAATCCGGCAATACACCCATTCTAGAGCTTCCAACTCCTCCGTTGGAATATTCTCTGGAGCCTGACTCTCCACAGCCCTACTCCGAATACTCTCTGCTTCTGGAAGGCGAGGGCGTCCAGAACATCCTTGTCGAAGGGACGCAGATTCTGCCGGGAGAGCTCTCGATTCAAAGGCTTTCTGCCGTCGATGAGGCTACCGCCGACCTGATCTCCCCCATTCCCGTCGCGGATGAAACCCTGATCTCCATCGGTCCGAACACACTCTACGGAGATTATCCGCCCAAACAGCCGGAAGCCAGCGTCAAGCCGCTGAGTCCGGAGGACGGATTTGTCGTCCTAAATGAAGTCGTCATCCCGGAATACATCGTTGTTCACGATGGCACTCCCTCCTCTTCCGCACAAAACTATTGGGTGCCCTATGCATCTTATATCGCGAATGTAGCCAGCAGCGAGATCTATTCTACCTGGGAAGAGGCCGCGATCACAGCCAATGTCCTGGCTATTATGTCCTTTACACTGAACCGCGTCTATACGGAATGGTACCGCTCCAAGGGGTACGACTTTACCATTACCTCTTCCACAGCCTATGACCACAAATTCATCTATGGCCGCAATATTTTCAATAATATCTCACGGATCGTAGACTCCGTATTGACCAACTATGTTACGCGTCCCGGTATCGAGCAGCCTCTTCTGACACAGTACTGTGACGGGCGTCAGGTCTCCTGCCCGAACTGGATGACACAATGGGGTTCCCAGTATCTTGCCACCCAAGGATATAACGCGACTTCGATCCTGCGCTATTACTACGGAGCCGATGTCTATCTGGCGACAGCCAACCGCATCTCCGGCGTCCCTGCCTCCTTCCCGGGATACAATATCAGCACGGGCAGCCGCGGAGCCGATGTCCGTACCATTCAGCGTCAGCTGAACGCTGTCTCCAACCATTACCCGGCAATTCCCAAGGTATCGGTAGACGGGATCTTCGGCAGCGCTACTGCCGCTTCCGTGCGGAAATTCCAGGAGGTCTTTAATCTGCCGATCAGCGGAATCGTAGATTCCCCCACCTGGTACCGTCTCTCTCAGATCTATGTCGCCGTCACAAGAATCGGAGAATTGAACTGAATTGGACGAGGGCTTTCCACGATGCCGTTGACAACACCATGAAAAGCTCTCTTTTCCATTGATTATACAGCGCACTCGTTAACAGTTCACAAAGAAACTATTAACAATTTGAAAATTTATACCGGATCCTCCTGATATTGCAGACGATAGAGCTGATAGTACATTCCCTTCTTGGCCAGAAGCTCCTGATGACTGCCGGACTCCTGAATCCGCCCCTTATGCAGCACGATGATCTTGTCCGCATGCTGAATCGTGGAGAGACGATGCGCCACAACCAATGTGGTCCGTCCCTTCATCAGTTTTTTCAAAGCATCCTGAATCAGTTCCTCTGTCTCCGTATCAATATTGGCCGTTGCCTCGTCCAGAATCAGTATCGACGGCTTAAATGCCAGCGTCCGCGCAAAGGACAGGAGTTGCCGCTGTCCCGCGGACAGTGTGGCTCCGCGCTCGTAGACCTTTTCATCATAGCCTTTCGGAAGCTTGGAAATAAAGGCGTCGGCATTGACATATTTCGCGGCCTCCTGAATCTGCGGTCCGGTGATACTCTGATCCCGCAGACGGATATTGCTGGAAATATCTCCGGTAAAAAGGAACACGTCCTGAAGCATCTGTCCGATGCAGTTACGCAGATCCGATATCTTATATTCCTTGACATTGTGTCCGTCCAGCAGGATTTCTCCCTTCTGGATATCATAATACCGGCTGATCAGATTCAGAATCGATGTCTTGCCCGCGCCTGTCGCTCCCACAAAGGCTGCTGACTGTCCCGGCAATACCTCAAACGATACATCTTTCAGCACCCACTGCTCGTCGTCATAAGCGAACCAGACATGACGGAATTCAATATGTCCCTGCGGGTTCTTCAGCGGCAGCGGATTCTCCGCCTCCGGAATGTGTTCGTTATAGTCCATCAGTGAAAAGATCTTTTCCGCAGAGGCCATGGCGGAGAGCATCGTGTTGAACTGCTCTGCCAGGGTCTGAATCGGGTTGAAGAACCGGGAGATATAATCCGAGAAGACTACCAGGGTGCCGATCGTCAGGACCCCGCTCAGGACCAGACTGCCGCCGTATACCAGGACGATAATCACGCCGAGGATGTACAGCAGATACATAGCCGGGCGGTAGATTCCAAACAGATACACCTGGCGCATACAGCTCTTGAGATAAGCCTTGTTTACACCGTCAAACTGATCGTATACCTGCTTTTCCTGAGCAAAGATCTGCACCAGACGCATTCCGGAAAAATGCTCCGATAAGAATACGTTGACCGTCGCCAGCTTGCTCCGCATATCACTGTGGTTCTTTCTGGAGGCATTGCGGAAGAGGAACGTGACGACCGCAATCACCGGCATCACCAAAAACTCTGCCAGAGCAAGCTTCCAGTTGATGGATACCATGACGATAATGATTCCCGCCAGAGTAAATACACACTTGATCGTCGTTACAATGCAGTTCGTATACAGTTCATTCAGTCCCTCTGTATCGTTGGTCAGCCTCGTGACAAGCTTTCCGACCGGCGTATCGTTAAAGAACTCTATATTCAGCGTCTGTACATGGCGATACAGGTCATTGCGGATGCTATAAATGATCTTCTGCCCCACATAGCCAAGCAGTACATGCTGGCAGAATCCGACCACCAGTCCGACGACCAGCAGGAAAATATAGAGGATGGACAGGCGCACCAGCCCGGAATAATCGTCGCTGCGCAGGTCCTTCAATATCTCCTTATCCATCAGCGTCCTAGTCACAACCGAACCGTCCTGCAGAGTAATCTGTGACCCCTGAATGCGGAGCGTATCCTCATGCCCCTTGGCCTCCAGAAGCTCCTGCGCCTGCACCGCGTTAACACCGGCCATCAGATAATACTGGTCCTCGATATAGAGCATGACCGCGTAGGATCCCTCTGCCGTAATCTCTTCCGGGTCCACCGGATTCATACGGTATTCTCCAACCTCGTACTTTGCTTCCTCCTGCGGCTGCGCAATCCGGTAGCTTTTATCATAATGATTGATCAGATCGTCGACGGCCCGGCCGATGATGACCGGCTGCGCCAGATCCGAGGTGACAATTACCGTAAGCATCAGAACGCACGCCGCCAGATGCCAGAAATACGGCTTGGCATAGCGCATCAACCGGGCAAGGTTTTTGGAATCCTGATTTTTATATTCCTTCTCATAATCCCGCATCAGATATTCCCCCTTTGTTCCGGATGCTGATTAATCTCCTCTTCCAGCAGCTGTTTCTCATAGATCGTCTTATAGACGCCATCCGCCTGACTCAGCTCTTCATGGCGTCCATGCTGCACAATCCGTCCGTCGTCGATCACGAGGATCTGATCCGCATGCTGAATCGTACTGATTCTGTGCGCGATGATGATGGTCGTCTTTCCCTGGCGCGCCTCCTTAAGCGCATGCAGAATATGTTCCTCCGTCTCGGTGTCTACCGCGGAGACCGCGTCGTCCAAGATCAGAATCGGAGGATCCTTGATCAGCGCTCTGGCGATGGACACCCGCTGCTTCTGTCCGCCGGACAGGGTTACGCCCCGCTCGCCGACCAGCGTTTCATAGCCATCCGGAAAGTCTATGATATTCTCATGCACATCGGCCATCTTGGCCGCCTGCTCCACCTGCTCCATACTGGCATCCCGACATCCGAAACGGATATTGTTGGCAATGGTGTCCGAGAACAGGAAGTTATCCTGCGGCACATAGCCGATCGAAGAACGCAGCGTATGCAGCGGATAATCCAGGATGTCCCGCCCGTCCAGGCTGAGTTCCCCTCTCTTGGTATTGTACATTCTCAAAAGGAGGGACACAAAAGTCGTTTTGCCGCTTCCCGTCCGGCCGATAATACCGATCGTCTGTCCCTTCTCCACGCGTACATTGATATCCTTCAGCGCGTCCTCCGAGCTGTTGGGATACCGGAAATTCAGATGATCATAGGTAATCTGTCCTTCTACCCTGGCCTGTGGATCCGCCGTTGACAGATCCTGTACATCCGGCTTGGCGTTCAGGATGGTCTCCAGACGCGCCAGAGAGGCATTGCCCTGAGAGAAAGTATTGATGCAGCGGCCCATACCGGACAGCGGTCCTGCCAGCATCAGCAGATACTGAATGAACGCGATAAAATCACCCAATGAAATCTGTCCTACCATGGTCAGATATCCACCGTAGAGAAGCGTGATCAATGTACTGATTCCCGTAATGACACCGATGATCGGCTCCAGAACAGCCATGATCCGCGTCAATGTCATGTTCTTCTGATAATTGTCCTTGGCCTTTTCATCAAAGGCCTCGGCTTCCTTCTCCTCCTGCACAAAGGACTTGATCACTCGGATACCGGAGACAGATTCCTGCACCTGATCCGTCAGATTGGCGAAAGATTCCTGTTTTTCGCGGAATTTTATATGGATCAGACGCCGCATCTTGATGCTGGCAAAAGCGATCAGCGGCATCGGAATCAGCGCCAATACGGTCAGTGAAATACTAACGCCCGTCAGCATCTGATACAGCACCATCGTCAGCATGGTCACCGCATCCAGCGCCGTAATCAATCCGTTAGCCAATGTATTGCGGACCGCGTTCAGATCGTTGACCACGTAAGCCATCAGGTCTCCGGATTTGTTCTCATTATAGAAACGGAGCGACAGCGTCTCCAGATGGGCAAACAGGTCTCCTCGGATATCGTATTCAATCAACCGGGATGTCCCCAGGAAGAAAATACGCCACATCATCCGGCCCGCGAATACGCACAGTCCGATGATCAGCGCAAACAAGGCTGTCTTCCACAGATCCTCCATCTTATAGGTTCCCATCGCCAGACCATCCGTGGTATCTCCGATCAGACGCGGCAAATACACCAGCGCCATGTTAACCAGATTGATTCCCACCAATCCCAGCAGATAGCGTCCCAGATACTTTTTCAGATATTTTCTGATATACGCAGAACGAAACAATTCTATACCCCCCTGTACTTTGTCTGATTCTATCATACTAGTTTTACGCAAATTTTTCAAATGTTTTTTTCATTTGGTTGCATTTCTCCATTTTTTGAGCAGAATTATACTGTCCTTGCACAAGAATTTTGTAAAATTAAGTCTTGCATTTTGAAGTTGCTTCTTATATAATAACCTATAATAACATCTTAGAGAAATGGAGGCTCTACTATGAGTTTTGAATATATCCGTACTCTGCCCTCAGCAGAGCATCTGAAGGCGCTGATGCCGCTCAGCTCCGCCATGGCTGCCCGTCAGGCGGAAAAGGTCAACGAGATCAAAAAGGTTCTGTCCGGTGAGGACCCCCGCCTGCTCCTCATCATCGGTCCCTGCTCCGCCGACAATGAACCGGCGGTTCTGGAGTATACCACCCGGCTTGCCAAGGTACAGGAAAAGGTAGCGGATAAAATCCTGATCATTCCCAGAGTCTACACCAATAAGCCCCGTACCACCGGCGAAGGCTACAAGGGCATGATGCACCAGCCGGATCCGAACGCGCAGCCGAACGCCTTTGAGGGAATCAAGGCCATCCGCAGGATGCACCTGCATGTTCTGAGCGAAACCGGTTTTGTAACGGCGGATGAGATGCTCTATCCTGCCAACTACGCTTTTCTGGATGATATCCTGGGATATGTCGCTGTCGGCGCGCGTTCCGTGGAGAACCAGCAGCATCGTCTGACGGCCAGCGGACTGGATGTCCCGGTCGGAATGAAGAACGGCACCAACGGCGATCTGGACATGATGTTCAACGCGATCCACGCGGCGCAGCATTCGCATGACTTTATCTACCGCAACTGGGAGGCGACAACGACCGGCAATCCTTATACTCACGCGATTTTGCGCGGAGGCCTGGAGCATCTGAGCGGCCGGAGCATTCCCAATTATCATTTTGAAGATCTTCTGTATACTACGGACATTTACCTGAAAAAGGGATTCACCAATCCTGCCATCGTTGTGGACGCCAATCACAACAACTCCGGCAAGCAGTATGAGCAGCAGCCCCGTATCATCTCCGAGGTTCTGCACAGCATGCGGTATAACGCGCAGATCGCTAGGCTCGTCAAGGGCTTTATGGTGGAGAGCTACCTGGAGGACGGCGCTCAGAAGATCGGCCCCGATCAAGTCTACGGCAAATCCATCACGGATCCATGCCTGGGCTGGACCGGTACCGAAGCCATGATCTACGATATCGCGGACAAGCTGTAAGCCTTATATTCAGACGGTTTGGGTGAGCCTCAGCGCTCACCCTTTTTTATGCCTCTGTCTGTTTTGCACAAAACCATCTCAAAAATTTCGTCAAAATAGTCCCGTATATTGTGTTTTCATAATTGACGTACAACTACATATTGTGTTATACTAGATTCGCACATTTCGATAGAGACTGTGTAATATCGAATCAGAAGGGATCCGAACAGCCGTGAAGATTATAAAGAGAAATAAAACCGAGGTTGATTTCGACATCAACAAAATCATTGTGGCGGTCACAAAAGCCAACAATGCTTCTAAAGAAACCGAGCGTATGACGCCCACCCAGATCCAAAGAATCGCGGACTCTGTACAGAAGAGCTGCGAGACGATGAACCGTGCTCTGTCTGTGGAAGAGATCCAGGACCTTGTAGAAAAGCAGATTATGGCCCACGGCGCCTATGAAGTGGCCAAGCGTTATATTACTTATCGTTATACCCGAAGCCTGGTTCGCCGTTCCAATACGACCGATGACAGCATCCTGACCCTGATCGAATGCAACAATGAAGAGATCAAGCAGGAGAATTCCAATAAAAACCCCACCGTCAACAGTGTGCAGCGCGACTATATGGCCGGTGAAGTCAGCAAGGACATCACCGAGCGCATCCTGCTGCCGCGGGAGATCGTAGAAGCGCATCAGCAGGGTATTCTGCACTTCCATGACGCGGACTACTTTGCTCAGCACATGCACAACTGCGACCTGGTCAACCTGGAGGACATGCTGCAGAACGGCACCGTCATCTCCGGCACTATGATTGAGAAGCCTCATAGCTTCTCTACTGCCTGCAATATCGCGACCCAGATTATCGCGCAGGTTGCCTCCAATCAGTATGGCGGCCAATCCATTTCCCTGACACATCTGGCTCCTTTTGTACAGGTCTCCCGGGAAAAGATTCTCCGCGCTGTCCGCCGCGAGTTCCAGGAGCTGGGGATTGAGACAACCGAGGAAAAGATCGCACAGATCGTAGAAGGCCGTCTGCGTGAAGAGATCGAACGCGGTGTACAGACCATCCAGTATCAGGTGGTAACCCTGCTGACAACCAACGGTCAAGCACCTTTTGTAACGGTATTCATGTATCTGAATGAAGCCAAGGATCCTCAGCTGAAGAAGGATCTGGCCATGATTATCGAAGAGGTTCTGAAACAGCGCTACCGCGGCGTCAAGAACGAGGCCGGCGTCTATGTGACTCCTGCTTTTCCTAAGCTGATCTATGTACTGGAAGAGGACAATATCTCTGAAGACGCTCCGTATTGGTATCTGACCCGTCTGGCCGCCAAATGTACGGCCAAACGCATGGTTCCGGACTATATCTCTGAAAAAGTCATGCTGAAGCTCAAGGTGGACAAGAACGGCAACGGCAACTGCTATACCTGTATGGGCTGCCGCAGCTTCCTGACACCTTATGTCGATGAAAACGGAAAGCCCAAGTATTACGGAAGATTTAACCAGGGTGTCGTTACCATCAATCTGGTGGATGCCGCCTGTACCGCCTGTGCGGACGGAAAGAATGAAGCCAAATTCTGGTCTGTACTGCAGGGGCGTCTGGAACTGTGTCATAAGGCTCTGCAGTGCCGTCATGAGCGTCTGGAGGGAACCCTCTCTGACGCCGCCCCCATCCTGTGGCAGTATGGCGCCCTGGCCCGTCTGAAGAAGGGCGAGCCCATCACCAAACTTCTGCACGGCGGATATTCTACCCTTTCTCTGGGCTATGCCGGCCTCTGGGAATGCGTCTATGAGGTGACCGGCAAAAAGCTGACCGAGCCGGAAGGCGAAGCCTTCGGCCTGAAGGTTATGCAGGCGCTGAACGATGCCTGTGCCAAATGGAAGGAAGCGGAGAATATCGATTATTCTCTGTACGGCACACCTCTGGAGTCCACTACCTATAAGTTTGCCAAGTGTCTGCAGCGTCGGTTCGGCATCATTTCCGGCGTCACCGACCGCAACTATATCACCAACAGCTATCATGTCCATGTCACCGAGCCCATCGACGCTTTTCATAAGCTGGCTCTGGAATCCAAGTTCCAGAATCTCTCTCCCGGCGGCGCGATCAGCTATGTGGAAGTTCCCAATATGCAGGACAACCTGGACGCTGTACTGGAGATCATGAAGTTCATCTATGAAAACATCATGTATGCCGAGCTCAATACCAAATCGGATTACTGCCAGGTCTGCGGCTATGACGGCGAGATTCAGATCCGTGAGGATGAGGGTAAGCTGGTCTGGGAGTGCCCCAACTGCGGGAACCGCGATCAGGCCAAGCTGAATGTCGCGCGGCGCACCTGCGGTTACATCGGCACCCAGTTCTGGAATCAGGGTCGCACGCAGGAGATCAAGGAACGTGTACTGCACCTGTAAAATTCTCTTTTTTCATGAATCCATATCCTGGACACTCGATTTTTCGAGTGTCCTTGTTCCATAGGAGGCTATCATGTATTATAGCGAAATCAAAAATTGTGATATTGCCAACGGCTTGGGTGTCCGCGTCTCCCTCTTTGTCTCCGGCTGCACCAATCACTGTGAACAGTGTTTTCAGCCTCAGACCTGGGATTTTCTCTATGGCAAGCCATTTACCGTCGAGACCGAAGCTCTGCTTCTGGAGATGCTCTCTCCCTCGTATATCCGTGGGCTGACCCTTCTGGGCGGCGAGCCCTTTGAACCCGCGAACCAACGGGCGCTGCTGCCCTTTCTGCATAAGGTCCGCAGCACCTATCCCACCAAAAACATCTGGGCCTTTTCCGGTTTTCGCTATGATGACGAGTTACTGCGGCCAGGCGCTTATCCAAACTGCGAAGTTACCGAAGAACTCCTATCCCTGATCGATGTTCTGGTCGACGGCCGCTATGTCGCGTCCCTGCGGGACATCACATTAAAATTTCGCGGCTCCTCCAATCAGAGGATCATCGATCTGAATCTGACCCGTCAGAATCATGTTCTAACTCTCTGGGACGAGAGTCAGGCTTCCAACTAAAGAGGGGCACGTGTGACAAAACCCAGGTACACTTGGGAGAATGAGACTCTTAGGTGTACCAGAATTTTATAGGATTCTCTGGATTTTTGAAAAACTCTGGTACACTTTAGTGAGCGAGACTCTTAGGTGTACCAGTTTTTTATAGAATTCTCTGGTTTTTTGAAAAAATCTGGTACACTTGGGAGAATGAGACTCCTGAGTGTACCAGAA
>CAVGBV010000041.1:0-13982 GCA_963627615.1 Alloprevotella sp.
ACCCTACATTGTAGCAGACATCCACACTGGGGGCTTTTCCCAGCTGTTCTCCTCTGTCCAGACGGTTCCAGAGAGCCTCCGAATATCCTTCACTGATGCATTCTTGGAGCCGTTCCGGGCGGAAGCAAACGCCTTCATAGATCTGCCCCTGCTGCTCCAATACCAATCGCGCCGCTTTTTTCTGTTTTCCCATCCAGAAGAGCCGAATCAGCTTCAACTCCTTATCGGCAAATACCGGCTTGGGATTGCCGTTGCCGTAGGGCTCCAATACTTCTAAAAGCTCGGCCATCCGCTCGTCGGCATACTGCAGCGGCATCGCCATATCGATAAATACAGCCGGAAGACAATCTTCCTGTGTCAATACACAGTTCTCATTAAGGCGGCGCCTCCATCCTTCAATCCGGCTCTCTTCCATGGAGAGTCCAGCTGCCATAGGATGTCCGCCGTACCGCTGAAAAAATTCCTCTGTACGCTGCATTTCCCCGACCATATTATACGCCGGAATCGACCGGCCGGAGCCCTTGACATGGTCTGCGCTTCCGGTCAGCACAAAGACCGGCTTCTGTGTCTTTTCTCTTATACGTCCCGCAACCAAGCCCGCCAGGCTTTCATGCAGCTCGGGCAAATAGATCACCAACACCCTATCCCCTGGCTGCTTTTCCAACTCAGCCAACCCCTTTTGAATGCCCTCTTCCGTCATCTTCTGCCGAAGACGGTTCAGCTCATACAACTGTGCCGCCGCCTTCTCGGCTCTCTCCAGATCCTCCTCCAAAAGAGCCATGATATAGTGCTGCTGCTCGTCAAGCCTCCCTCCGGAATTGATCATAGGCCCTATAATAAAGCCAAACGCATATACGTCCAGCTTCTCGATTCCCCCCTGTTTCATCAACGCACGAATCGCGGTCGGCGGCTTCCGGTTCCACTGCCGAAGTCCCTGATATACAATCTTACGGTTTTCTCCGATCAAAGGCATCACATCGCATACCGTTCCCAGAGCGGCGTACCCGATCCAATCCGGATCCTCCGGAAGCCCTGCCTGCTGTACAAGCGCCCGCGCAAGCTGATAAGCGACCCCCGCGCCGCACAATTTTTCAAACGGATAAGAATCGTCCTGGCGGTGCGGATTGACTACTGCGTCTGCCTCCGGCAGAACATCCCTGCCCTCTTCCTGCTTCAGCTCATGATGGTCGGTAATAATCAATGTTACTCCAAGTTCTCTGGCCCGATGCGCCGCTTCAAATTCCCGTATTCCATTGTCGCAGGTAAGGATCAGGCCTGTTTCCTCCTTTGCGCATTCCTCAACCATATACGGACGAATTCCATACCCATCCTCAATCCGGTCCGGAATCCGAATCTTCACGTCCGCCTTAAGCTTCTTCAATACTTTTCCCAATATTGTAGAAGAGGTCATTCCATCCACATCATAGTCGCCGATTACATAGATTCTCTTGCCTTCTCGGATGCTGCGCATCACCAACGCAACCGCGCGGTCCATATCCCGCATTCGCATCGGATCGCTGAGTTCCCCCTCCCGATCCATATACGCCCGCGCATCCTCCTGCTGAATCCGATTGGCCAGGATTTTGGCCAGAACCGGAGCGATCCCTAACCGGTTCTGGATCGCCTGGTAGCTTTTGTTATATACACGCCAGTTTTCCTGCATCTGATTCTCCTGATTCTAAAAAGGCTGCCGCCTCATGAGGTTCATTATGAGGCGGCAGCCGCTTTTCTTTTATTTCTTTTTCGCGGATTTGGAAACTGCTGTCCTTCTTCCGGTATTCTTTTTCTTTTGCAGCAATACCCACACCGGACTGGCAACAACCAGTGATGAATAGGTTCCTGCTACAAATCCAGCCAGAAGCGGGAATGCAAACCACCGTACGCTCTCTACTCCCAGAATAAACAGCATCAATACCATAATAATCGTCGTGATAGACGTATTCAGAGATCGTCCCATCGTCTGCGCGATACTGTCGTTGGCAAGCTTCGCAGCCTCATTCGGACGGTAGAAACGCTGATTCTCACGGATTCTATCAAATACGACGATCGTATTGTTGATCGAATAACCGACAATTGTCAGGATCGCTACAATAAACGTGCTGTTGACCGGAATGGAGAAGATCGCGTAAACCGCAACCACGATCAGCACATCATGCAGCAGGGCAATGATCGAGCTGACTCCGAATCGGAAGTCATGGAAGCGGATCGTAATATAAAGCAAGGTCAAAAGCGCCGCGACCAGTGTTGCTGTCACCGCCTTTGTCTGCATCTCGCCGCTCACCGTCGGGCTGATGGTGGACTGAGAAATCAGATTGGCCTTTTTCTCCGTGTCCAGTCCAAACTTCTCCGCAACCGCGCTATACAGGGTGTCGATCTGCTCTGTCGTCAATTCCTTGACTTTAATGGATACATGATGCTCCTGATTGGCACCGCTGATTCCCTGAATCATGGGATTGGTGTCTCCGCTGACTTCCTTGACAAGATCTGTCAGCTCCCGGTTATCATATTCTTTTTCCATATCGATCTGTAGCATGGTTCCCCCTGCAAAATCAATATCCAGATTCATTCCCTTGAAAAGGAAGAAGCCCAGACCAATCACCAGAACCACTGCTGGAATCGTAAACCACAGCTTCGCCTTCTCGACAATCTTCCAGGAATGCTCTCTCTTCTTAAGCTGCAGGAGCTGATACAAGCCCTTCTTCTCCGGCAAAATTTCAACGGCTGCCTTCAAAAGAATTCTGGACAGCACCAGCGCTGTAAACATGGAGAGTACGATACCCAGCGCCAATGTCAGCGCAAATCCCTTGGCCGTACCGCTTCCCAGGAACCACAGCACGCCTGCCGCGATCAGCGTTGTCACATTGCCGTCCACAATCGCGGACAGCGCCTTTTTGAATCCGCTGTCCACTGCGGCGCGGATTCCTCTGCCCGCCTTCAACTCCTCATTGATTCTGGCAAAGATAACGATATTCGCGTCCACTGCCATACCGACGGATAGAATGATACCCGCGATTCCCGGCAGGGTCAGGGTCGCATCCAACAGATTGATGCACAAAAGCTCTGCCGAAATGTAGAAAATAAGCGCCAGGCAGGCAATCACGCCTGGAACACGATAGATGACAATCATAAATAAGAGGATCAGCACAAAGCCGATTACAGCCGCGGTCATACTGGTATGCAGCGCGTCCTGTCCCAGCGTCGCGCCGACACTGTTGTGTTCAATATCCTCCAGCTGAACCGGCAGCGCGCCGCCACGAATATCCGAAGCCAGCTGCTTGGCTTCATTCGCTCCGCTCATACCGGTAATTACGGCTTCGCCGTTGCTTATTACGGTATTGACGCCCGGGAAGCTGACAACCGTCTGATCCAGACGGATCGCGATATACTTTCCTTTGTATTTTTCGGTCGCGTCCGCAAACTTCTTGGTTCCGTCACTGGTTAATTCCAGCTTTACATAATCCTCAACCAATCCGGCGGAAGATACCTGACCGTGCTGGGCAGTCGCATTGCTCACGTCTTCGCCTTCCAGGACAATCTCCGCGATTCCCGCGTCCACTGCCTTCTGCAGAAGCTCTCCCGTCTCATCCGGGAAATAATAGAGCGCGGATCCCGGAGTATTCAAATAGTTCTCCACACTGGAGCGTACCGCGGATTCCGTATATGTAGAAGATCCCTGCTCCTGCAGATCCTTCAGTGTCTTCTCCGTCAAAGCATCCACATATTCATCCCAAAAATCGGCTTTCTGCACATCGGACCAGTCTACGCCGACAAATGTCAGCATTGCCGTCTTGCCGATCTGACGAACGGCTTCATTCGCGTCGGACACACCCGGAATCTCTACGCGGATCCGATCGCCGCTCTCCACTACAGCCGTTGCTTCTGTATATCCCAGCGCACTCAACCGATTGTTGATGATGGCCAACGCGCCATCCATCTGATCTGTCGTCGGATTCTCTTCCTGCGCCTTATAGGTAATACTGACGCCACCTGCCAGATCCAGGCCCAGATTGATATTATTAATTCCGACATAACGATTGTCCCCGATTCCCAAAAAAGCCACCAGGGTCGTAACCGTAATGACTACCAGGGAAAACAGCAGAATTAAAACATTTTTCAGATTCTTCATGCTTGTACCTCTTCCTCTCCCGGCCTTAGCCGCAATGATTTATTATACCGCGTGTTCTGGAAATTTGTCAAGTTCCGGCCGGTATTTTAGAATAAAAGTCTTTTTTCTTCACATACTGTTCTTATCTTTCCGGAGAGATTGATATATATGCTTCCAAATGCAGCGCCGCCAGATATGCATCGGGAATCCGCACGCCGTCATCCCCCTCTCCCAGAAAAACATTGGTTTTGTTGACGCCGTGGTAGTCACTCCCGCCTGTACAGGAAAGTCCCAGGCGGCAGGCCATCTGTATCAGCCTCTCGGTGTCCTCCTTCGGACACCGGGAGTGGATGACCTCCACACCGGACGCTCCACATTCCTTCATGTGACGCAGCAGTCTCTCCAATTCCGCTTCTTCCAATCGGTACTGCATTGGATGTGCCAAGACCGCAATCCCGCCGGACGCACAAATCGTCTGCACTCCTTCTGCCACCGTCATACAGTGCCTTGGCAGATACGCTGGTCCGCCGTTGCCGATCAACCGGTCAAAAGCCGCGTTTTTGCTCTCTACATATCCCTTTTTGCAAAGCGCCAGCGCAAAATGCACCCGGGAAACGATCGCGTCATGCGACTGTTCGCATACTTCTTCATAGGTAAGCGGATATCCAAGCTCCGAAAGCTTCCGAAGCATGCGCTGATTGCGCTCTTCTCTCTCCGCCCTGACCGCCTTGAGCCTGTTCTCCAATGAAGCTTCCCCATAACGGATCCGATATCCCAGTACATGTATGTCCCGTCCCTTGTATTCACAGGACAGTTCAATCCCGGGAATCGTAAGCAGACCTCTCCTGGCCCCTGCTTCCATAAATTCCGTAAGCCCGGCTGTCGTATCATGATCTGTCAGCGCCACTGCGTACAGTCCCAACCCCTTTGCGCGCTGAACAATCTCATCCGGGCTGTCGCTTCCGTCGGAATAGACAGAGTGTGTGTGCAGATCAATCGCCATAACGCAGCATCCTCTCACAAAACTCCGGCTGATTCAGAAACAGAACACTGCCCTCTCCCTCTTTTCGAAGAAGATCTCTTTCTTCCAGACGCCGCTTCAGTTCTCGGGCTGTTCCGGCGCCTCCATCCCAGATGGCCGTTGTCTCCCCGACAATTTTCCTTACGGTTCCTCTTACAAAAGGATAATGGGTACATCCCAGCACCACCGAATCTACCGGCAAATAGGGTTCCAAACGCTCTCTTAAAAACTGTTCCAGTTCCGGCCCGTCCAGGACTCCTCTCTCCACGAACTCCATAAGGCCCTCGCAGGACACCGGCAAGATCTCTGCCTGTGATCCATACAGATCCACCAGGTGCTGAAACTTATCCTCCCGCAGTGTCATGGGGGTCGCCATGACAAGAACCCGGTCCCCCGCATGCTGCATTGCCGCCGGTTTGAGCGCAGGCTCAATCCCGACCACCGGGAGCCATTCATAATACTCCCGCAGCCTTGCGATCGATGCGCTCGTCGCTGTATTACAGGCTATGACCAGTGCTTTTACTCCGTGCCGCAGAAGCTTCTCCACACTTGCAAATGTAAACTGCTGTACCTCGCCCACCTGTCTGGTTCCATAGGGCGCATGTTCAAAATCACCGTAATAAACACATCTCTCCTTCGGAAGCTGCTTCATGATCTCTTTCAGTACGCTGATTCCTCCCACACCGGAATCCATAATCCCGATAGGCGCTTCCGAATTCTGGACATAAGCATAGGACTGAAATGAAAAAAGCCTCTCTTCCAGAAGCTTTGCTACGCTTCTAAGCCCTTCCTCATCCTCCGGGAGAAATCTTCCCGGCTGTGGACTGTCCAAATCCAGCACTGCCGCCACCTTACCGCCTTGATGAATCGGCAAAACAAGCTCTGAAGCGGATGCGCTGTCGCAGGCAATATGCCCAGGAAAAGCGTGCACATCCATAACACGCAGTACCTTGTCCTCCTTCCATGCGCTGCCGCAGACTCCTCTTCCTATCTCAATTCTCGTGCAGGCGGGTTTCCCCTGAAACGGTCCCAATGCCAATTCATGACCTCGAACCATATAAAATCCGGCCCAATTCAGGTCCGGCAATTGTTGATATAATAAAGCAGACGCGTTCGCGAGCCCTGTGATCACCGGTTCCTTGGGATCCATCAGAGCCTTCATTGCCTCCAACAGCGTCCGATACAGTTCCGTCACCGCTGCTCCTCCTTTCTTTCTCCAATAAAGCCTAAAAAACATTATACACCGCTTATTGCAAAAAAACAAGGCCGAGACACATGAAAATAGCCGGCAGGAAATCCCTGCCGGCTGCAACTTTGTGGATCTTTATTTTTTAGCAAACGCAGACGCGTCATACGCCTTCTGCAGCAGCTCCAGATATCGGGTCAGGCCCTGGTTCTCTAGGTCATTCTTATAGCTCTCCCATCCCGCTTCTATGCCCTTGCTGCCTGTGATAAATTCTACCAGTGCCGAATTCTGCGTATTGGTCAATGTTGCCTTGATCAGCGACATCTCCTCCGCATCGGCCTCCGACATATACAGATCCGGCAATACGCTCTCCAGCGGCTGTCTAACCTTTTCATGCTCCTTGGATGCACGGTAGAGCACGATCTGGCGTCCTGTCAGAGGCGCTACTCCTTCTGCGTACGGATTCTGATTGGTTGTTACGGAAGTTACGAACTTCGGCGTCCGGACCAGACCGCACAGCTGTGTCCAGGTCTGATTGGTGCTGTCCGCGTTCAGCAGCGTATATGCCGCCTGCTCGCCGTCCATGTCCAGTTCTCCCGGCTCAGCCTTTCTCCAATGTACTCCTTCAATTCCGATAGCAGATCTCATGCTGCCCTCTTCTGTTGCCAGATAATCGATAAAGCGGAATGCTGCCTCCGGATTGGAGCAGGTAGAGGAGATAAAGGTCATACCCGTCTGATACATCAGATACGGATTCCATGCGGCGATGCACTGTCCGTCCGGTCCGGTCAGAGGCGCCAGAGACTGATACTGCTCCCACTTCTTGGAGTTCGGAATCGATGCCAGATCGCAGCCAAATCCAGGACGCATTCCCAGGAACGCTCCGATTCTTGCCTGCTCTCCGGACTCATTGACATTGACCTGATTGCTCAGATCCTGCGTGAAGGACTCCGGATTGATCAGGCCCTCGCTGTACATCTGGGCCAGATACTTCAGGCCTTCCTTGTAGCCATCCTGTACCGGCGCATAAGTCACAACACCGTTATCGACATACAGCTTATCACCATTGGGTGTCAGCTGGAAGGGAGCCATCAGGAATCCGTCAATCTGTGCGCCGCCTCCCGCGGTGGATACAACCGTTGACAGCGGAATTTCATCCGTTGCGTCTCCGTTGCCGTTCGCATCCTGCTCCTTAAACGCTCTCATAACCGCAAGGAACTCATCCGTGGTCGTGGGCATCTCCATTCCTACGTTCTCCAGCCATGTCGTATTGATCCACAGCTTCATCATATACTGCACATGCAGCGATCCGTCTACATTAGGCAGAGAATAGATATAGCCGTCCGGTGTCGTAATAAACTCCCGCATTCCGTCCAGCTCTTCAAATGCTGCCTTATAGCCCACCGATACCGTATCCAGATACTCGTTCAGCGGCAACACCAAGCCCTGTGCGCCGAACATGGCCTCATTGGCCTTATCGTAGCGGGATCCGACACCTACCAGCATGATATCCGTCATCGTATGAGACGCAAACATCACGCTGAACTTATCGTATACATCATCAGAAGAGGATGCGATCGACCAATCCAGATGAATGCCCGTCTTGTCCTCCAGCTCCAGTGTCTCTGTATTCTCCGCCCAGCTGTATTCTCCGTTACTGGGCGCAAAAATACTCAGTGTTACCGGCTCCTTAACGATCGGAAGCTCTCCCGGTGCGTTAAAAATACTGTCTGCTTCCGCACTGGACTCCTCTGCCTTAGAGGACTCTGCTGCAGATGACTCACCCTTGGAGCTATCCGCCTTGGAATCCTGACCGCCGGTGCATCCCGCAGCGGATGCCAGCAGCATCAGCACTGCCAATAGCCATGCGCCGATTCTCTGTTTTTTCATAAAACCTTCTCCTTCCTGCTCTCAGAGCAATAAAATGATTGTGCCCTTACTATACCCTGAGAGTATCTTCTCTTACAAGATGCACTTCCCCGGAAGGCCGTTCCTTTTCCTGTATCTCCGGCATACATCTGAGAAGGTACCATACATATCCATGGTTTTATGCGTTTTCTGCCCGCCATACCGATGGTGATACGCCAAACGCCCTCTTAAAGGCTCGACGGAACGAAGCGCTGCCAGAATATCCGCACTCTGTCGCTGCTCTCTCAACATCCTCTCCCTGTTTCAGTTTTTCCTTGGCTGCGTTCAATCGGATCCGCTCCAATACACTGCTGAAAGGTTCTCCGACCGCCTCACGGAAAAACTCAGAAAAATACGATTCAGAAAAGCCGAATTCCTGTGCCATCATGGCTACGCACATTTGCTGATCCCCATAATTCTCTGACAGATACTGCAAGAGTCTGCGGCGCATATCCTCCTTCTGATTTTTCTGAATATGGTTCAGGCCCTGACTCAGCGTCAAAAAGCTTTCCTCCATCCGGTCCATCAATTCTGTCGGAGTCATCTCCTTCATCAGTGGATCCGGATCGGCCTGCGCCAATGCCAACTCCCGGCAAAGCTTCATATAAGCGGATGTCAGCTCCGCCTGCAAGATCCGCAGCGATACCGCTGAGAGCGTCCTCTGCTGCAGATTCTCTTTACGCAGCCGTTCAAAACAGCTTCGCACAATGTCTTCCTCTCCATGCTTTACACCTTGTATGAGTTTTTCCTCAAATTCTGCTGGAAAGAAGGCTTCTCTTTTCTCTCCCGGCAGCTCCCCATAACAGAGGCTCTGCCCCTCTGCCCTTTTCAGTGCATATTGCGCCTGCTGATACGAAAACGGGATATCACGCAGGGATTCATAGACACGGCCAATTCCTGCCCGACAGCCCTGGACTCCCATGAGCCATTCTTTTAAACGGGTCAGATCTTCTTCTTCAGATACGCATGCCATCATCACATAATGCCCCGGCTCTGTATCCACGACCCACTCCAGATGAACCTCTGCCGGAAGCCCCTGGATCTCTGACTGCATAAGTTCCTCCCCTGCCTGTGCCAACACAACACAGTATTTTCCGCTTTCCAGACGAAGTCCTACCCGATCGGCCGCATTCTGTATCTCACTTTCACTGTGGAACCAGCCGTTCAGGATCTGATCAATTACATTTCTCCTCTCCTGTCTGCGCTGATCCTCGAGAATATTCTGCATATCCCGATTGGCCTTTACCAACAGCTGAACGCCTGTCTGCAATTGAGAATATTCATTTTTCTCCTGTACAGGCGCACCGGTCAGGAGCCGGATATTCGCCAGAAGATTCCGCAGCGGCGTCGAATATTTCCACGCAAAATAGCATCCCAGAAGAATCTCGATCAATACGCAGATAAATGCTGCCGCGAAACTGATGCTGCCCAGACGGTAGGCGTCCTGATAGGCGATCTTCTGCGGAAGACTGAACGCGAAGACAAGTCCTCCCTCCGCTTTACGATACAATGTGACAATTCCGTCCTTCTCGATTCTTCCGCTGCTCTGCGCGAACTCTGCGTCTTCTGTAATTCCAAGATCTTCCCCGAGGGAACCAATCTGTCCATCCTCCGAATAGATCTGAATCTGCCCCTGTCCGTTCGGAAAGACATCCGAAAAAATCTGCTCCAGCTCCTCCTGGCGAATCAGATACTGCACGACAGCCCAAGCCTCCGAACTGTCGTTTCTATACCGTACCGGATAATTATAAGTCAGCGCGCGGATATTCTCCTTGATCCAATATACCTCCTGCAGCGGCAAGAAGTTCCGTCTCTGTGCCGAAAAGCTTTTTTCGGTCCATTCTTCCAGGGTCATCTCCCGATATGTTCTGGACTTATCATAAAAGAATTCCAGTCCGTAAACCACACTTGTATTTGTAAAGATAAACTCATTGTTCCGGAGCATCAGCATAAAATCGGAATGCTGCTCCGCGGAAAGCATATCCTTGATCCGTTCGCTGAACCGGACCACCTGTACCACATTCTTTTCCCCAGGCTCCGGTTTACGCATTCTCGCGATATATCTAAGATCCGTATCATACACCAGCTTTGCCGACATGGAATCCAATTGTTCCAGATATCGCTCAAAATACGCCGCCACTCTGGACAACTCGGCCTGTTCGCTTTCGATATATTTTTCTCTGGTCATCTTCAGCGCCTGATAATACAAACCTCCCGCAAGTATGGCCGGTATGATCAGGATAATCAGATATGATATCAAAAACAATGTAAAAAAGCTTTTCGATCCATATCGTTTTCTCATGTGTTCCTCCATGACAAGAACAGGCCGACAACCTGTGCTGTCAGCCTGTTCTCCTTCTGTATGATTCTATCTGTCAGATCTTGACAACATCTACAGCCTGCAGGCCCTTGGGACCATGCTCCGTTTCGAATTCCACCTTCTGTCCTTCATCCAGTGTCTTATATCCGTCAGAACGAATGGATGAGAAATGTACAAATACGTCGTCTCCGCCTTCTACAGAGATAAATCCGTATCCCTTCTTAGAGTCAAACCATTTTACAACTCCCGTCATATCCATATCCTCCTGTCACTTTTTCTCTTCAATTACGCAATTCTTGAAGTCTGCGTATCCAGGACTCACACGTCCTTCAAAGTTTGCCGCGAAGATACCGGGACGCGCGCTGACCCATCCTCCGGCAACGGCCGTCCAAGGCTCTCCTACATTCTGATACGTCTTGCCATCCAAACTATAGGCAAAACGCACCTGGCTTGTCGGATACTCCCCGCTGAAATCGCCCCGCACCTGCATCTGCAGATATACGGTATCTGTCGGAACCGCCGCCGAAACCAGAGGAGTCTCCCATACCAGCTCCGTCTCCGCATTGCCCCTCGGAAGCTCTCTCACCTCACCGTTATAAAGCGTAACCTGCATTCCCTTCTTGCCGTTCTCCAGTGCCAGATACCGATAATTGCTGCCCATCATAGCCAGGCCCGCACGGTCTCCCGACTCTTCCGGACGCAGTGTTACCTGTACTGTCATATCAAAATCGTAATACTGCATCAGCTGAGACAGGAACTGTCCTGCATGGAACAACGTACTGGTGCGGCTGATGCGGCAGGTATTAAGGCGCAGCGCTTCCGGATTCTCCGTCATGCTGTACCACTCCTGTCTCGGATTGGCCTGCCACTGCCACTGCAGTCCCAGCTTATCGCCCGCAAAACTATCCGAAGTATAGGGCATGATATCCGATGGTGTATATGCCGCCGGCGCCGGATACTCCAACACAGGCTCGCCGATTCCGTCACCATTATTGTCCACGCCCATCTCCGGCCAGTCATTGACCCAATGTACCGGCTGCAGATGCGGAACTCGTCCATATACGTAGATATCCTGGAAATGAATAAACCAATCCTCACCGTCCGGCGTATCCACCCAGCCGCCCTGGTGCGGTCCGTTGATCGGCGTCTGTCCCTGATGCAGAACGACCTTCTGCTCATAAGGGCCCTCAATATTCTTGGAACGCAGAATCAGCTGCCATCCAGTCTTGACACCGCCCGCAGGACACATGATGTAATAATATCCATTTCTCTTATACAGCTTCGGGCCTTCTGTAGTAGGATGCTTCTTCTCCTCATGGAAGATCTCCTTGCCGCCGTCGATGACCTTGGTTCCCTCCGCGTTCATTCTGTGCAGATACAGTCTGGAATCGATACAGCTGCGGCTTCTGGCCCATGCATGTACCAGATATACCTGACCGTCATCATCAAACAATACCGTCGGATCGATCCAACCAGTCTCATTGGCCGCGTGGAACATTCTCCACGGTCCGGCAGGATTCTCTGCCCGGAACACCAGAAGTCCCTCATCCGGCGCGCACACATAAACATAGAACTTTCCCTTATTGTAACGAATACAAGGCGCCCATGTTCCCTTTTTATACTGCGGCGTATCATATGCGGCAAACGGAAGAGACTGTGCCGCATAACCGATATGTTCCCAATGCACCAGATCCTTGGAGTGCAATACCGGAATTCCCGGGAAGTAGGTAAAGGAAGAAGAGATCATATAATAATCTTCGCCTACCCGAATCACATCCGGATCCGAATAATCCCCCTTCAGGATTGGGTTGGTATAAGTCGCGTTCATGTCATTACCCCCTAAATATGTATACTTGCATCTTGCAACGGTTTGCAGTATAATTGTATCGTATTTTTGAAGAAAGGTCAATCTATTTTATCATGATTTTATCAGCAAGCCATCTTGCCAAAGCATTTGGCGTTACCGAAATATTAAAGGACGTTACCTTCCACCTGGAGGATAAAGAAAAAGTGGCTCTGGTGGGCGTCAACGGCGCAGGCAAAACAACACTGTTCCAGATCCTTCGCGGCGCCTATACCGCCGATTCCGGCAATCTCTATATTCAAAAGGGTCTTCGGATCGGATACCTGCCGCAAAATGCCGCTCTGGAATCCGACGAACGGATTGAAGACGAGCTGTTGAAGGTTTTTGAGCCTTTGCAGCGTATGGAAGACAAAATGCGCCAACTGGAAAAAGACATGAAGGATACTCCTTCTCCGGAGCTTATGGAACAGTATTCCCGTCTGCAGGCCTCCTTTGAGCGTCAGGACGGATACGCCTATCACAGCCACGTCCGCGGCGTACTCAAGGGCCTGGGATTTGCCGAATCCGAATATGAGCTTCCGATCACGCTGCTCTCCGGCGGTCAGAAATCCCGTGTCGCCTTAAGTAAGCTTCTGCTGCAAAAACCGGATCTTCTGCTTCTGGACGAGCCTACCAACCATCTGGATATCGATGCCATCACCTGGCTGGAGGAATACCTCTCCTCCTTTGCCGGCGCGGCTCTGATCATTTCCCATGACCGATATTTTCTGGACAAAATCTGTACTCGTACCATCGAATTGGAACGCGGCACGACACAGGTCTATTCCGGCAATTATTCCTTTTACATTCAGGAAAAGGATGCCCGCGTCAAGGCCGCCATGCGTGAATACGAAGCCCAACAGGCAGAGATCCGCCGTCAGGAAGAGATCATCGCCAAGCTCCGCTCTTTTTCTCAGGAAAAATTCATAAAAAGAGCGCAAAGTCGCGAAAAGGTGCTGGAACGGATGGACATCGTTGAAAAACCGATCACCTACGAAGAGGCAATGAAATTCACCTTCACGCCCAAAATTCTGAGCGGGGACGATGTCCTGACAGCCCATGAGCTCTCCAAGGCCTTTGACAGCAAAGCGCTGTTCTCTCATGTGAATTTTCTCATCAAGCGCGGCGAAAAGATCGCGCTGCTGGGCGCGAACGGAACCGGAAAATCCACGCTGTTCAAAATGATCATGGGGCAGGAAAAAGCGGACAGCGGTCAACTGCTGCGCGGCGTCAAGGTATTTCCGGGGTATTACGATCAGGAGCAGCAGAGTCTCTCTCCGGATAAAACCGCGCTGGAAGAAATCTGTGATGCCTATCCTCTGATGACATTGGGACAGGTACGGAATGTCCTTGCCGCTTTTCTGTTTCGCGGGGACGATGTGTTCAAGCCCATCCATACGCTTTCCGGCGGAGAAAAGGCCCGTATTTCCCTATGCAAGATCATGCTGAGCGAATGCAATTTTCTTCTGCTGGACGAGCCTACCAACCATCTGGATATCCTGTCCCGGGAAGTTCTGGAGAACAACCTTCTCGGCTATCAAGGAACGCTCTTCTTCATCTCTCACGACCGATACTTCATCAACCGTGTCGCGACCAAAA
>CAVGBV010000041.1:14044-21605 GCA_963627615.1 Alloprevotella sp.
GCCAAGCTGGAAACACAGAAAAAAGAAGCGGAGGATTCTCTGAATCTTCTCTATGAAGCCTGGGAAGCCCAAAGCGCTGAACTCGAACAGGCAGAAAGCACCGAGCACGAATAAAGAAAAGACTCTTTGCAGATACTATCACCGGAAGAGGTGATAAAATGAAAAATCCGCAAAGAGTCTTACTTTTTTCCTATGCAAGTCTGGCCGGAATCGCCTGCGTACTGTGTATCGCCGCTATTTTCCTCTGGTCCGGCGCAAAGTCTTCTCAAGAAGACACTGCAGAAACCGAGCTCTCCGAAGTTCCGGCCGCTCAGGCTGCGGATGCTCCAGCCGCAGCCGCATACACCGTCCGTATCTGGAAAGATAAGATCGCTGTCTTT
Organism: Alloprevotella sp.; assembly: GCA_963627615.1. Lineage (GTDB taxonomy): Bacteria > Bacillota > Clostridia > Lachnospirales > Bianqueaceae > Faecimorpha. Next base: position 14,425 of record CAVGBV010000041.1, read on the forward strand.
GATTCCGCCGGAGGACTGCTCCGAACTCTCTCCGTCCCGCTCTCCTCCCTCACGCCAGCCCGCCGGGAGCTTCTGCGGCAAGGCATACCCGCCGCAGACAAAGAGGTCCTGGACCGCCTTCTGGAGGACCTTACCTCCTGAAGCGCAGACGGATCAGAAATCGTCCGTAAGGCAGCTCCCTGATCTCGCTCCGGCTGTACCAGGAGCTGTTCAGGATCAGGACAAAATACAGTACCACACTGCCTACAACCGACAGCAGAATCGCGATCGTATTGGATGGATACAGTGCATACATGCCATGATAAATCAGCCATGTGAAGACACCCATCAATACGGCGCAGATCGCAGGCGGAATGAAAAGATGCGCGATATCGATTTTACACTGGCTGTACTTCAGGACACTGCGCATATTAAAGAACGCGATGCAGAAGGAGAAGGCGGTAACGCTCGCGATCATGGCGTATACCTTCAGATCCAGCACCATAATGCAGAAAATCAGAACCGGCGTACTGATACAGGTTCCCTTGATCGCATTGATCACTGGGACCCTCATCTTGCCCAGTCCCTGCAATATTGCCGCCGCGTTCTGCGATATCGCGTAAAAAATTACGATCAACGAACCATACTGCAAGAGCTCACCGCCCTCCTGGGCGCTCGGAAAGAGCCACTGAACAATGGGCTGACCCAGAATCGACAGACCGACTGCCGCCGGCAAGCTTAAGGTCAATACCAGCTTCATCAGCGTATTGATATGCTCCTGTACGCTCTTGTAGTCCTTGACGGTAATCGCACCCGCGATTCCCGGAATCATTACAATCGTCAATGTTCCCAGAGCCGCGATCGGCATATTGGTCATGACACTGTATTTTCCGGTCATCATTCCGGTCTGGATATTGGTAAATTCCATCGTATACCCCTTGAGCGGCATCAGCGTATTAAAAAGCGCCGTATCGATCAATTCCCGCAGATTGGAGACGGTAGCCGAGAGCATAATCGGAATCACCAGCCAGATATACTGCTTGAATAGTGTAGACTTCCGCTCTGTAATAGAAGATGCGGGAGCGTTAAAGATTGAGGATTTGGCCTTGAATACCAAAAAGATAAACATCAGGAACAGCAGTCCTCCCAGAGCGCCGTACATACTGCCCCGAGCCGCCTGAGACGCCGCGTCCTCCAGAACCGGATACACTCCGTCGATCACCGCGTTGACATCCGATGCCGTCCCGATCGTAATCCAGACCAAGAGAACACTGAATAGCGCGTGAAACACCTGATCCAAAAGGTCTGCATAGGCCGTAGGTCTGACATCGCCCAATCCCTGATACATTCCGCGAAATACACTGGAGAGAGAAACCATCAGCGTTGCCGGCGCAAGACTGCGCACCGCGGCCGCGGCCGGCGGCCGGTTAAAGATGGTCCCGGCAATAAAATCCGCCCCGCACAACAGGATCAGACAGTATAACAATCCCGTCGAACCGGCATAGATCAGGCCCACCCAGAATACCTGCCTTGCGTTCGCATATTCTCTGCGCGCCACCCGTTCGCTGATCATGCGCGAGATCGCCTCAGAAACGCCGATCGTGGATAATATGATAAAGAAACTATAGATCTGGAAGGCCACACCGTAATAACCGTTGCCGGTATCTCCAAGCATATTGGTCAGCGGAATCCGGTAGATGAGCCCGATAAACTTAATAAAGACAGAGATCATGACCAGAAAACTGCCCTTACGCACAAGATCTCTGGATTTACTCATGCTCAGCCTCCCGCGGAATCCCCAGAATCTCCAGAATTTCCTTTTGCCTTGCAATCATCTCCTGCTCTTCCTGTGCTTCCATATGATCATACCCTAAAAGATGCAGCATACTGTGAATCACCAGAAACGCGGCCTCTCTGCGGATGCTGTGTCCGTACTCCTTGGCCTGTGCCTGAACATGGTCCCAGGATAAAACGATGTTGCCCAGGCAGACCCTTCCGCTCTCCGGATCGGTCTCTTCCTCCGCAAGACCCTCCTGCGCCTGTCCCGGCACCAGATTGCATAACGGGAAAGACAGAACATCCGTCGCCCGATCCACCTTACGATACTCCTTGTTCAGTTCATGAATCTCTTCATCTCCGACCACATTCAGCTCGACCTCCGTTGGAAGGCTCACTCCCTCGGAACGAAGCACTGTATCTGCCACTTTCTCAAAGAGCTCCTCCCACTGCGGCCTCTCCTCCTCCGGCAGCTCATACTCCCATTGCATCCAAACCTTTGTACTCATCCTTTTCTACGGCCCCCATCCTTTTTATCCCAGGGGCCCTTGGCTGGCTCCGGGTGTTCTCCTTTTTCATAGGCTTCTACAATCCGCTGTACCAATGGATGCCGCACCACATCCTGATTGTTCATACGTGTGATGCCGATATCCTCTACATCGCGCAAAATCGTTACTGCCTGCCGCAGACCGGACTTTTGTCCATCCGGCAGGTCAATCTGCGTCAGGTCTCCGGTTACGACTACCTTGGAGTTAAATCCAATACGGGTCAAAAACATCTTCATCTGCGCCTGCGTCGTATTCTGCGCCTCATCCAATACGATAAAAGAATTATCCAGTGTCCGTCCTCTCATATAGGCGAGCGGCGCGACCTCTATTACACCCCGTTCCAGATTCTTGGCAACAGATTCCGGTCCCATCATCTCATACAGAGCATCATAGAGCGGACGCAGATAGGGATCGATCTTACTCTGCAGGTCTCCCGGCAGAAAACCCAGCTTTTCCCCGGCCTCAATCGCGGGTCTTGTCAGGATAATCCGGCTGATCTCATCCTGCTTAAAAGCCTGTACGGCCATGGCCATAGCCAGAAAAGTTTTTCCTGTACCGGCTGGTCCGACTCCAAAGGTCAGTGTATGTTTACGGATCTGATCGACATATCTCTTCTGTCCTAAGGTTTTGGGACGAATCGGCTTTCCCTGCTTAGTAAAGCAAACCACATCGGACAGAAGCTCCTTCACATCTTCCTGTGCCTCATCCGCTGAAAGACTGCTCAGATAATTGACATGCTGTAAGGTAACGTTCTCTCCGCTTCTCGCGACTGCGATCAGCTTATGCAGCACATCCTCCGCATGATCCGTATCTTCCGCCGTACCGCTGAGGATCAGGGAATCCTCCCGATTTACAATCGTCACATTGCATTTTCGCTCCAGTGCCTGAATATTTTCATCGAACTTACCAAATACATTGCTGATATATTCTCCGGGGATCTTTACGATTCTTTCACTGCTCATTTTCTTCCTCCTCTCCAGTTCTTTCCTATTGTATCACAGTTTTCACAATTTCTAAAGAGGATTGCGGGATTTTTCTGCCTTCAGGATGGATTTTCTTCCGAAATCATCGGCATTGTACGAGATACACCGATCTTTTGCAGCATCTTTACCTCTAATGTACCGCGTATTCCCTGTTCCTGTTCTGTGTACTGCATCTTCTCCTCTAAGACTTCGCCTCCGGAAATACCAACAAGAGCTTCTTTTTGTTTCTGTAAAGAAGCATTCAACAATACTTTCATCTGATCTTCCCGATACGTACGAAGAACCGGTTCATAAAAAAAATATGTCCTGCGCAGAAGTTTGATATGCGGAAGGATGGGCAGCTTCTCCAAAAAATCCGAAAATCCTGCTCCCGGCGTCTCCTCCAGACAATCCGCGTTTTCGAGGCTTCGAAAAGGATGATACAGACAGATTTCCTGACCGTCATGCAATAACCAGAGTTCGCTTACACGATCCCCCGTATAGATCTTTTCCGTATAATTTTCACACACCTCTGCTTCCAGATACTCTGTCCGTACCGCATATACATCTCCCTGCGCTTGTGTGTACCGATATCCAGTCGTTCCGTCTTCTTTTTCAAACTCTATTGTACCGGAAATCAGCACATCTCCCGTACGGACTACATCTCCGGCCCGCACCTGCGGTTTTCCGCGTTTTGTCACGATCGAATAGATAATTCCTTCCTGATCCGCTACAAGATCTGCCGGACTTCCTTCCTGCTGTATCATCGGCGGCGATGTCGCTTCTTCCAGACGCACTTCAAGTGTCGCCCCTTCAATGCTCAAGGAGAGCCATGCCCACTCCGGATATTGCAAAAGAAGCTCGTTTTTGATCTTTTCAAGATCTTTCCCGCTCTTCCAGACACCCTCTTCCAGTCCGTATTCCTCTAACCGACGTACTACCTCCGCGTCGGAGATACTTTCATTTCCCCGGATATCCAGCCGCCAGATATAACAGTTCAAAAAAGCCATGGCAGTGACGGCCAATAAGATTCCTAATAGAAAGCCATATCGATTTCCATAACTCTTTCTCCACTTAGGAAATCCGGCCGCTCTTACGATTTCTACCCTACAGCCGCTTTTCTGCGCACATCGCTCCAACTCTCCGAGTTTGTCTGTGTCGACCCATAATTCCAGTCCATTCTCCTGTCTTCTGGCTCCCCGGACTTCTGCCTCTTTTCCCAACAGAATGTTCAGGCAGCGAAGCACGCCGCTGCCCTCGATCCGAACCCGAGTCTGCCCCCGCATAAACCGCTTTACGGATCCGCCCATATTTATCTCCTTCCCGGTTGTATATTGGAAAAATCTCCTTCAATATCCAGCTCTCCGGATTTGGCAAAACGAATCTGCAGATCCTTGCCCTCGATTCTCCAAATTCCCTGAGAGGTTTGCAAAACCACCAGTTCTTCATTGAATTCCAGAATTCTCTTATAGTGATCCAAATGCAAATGACCATTTCCGGACATCTCCGCCTGCGGAATATTCAATATCACATCCTCCGGCAGTCCCAGGGCCCGTACAACCCGCTCTCTTCTGGACATAAAAATACCCCCGGCTTTTTATAATCATACTTATGCCGGGGGATTCTCCCTCATTCCTTTAGATCAGAGACTGTGCCGAAACGCTCATAATCGCTGCCACTGTTTTTCCATCCACGATCTCCCCGCTGCGGATTTTGTCCACGGCTTCCTCGAGCGGCAGAATCTCTACCTCTACATCTTCATCGGGATCCAGGTGCTGCTGACTGGGCATCAGATGCTTCGCTGCGAAAACTCCTACACATTCTGTACAATACCCGGGAGACGAATAAAAATCAAACAGATGCGTGATCTCCAACGGACGGAATCCCGTCTCCTCTTCGGTCTCTCTGGCAGCGCACTCTTCCATCTTCTCTCCCGGCTCCAGAAGGCCTGCCGGAATCTCCAGCATCTCTCGGCCCACCGCATATCGGTATTGCTTTACCAAGATGACTTCTCCGTTCTCTGTCACCGGAATCACTGCCGCTGCCCCGTGATGGCGCACCACTTCCCGCGTAACCTCCATGCCGTTATCCAGAAGCACCTGATCCTTGTATACTTTCAGGATTTTACCGTCAAACTGCAGCTCACTCTTTTTTACTTCCATGTCTATTCCTCACTTTTTTGTCATTTCCTGTGATTTGATCCACGCGGCTTCCTCCGCGGCGATCACTCCGTATCGAAAACCGTTTTCTTCTAACTTCTTAACTCCCTGGATCGTCATTCCGCCAGGTGAACACACCTGATCCTTCAGTTCCCCAGGATGCTTTCCTGTCTCCAAAACCATTTTGGCTGCTCCCAAAACCGCCTGGGCACACAGCTCATAGGCCTGGGCTCTGGGAACTCCCAAAGCCACGATTCCGTCCGCCATGGCCTCAATGTACATATATGTAAAGGCCGGAGAAGCGGAAGATCCGGTCATCCCCGCATCCAACAGACGCTCGGGCATCTCGCAGACCCGCCCTACACAGCGGAAAATCTCCAGGATGTCCTGCCGTTCCTCCGAAGTAACCTCTGCTCCGAACGTAATCAGTGTAATCCCCTCTCCTACCATGGCCGGCATATTGGGAATCGTACGCGTCAACGCCGCATTCTCTCCCAATGCTCCCTTCAGCCACGCAAAATCAAATCCCGGCGTAATGCTGATCACCAGCTTGCGCTCTGTCAGCGCCTGCTGAATCTGAGGCATCACCTCTCCAAAGAATTGCGGCTTGACCGCGATCAGAACAATATCGCTTCCGCGGACTACTTCCCCAATACTGCCGCAAATAACGGCTCCCATCGCTTCTGCTCTGCGGCAAGCTTCTTCTGATACGTCGCAGGCCAGAACCGTATGCTCCGGGCGGTGTGTACGAATCCCGCGCAGCAATGCTCCGCCCATGTTGCCGACCCCAATAAATCCGATTCTCAACTCTTTCATCCTTTTCTCCTTTCTCAAAAAAAGAACCGCAGAAATACAACTCTGCTCCGAGCAGTATCCCCGCGGTTTTATGCGCTTTATCTTTTTATTTTGCGTACTCTGTTGCTCTGACCTCACGGATGATATTGACTTTGATCTGACCCGGATATTCCAGTTCATTTTCAATGCGCTTAGCTACATCCCGCGCCATAATCTTCATATCATCGTCACTCACCTGCTCCGGAATCACCATCAGACGCAGCTCACGGCCAGCCTGAATCGCGAATGTCTTCTCAACGCCTTTGAACTCATTGGCAATGCTCTCCAGCTTTTCCAAACGAGTGATATAACTCTCCAGCGTCTCTCTGCGTGCGCCCGGACGTGCCGCCGAAATCGAATCCGCCGCCTGTACGATCACGGCGATCAAAGATTCCGGTTCAACATCGCCATGGTGCGCCTCCAGCGCATTGACTACGATGTGAGACTCCTTATATTTGCGCAGCAACGCCGCGCCAATGGATACATGCGAGCCTTCCATCTCATGATCCACTGCCTTACCAATATCATGTAAAAGTCCCGCACGCTTGGCAAGACGGACATCCAGTCCCAATTCCCCAGCGATCAGTCCGGATAGATGCGCAACCTCAATCGAGTGCTTCAGCACATTCTGCCCGTAACTTGTCCGGTACTTCAGTTTGCCCAACAGACGAATCAATTCGGAATGCAGGCCATAGACATTGGTCTCAAAGGTAGCAGCCTCACCCTCTTCACGGATGATATTCTCTACTTCCTTGGTGGCCTTATTCACCATCTCTTCGATACGGGCCGGATGAATACGGCCGTCTACAATCAATTTCTCTAAAGCAATTCTTGCAATCTCCCTACGAATCGGATCAAACGAAGAGAGAATTACTGCTTCCGGTGTGTCATCAATAATCAGGTCAATACCGGTTGCCTGTTCC
>CAVGBV010000042.1:0-14756 GCA_963627615.1 Alloprevotella sp.
CCATAGCGTTGATACAGGGCAATCAGAGCTTTTATGTCAACAGTATGGCAGAATATCGTTGGGGAGACTATCTGCAGGATGTGACCAAGCAGCTGACAGGATGGTTCCCGTTGGAGGAAAAGCCGGTAGTGATGGGCGTGGACATGGGCGGATACGGCGCGCTGATGGCGGCGCAGAATCATCCGGAGTGCTATCGCCAGGCGGTAGCGGTGGATCCTCTGCTGGATGTGGAGGAGCTGTACGGAACCGGTTTCGAGCCGAAGCCGGAGTGTTTGTTCGGACCGAAGGAAGAACTGGAGCATAATGGCTTCAAGCTGCATCATCAGTATCAGATTCCGGTTACAATCGCGTGGAATGACGCGGAGAAGACATCCTGCGGCAACGCCGAGATCATACAGTTACAGGGACAGAGTCAGGCAGACCGCATGGAAGAAGCGTTTGCGCTGCTGTTGAAGGGAGGGCTGAAGCGATGACCTTTATGCAGTTTCATATTCATTCTGCGGTATTGCAGATGGGAATGGATGTGTGGGCGCTTTTGCCGGACCATCCCGAGAAGCTTCAGAAGCCCATGAAGGTGCTGTGGCTGCTGCACGGCGGCTCCGGAGATCAGACAGCATGGCTGCACAATACGAGAATTCAGGAGTACGCGGGAGCCTATGAGGATCTTGCGGTGATTCTGGTCAATGCCAATCAGTCCTGCTTTGTAAATATGGCAGAGGGCCCCAGATACGCGGACTACGTGGGTAAGGAGCTGCCGGACATCATGAGACGGCTCTTGCCGTGCTTGTCTACCAAGCGGGAGGACAACTGGATCAGCGGTTTCTCCAACGGCGGATACGGATGCCTGCATGTGGGACTTCGTAATCTGGAGACCTTCGGTGCGATCGGAGCGTACGGCGCGGGAGATAAGGCGGATGCCAATTTTGAAGGCCGGATGAGAGATAAAGAGCGTCTCTTCGGCAAGGGCAACATCAAGGAGTCTGAGTACTGTGTACGGAAGGCACTGCGGGAAGTTGCCGCGGGAGATGGCCTGAAGCCCATTATCGATCATGGCTGCGGAGAATTCGATCCGTGGCGGGATATGAATGAGATGATTCGGGATATGGTTCAGACATTCCCGGACGACCCCTTCCAGTATCATTTCACGATGGTTCCGGGAGAGGGACACAACTCCAACGCGATGGATGTACTGGTAAAGCGATTCATCAAGCGGATGATGGACGGAGAAGTATAAGAAAAAAGCCTGTGACAGCGGTTTTGCCGTCACAGGCTTTTGGTTTATGCCTTGTTTTTATGGGAAAAGGCGTTGATCAGTCGGCTCACATGCTTATAGAGCAGGAAGGTGATCAGGCTCACGACGATTCCCTTGAACAGGTTAAAAGGTGCTACGATCAGGAAAGCAAAGGACAAGACACTGTCGATGCTGCCCCAGATCTCTCTTCCGGCGGCCAGAATCGGTTCCATGGAGCCGAAAAGGTTGTTGGCATACCAGGGAAGCAGGAGATACGCATTGGTAACCACGCCGACTACGATCATGCACAGTGTACCCAGAGCCATGCCGAGGAGCGCTCCTTTACGGGTATGGCGAACACGATAGAGAATCCCGGCAGGCAGGACAAAAGCACAGCCGATGATGAAGTTGGCAAAGTCCCCTACATAGAAGGTGGAAGTCCCTTTGAAGAGAAGCTTCAGCAGAATCTTGAGCGCCTCGATAGCGACACCCGCCAGAGGCCCCATAGAGAAGGCGCCGATGAGTACCGGAACTTCGCTGAAGTCCAGTTCATAGAAGCTGGGGGCCAGAAACGGCAGCGGAAACTCAAAGAACATGAGAACAAAGGCCAAAGCACCCAGCATAGCGATAAGGACTAGATTGTGAACCGAAAAAAATTTTTGTGCAGACATAAAATATTCCTCCTGATACATTCTATGCCTTCAGAACGCGGGGCTGCGCGGAAAAACAAAAAGCCGGAAATCCAAAAGGACTTCCGGGCAAATGCCATATGCACAGCGTCTTCTTTCATCCAGACTATACTGTCGGTTCCGGAATCACACCGGATCGGCGCCAGAGGCGTTCGCGGACTATACCGCCGGTAGGGAATTGCACCCTGCCCTGAAGAACTTAAATTGATTCTAATAGAAATCCGGGAATTTGTCAAGCTTTTTTCTTGAATCTTAAGGGGGGATGGGGTATAATAGGCGTGAAGTCGGATTATTGCATATTTTGAATGGCTGCAAACAAAAGATGGGAGCATGGGATGTATAGTTTATTTGGATTTATCATCGCGTTTCTGGGAGCCAGAGCACTGGTGAAGCTGCCGGCGGTCCTGAAGGAGAACAAGCAGGGCTTTCGCAAATGGCTGGTGAGCGGCTCGACGCAGGGCTTTATTTATGTAGTCCTGTTCTTTTTTCTGCGGGGGCTGCTCAATGGAGACGGAGTTTTCGAGGTGATGGAGACCGTCTTTTCTTTTGGAACGGTAGCGGGCGCTCTTCTGAGTTTTGTGACTGGGACTTCCAGTTCGTTAAAGCGTCAGTATAAAAGGGAGAATTCAGGGAAAAAGGAAAAGAGGCAGGACGATACGGTATCTCGTAAGGCAGAAGAGGAGATCCGCGAAGCTGATCCGAACAGTGCGCTGGAGCAGATCCGTCGGCTGCGAATTGAGATCCAGGAGGAGATCAAACGCAAGGAGCAGGAAGCAAGGCGGATGATGAACGATACCTACCTGAAGGAGGATGCTAAGGCGCAGATCCTAGGACGGTACCGCGATTGTGTGCAGCTGCTGCAGGAATTGTATACAGAGGCCAGCAATGTGCTGGCGTATCTGGAGACCAATGGGAGCAATTTTCATTTCGATCTGGATGATCTGTATGTGTCTGAGGATAAGCAGAATGATCTGCAGTCGCAGCTGGACCGTCTGCGTGCTTTTCGGCAGCTGAACCATGGAGCGGCGGATACGAGTATTGATGAACTGATGAAAAAGTATGATCAGGACTTTCAGAAGCTTCGTACAGGGGTGCAGCAGGGACGATGAAAACGGAACGCTATTGGGAGAGCCATAGTATGGCAGAGACAGAGGCGATCGGCCGGAGTCTGGGTGAATGCGTCAAACCGGGTCAGGTCTATGGACTGGATGGAGATCTGGGTACGGGAAAAACGGTGCTTGCCCGAGGCTTTGCTCGTGGCCTCGGTATTACGCAGGACATTATGAGTCCCACATTTACGATTGTGCATGAATACCGGGAGGGACGGATTCCGCTGTTTCATTTTGACGTGTATCGGTTGACAGATGAGGACGCGCTGTGGGAGATCGGATGGGAGGACTATCTGGATGCCTCCGGTGTATGCCTGGTAGAGTGGGCTTCGCAGCGGGCGGAGAGTATGCCGGCCGAGACGCGGTGGATTCGGATTGAGAAGGATTTGTCCCAGGGGACAGAGTACCGGAGGATTGTTTTGACTTCAGGAGAACAGATATGATTATTTTGGGAATCGAGGCGGCGGCCAAGGTTGCGGGAGCCGCGGTGTATAGAGATGGGCAGATTGTAGCGGAGCAGATGGTCGGCGGGACGCTGACGCATTCGGAGACGTTGATGCCCATGGTGGATTCTGTGCTGCGTCAGGCACAGGTACAGCCGGAGGAGCTTACGGCGATCGCACTGGACGCGGGACCGGGATCTTTTACAGGACTCAGGATCGGGGCTGCTACAGCCAAGGGATTGGCTCTGGGACTCAAGATTCCGTTGGCGCCCATCGGAACCTTGATTGCGCTCGCTGCCAATATCGCGCCGACAGACCGGCTGATCGTCCCGATGATGGACGCGCGCAGAGGACAGGTGTATACGGCGATCTATCGTTATCAGGGAGAGTTCATGGAGGAGATCGCAGCTCCGGAGGCGCTTCCGCCGGAGGCTTTGGCACAGAAGTTGAATGCACTCGCGGTCCCGGCGATTCTAGTAGGAGACGGAGCGCCGGTCTATTGGGAGAAGCTTCAGAGTCTGACGGAGAAGCCGGTAATGTTGGTTCCGGCACAGTTATGCCACGCCAGCGCCGGAACGGTTGCGGCGCTCGGCGCAAAGTTGTGTGAAGCCGGAAAAACCATACCGGGCGGAAGTCTGCAGCTGGATTACCTGCGCAAGCCACAGGCTGAACGGGAGAGGGAAGAACGGCTGGCTGCGGAGGCGGGGAAATGATGGAATACCGTCCCATGACTGAAGAGGATATTCCCCGTGTGATCGAGATAGAGAATCAGTGCTTTTCTCAGCCTTGGTCGTCGGAAGCGATGCTCCGGGAACTTCGGGAAAACGCCAAGATGGCAAGATACATGGTCGCTTGTGCGGATGGTCAGGTGGTGGGCTATGGCGGCTATTGGCAGATCTTTGACGAGGCCCATATCACCAATATTGCCGTCGATGGAGAACACCGCAGGCAGGGAATCGCCGGGAGCCTCCTCATGGCGCTGGAGGCAGAGTACGCGTCCAGAGGAATCCTGTACGCGACGCTGGAGGTCCGCGTCAGCAATACGGCGGCGCACGAGCTCTATTTGAAGCATGGATTTACAGATGCCGGCGTTCGGCCGGGGTATTATGAAAAACCGCGGGAAGACGCGTATATTATGTGGAAGACGATGGAAACAGCGTCCGGTTCAAGATAAGAGCCGGACGCTGTTTTTTGAGTGCTACGATAATTTCAACACAGCTTGTAAAATATTGTATTTAAAACACAGAAAAGAATTGACACAAATTGGAAAAATATGTATAATAAAGTTAAAGAGCAGGTATGGGTGGCAGGCCCCTAAATTTTGTGGAAGCAATGGTAGAAAAGCAGTAGACAATCGGGATGATCAGGCAAGGAGGAATGCATTAAATGCAATTATCAAAAATCCGAATTAAAAATTATAGACTATGACATATATTATAATGTTTGTCATGTTTTTTACACCGGCGGGTTCATACTCCTCTTGCTTTTTATGTACTTCTTGTTATAATTGATATATATATTAGTCTGGACACGACGGACAGCATTCAGGAATAAGCTGTTATGAGCAGCCAATGGAGGAAAACAGATGAAAAAGCGTTTTTGGGGGAATATTACTGGTACTTGCGATAACATTGACGATGCTGCCGACATCGGCATATGCGCTGGATTTTAATGATCCGGAGTGTTTGCCGCTTGACGACTGGGATATACAAAACGGACTTTCCGATAAATGTTATCTGGATCGGGATATTGTTCTGACCCAGCCGCTGAAAGTGGTCAGAGACGCGACGCTTGATTTAAATGGGCATGTATTACAGATGACAGGCGGCGGTTCGGTCTTCGAGGTGTCTCCAGGTATTCGGATTACGATCGAGGATAGTAATCCGAATGCGCCGCACAGGTTCGATAAGGATTCTTCCACGGGCCTTTGGACGCTGAATGAGGAGAGCGGTACAGAGATTCTCTATGGAGGCATTATCACAGGAGGAAACGCGCAGAGCGGCGGTGGGATCAATCTGCAGTATCAGCGGACCACCTACCCGGATTACTCTCTTTCACCAGCCGGAAAACTGATTATGACCGCCGGTACGATCGTTGGCTGTCATGCGGAGAGGGGCGGCGGCATCAATGTGGGGATGGGCGGCAGCGCTATACTCAGCGGGACAGCGAGTGTCATCGGCTGCACAGCAACGTACGGCCCGGCGATCATGGCTTGGCCCGGTTCTACCTTGTCCCTGGATAGTGGTATGGTGAAGGGAGATCTTTATGTTGGAGGCAAACTCACCAGCTCCTTGCCCCAGCCCGCGACGGTTTATGGAGATCTGACCCTCGAATCTCCGGAAGCCTCGGTGGAAAATATCGGACTGGTATACGGCAAGGTAGCCGCACGGTATGAGATAACCGATAAGATGGTGACATTCCAAGTGGACGGGGAGACCTACGCAGTCGGGATTGTACCCGCTGGCGGTACTGTTATGCGTCCTGCACTTCCTGAAAAAGACGATACATTCTTTGCGTGCTGGGTTCAGGAGGATGGTACAGTATTCGACTTCGATAGCCTCATCACAGAGGATATTACGCTGAATGTTAAATATTTTTCGGCCGCGGATATTGGAAAGGGAGAGCCTGGGGTGACACCGCAGCTGAAGATTGATGAAAATAATACTTGGTGCGTTTCCTACGATAACGGTGTGACATGGGTTTCACTTGGGGTAAAAGCCACCGGCGATCAGGGACAAAAAGGCGATAAGGGAGATCAAGGCGATCAAGGTGAAAAAGGCGAAAAAGGTGATCAGGGAGAGGCTGGTGAAGCAGGCAAGGACGCTGTGACTCCGCAGCTTAAGATCGAAACGGATGGCTATTGGTATGTCTCTTATGATGGTGGTGTGACCTGGAACTGTCTCAATGTGAAGGCGGCCGGAGAGCAAGGCGACCAGGGTGAAAAAGGCGATGCGGGAATGGATGGTGAGGACGGAACAACCCCGCAGCTCAAAGTCGGGACGGATAATCTCTGGTATGTTTCCTATGATAACGGTGTGACTTGGCAATCTCTCGGCGCAGAAGCTACCGGAGCCGCCGGTGAAAAAGGAGAACAGGGCGAAAAGGGACAGGATGGACTCATTCCCTATATAGGCGCGAACGGCAACTGGTGGCTGGGCGATATGGATACTGGTGTTCAGGCTTCGGTTCAAGGAGAAAAAGGCGAAAAGGGGGAAAAAGGAGACACCGGCGCGGACGGAAAGGACGGAGTGAACGGTGTGGATGGAAAGAACGGCACAGATGGAAGAGACGGAGTGAACGGCACAAACGGTAAAGACGGTAGGGACGGCAAGGATGGAGTGGGGATTGCTAAGGCAGTGATCAATACAAACGGTGAACTTGTCCTCACTTATACCAATGGTACAACCGTCAACCTCGGCAGGGTGGTCGGCAACGACGGCCAGGATGGTCAGACACCGTATATCGGCGAGAATGGCAACTGGTGGATCGGAGCAACGGATACGGGTGTGCAGGCGAAGGCGGACGATGCTGTTCCGGCCCTTTTTGACGCGGTTGTGGAGACGGAGGGCGACCATACCGTTGCCGTGATCGCGGTCACAGTTGCGGGAGCGTCACTGCTGAGCAATTTGGCTTTGATTTTGTATATGGTGTTGAAAAAGAAAAACAGAGCAATTTGAAAAAGTTCACGAAGACATTTTAACGTACGGCGGTTATCGAAAACGGTAGCCGCCGTAATCTTGTAATTCAACCGGGAGAATTGTCGTATCCGCCTATTGAAAATTCATACGGACTGTGCTATGATATGCACTTGCGTGCAGTTTCAAACTGCATCCGCAGATACATGGTATTTGAATTTTCGGAGGGTATCCTTATGGCTAAACCATCTTCCAAGAGCCGAAGAACATCGGGTGAGATCCAGATGACAGACGGCTCTCTGTGGAAAAATATGTTTCTTTTCAGTGTCCCGCTTATGCTGTCCCAGCTTTTGCAGGTGCTGTTCAATATGGCGGACGTGGCGGTTGTCGGTAAATTCTCAAGTGCGGAGGCTTTGGGAGCGGTCGGATCCACTACAATCCTTGTGTCCTTGTTCACCGGCTTTCTCATCGGAATGGGGAGCGCCGTCAATGTCCGGGTCGCGCAGCATCTCGGAGCACAGCAGAAGGCGCGCACCGCTGCTTCAATCCGTACCGCGTTTGTGATCTGTCTTGCGACCGGCTGCATCATTACGGTGCTGTGCCTCCTGTCCGCAAGATTCATGCTGGAGCTCCTCGGCACCAAGGACGATCTTATTGATGGCGCCGTGCTCTATTTCCGAGTTTACGCGTTTGGCATGCCGGCGCTTGGAATTTTCAACTTCGGTAACGGAGTACTCAGTGCAAATGGCGATACGAAGCGTCCGCTGGTGTATCTTATGATCGCCGGAATACTGAATGTACTCTTCAATCTGTTTTTCGTTATCGTCTGCGGTATGGCAGAGGAAGGCGTCGCGCTTGCCAGCATCATCACGCAGTATGTGTCTGCCGTACTCATCCTTATACATATGGCCAAGCAGGAGGACGATTGTACCTTCCGGCTGCGCGATCTGAAAAACGGGCTGGATCCGCAGGAGAAGAAACGCATTCTTGGGCTGGGCATTCCGGCGGGACTACAGAGTGCCGTTTTTGCGGTCGCGAACCTCTTTATACAAGGGGCTGTCAATTCCTTTGATTCTGTCATGGTCGAGGGCAATTCCGCCGCGGCCAATTCCGACGCCATTATCTATAACGTCATGGCAGCGTTTTATACAGCGTGTTCGACCTTTATGGGACAGAACCTGGGAGCCGGGAAATGGGACCGCGTACTGAAGAGCTACTTCATCGGCATCGTGTATTCTTTTGTGGCGGGCGCGTTGCTCGGCGGGGCGTTGTTCCTGTTCGGCAGAGAATTTTTATCCCTGTTTGCCAATGATGAAACGGTCATTGCGGCAGGGCTCCAACGTACGCAGATTATGAGTTTCTCCTATGCGGTCAGCGCCTTTATGGATTGTACCATTGCCGCCAGCCGTGGTATCGGCAAGAGCTTTGTGCCTACGGTTATCGTGATCATGGGTTCCTGCGTATTCCGTGTTGTATGGATCTATACGGTTTTCGCATATTTCCATACCATCCCCTCCCTGTATCTGCTGTACATTTTCTCATGGACGATTACGGCAATCGCGGAGATTGTGTACTTTATCATCAATTACAAAAAGATTGCCGCGAGGCAGAACGCCTGCATGCCGGTCTGAGGTCATACTTCAGACCGTTTTTTTCTAAAAAAAGAACTTGACAATCCAGAGATTTATCTATATAATTAACACATTAATTATTAAGAAGTTTATTATTAGGGGAGGATGAGATGAAAGCAAGCGATCTGGACCGAAGTATTCGGGAGGTACACCGGTGGCACCGGAAAGCGATGGAGCAGAAGCTCAATCGGACCGGAATTCATCGGGCGCAGCATCAGATTCTGATGTATCTGTCCGATCATCCGCAGAGCTCTCAGAAGCAGATAGCGGAGGATTTTCAGATCTCACAGCCCGCGGTTGGGGTTTCTCTGAAAAAGCTGGAGCAGGGAGGCTATATACAGAGGATTGTGGATTCAGAGGATAACCGTTATCATCAGGTGACGTTGACAGAGCAGGGGAAGAAGGTAGTCTGTGAGAGTCATAAGATTTTTGGAGAAGTGACGGAGGCAATGTATCAGGGGCTCAGTCAGGAAGACAAAGAACACTATTATAAGGTCAACCAGCGGATTCAGGAAAATCTTCAGCGGCTCTGTGAAGAGGGAGGAGAGGACGAATGAGTTTTTATTTTAAGTATATTAAGCCCTATTTGCTGTACTTTATCGTAGGGCCGATTCTGATGATTACAGAGGTCGTGGGCGAGGTATTGATGCCGCGTCTGATGGCCAATATCATCAACATAGGTGTCCCGGCAGACAATATCGGGTATATTGTGCGGATGGGACTTTTGATGGTAGGAGTCGCTATCATGATGATGTGCGGCGGCGTAGGCGGCAACTATTTCGCGGCCAAAGCTTCTGTCAGTTTTGCGGCGGATTTGCGGGAAGATCTCTATAAAAAAGTGCAGACCTTTTCTTTTGCCAATCTGGATCATTTTCAGACCGGATCTCTGGTGACAAGGCTGACCAACGATGTGACGCAGCTGCAGAATATTACCCGTATGTCGTTGATTATGATGCTGCGCGCGCCGGGTATGCTGATCGGCGCGGTCATTATGGCGACGCAAATTAACGCCAGTCTCGCTATGATCATCGCGATTATCGCGCCGATTCTGATTGTCGTGATCACGATTCTGATGAAGATCGCCTTCCCGCGGTTTATGACGATGCAGAAAAAGATCGATGCGCTGAATATCGGAATTCAGGAGAACCTGACCAATGTCCGGGTCATCAAGTCTTTTGTCCGGGAAGATTATGAGAAAAAACGTTTCGAGGATAAGACGGAGGATCTGAAGAGCCGTTCTCTGGAAGCACTGCGGATGGTTGTATTGACCATGCCGATCATGACACTCGCCATGAACGTCACGACATTGGCAGTTGTCTGGTTTGGCGGACAACAGGTCATTGTCGGGGACATGCTGATCGGAGATCTGACTTCCTTTACCACATATGTAGTGCAGATTCTGTCTTCTTTGATGATGGTGGCTATGATCATTCTGCAAAGCTCCCGTGCGATGGCTTCTTCCAAGCGAATCAAAGAAGTTATGACGGAGCCTGTGGATCTGACCGACGAGAAAGCGTCGCACAAGGAGCTGAAGGTACAGAAGGGACACGTGGAGTTTAAGGATGTATGCTTCCGCTACTATAAGGATCACGAGGAGTGGGTGCTGGACCATCTGAATTTCGATGTGCAGCCCGGAGAGGTACTGGGCATTATCGGCTCAACCGGCAGCGGCAAGACGACATTGGTACAGCTGATTCCGCGGCTTTACGACGCGGATGAGGGCGAGGTATTGGTAGACGGCGTCGATGTCCGGGAGTATTCTCTGGAAAACCTGAGAGAGGGCGTGGGTATGGTTTTACAGAAAAATGTTCTGTTCTCCGGTACTATTGAGGAGAACCTTCTCTGGGGTGATGAAGCGGCAACGGATGAGGAGGTGCGGGGCGCGGCGCAGGCGGCGCAGGCGCATGACTTTGTCAGCGGCTTTACGGATGGTTATAATACGGAGCTGGGACAGGGCGGTGTCAATGTTTCCGGCGGACAAAAGCAGCGTCTGTGTATCGCGAGAGCTCTCTTGAAACGGCCGAAGATCCTGATTCTGGACGACTCGACCAGCGCTGTGGACACAGCGACGGAGGCCAGAATCCGTGAATCCTTTAAGGGGACGCTGAAGGACACAACCAAAATTATCATTGCGCAGCGGATCAGTTCCGTGATTGATGCCGATCGGATTCTGGTCATCGATGAAGGCCGAATCGTAGGACAGGGGACGCATGCGGAGCTTCTGGCGCAGAACAAAGAGTACCAGGAGATTTATTACTCGCAGCAGGATCGGAAGGAGGCGGAGGCATAATGGCGCGGCGGATAAGAACAGCGGAAGAGCTGGCCAGGAAGTATCAAAGCTCCGGAATACCGTCAGGCAAGGGCCCGGGTGGGCCGGGCGGCGGTCCGGGACGCGGCAAGATTGCCCCGGGAAAGCCCAAGGACACCAAGGCTTCGATTGCCAGACTGCTGAAGTATTTAAGTAAATATAAGTTTTTTGTCGTAGTGGCGTTTGTTTGTGTTCTGCTCTCGACAGGAGCGAACCTCCTGGGCTCCTACATGCTGCGGCCGATTATCAATGGATTGGTGGATGGCGGAGATCTTGGCAAGCTGGCCCTTTCGCTGCTGGTCATGGCGGCGATTTATCTGACCGGCATCGTCGCTTCTTATGTACAGCAGCGGATCATGATCTGGGTATCGCAGAGTGTATTGAAAAATATCCGGGACGAACTCTTTCAGAAGCTGCAGAAGCTGCCGGTACGCTATTACGATACACACAGTAACGGCGAGCTGATGAGCCGTTTTATGAATGATGTGGACGCGATCGGTGAGATGATGAACAATTCCGTGATCCAGCTCTTTTCTGGAGCAATCACACTGATCGGTACACTGGTATTGATGATCAGCATGAATCTGTGGCTGACGCTGATTACAATCGTTTTTGTACCGCTTGTCGCTAAGGTCGGCGGAATGATCGCCGGCAAGAGCCGCCGCTTTTACCGGGAGCAGCAGGCAGCACTGGGCGCTGTAAATGGGTATGTAGAAGAGTCTGTCAGCGGGCAGAAGGTTGTCAAGGTGTTCTGCCATGAGGAAGTGTGTGAAGAGGAGTTCGGACTTCTGAACCGGGACCTGAGGGAAAAGCAGATCCGGGCGCAATTCTTCGGCGGACTGATGGGACCTGTGTTGGGCAATCTGAGCCAGGTTACGTATGCGATCACGACCTGTGTCGGCGGTATCCTCTGTGTGGTACAGGGATTCGATCTGGGCGGATTCTCGGTATTTGTCAATTATTCCAGACAGTTCAGCCGTCCGATCAATGAAGTGTCCATGCAGGTCAATACGATTTTTTCAGCATTGGCGGGTGCGGAGCGAGTTTTCGCGGTAATGGATGAACAGCCGGAGCCGGAGGATCTCCCGGAGGCAGTCGGCGCGGATCAGATGAAGGGCTATGTACAGCTGAAAAATGTGTATTTTGGCTATAACCCGGACACGGTAATCCTTAAGGACATTAGTCTGTATGCCAAGCCGGGCCAGAAGATCGCTTTTGTAGGCTCGACAGGCGCGGGCAAGACAACGGTGACGAATCTGCTCAGCCGCTTCTATGATATTCAGCAGGGAGAGATCACCATTGACGGTGTCAATCTATATGATTATAAGAGAAAGGATCTGCGCAGCCATATCGCGATGGTCCTGCAGGACACGCATCTCTTTACGGGAACGGTTATGGAGAATATCCGGTATGGCCGCCTGGACGCGACGGATGAGGAGATCATTGAAGCGGCCAAGTCAGTCAGCGCCCATAACTTTATTGTCCGTTTGTCAGATGGATATCAGACAATGATAGAAGGAGACGGAGCTAACCTCAGTCAGGGCCAGAGACAGCTGCTGAATATCGCGCGGGCGGCTATTTCCAAGGCGCCGATCCTTGTACTGGATGAGGCGACAAGCTCGGTAGATACCAGAACGGAGAAGCACATCGAACAGGGAATGGACGCGCTGATGGCCTCCCGTACGACTTTTGTCATTGCCCATCGATTGTCTACGGTCCGCAATGCGGATGCGATTATGGTATTGGAGCATGGCGTTATCATCGAGAGAGGAACCCATGAAGAGCTGCTGGCACAGAAGGGACGTTATTACGAACTTTATACCGGCAAGGCCGAATTGGATTAAGAGAAAGTCCTTCATCCCATGGATGAATTATCTATGGGACGAAGGACTTTTTTACAGCCATTTTCTCATTTCTTTCAGAGCTGCCTTTTCAATGCGGGAGACCTGGGCCTGACTGATGTGAATCTCTTCCGAGACTTCCATCTGTGTTTTTCCCTTAAAAAAACGCAGCTGCAAGATCTTTTGCTCACGTTCGTCCAGCTGTTCCATGGCCTCGCCCAAAGCGATGTGCTGCAGCCAGTCTTCATGGGTATTTTTCTCGTCTCGAATCTGGTCCATCACATAGAGTGCGTCTCCGTCGTCATGGAATACAGGCTCATAGAGAGAGATCGGGTCCTGAATGGCATCCAGCGCGAAGACGACATCCTCCTTGGGCAGCTCCAGTTCCTTGGCAATCTCCTCAACTGTCGGCTCCTGGCCGCGCTGTCTTGTCAGAGCCTCACGGATCTGCAGCGCACGGTAAGCGGTATCCCGCAGAGAGCGGCTCACACGCATGGGGCTGTTATCGCGCAGATAGCGCCGTACTTCTCCGATGATCATCGGTACGGCATAGGTACTGAACTGTACGCCCAGGCTGACGTCAAAGTTGTCGATGGATTTGATCAGCCCGATACAGCCAACCTGGAAAAGGTCGTCCGCATTTTCGCCGCGGTTGTAAAAACGCTGGATGACCCGAAGTACCAGCCGGAGATTGCCGCGGATAAATTCCTCTCGGGCGGACTCGTCGCCCTGTTCCATTCGCGCGAAGAGCGCTTTCTTTTCCTCGGATGTAAGTGTCGGAAGTTTCGCGGTATTGACTCCGCAGATTTCAACCTTGTTCATCATGAATCCTGCCTCCTGATCCTTACAAAAGACAGCATGGCCGGTTTTCAAAGAAAATATTATGAACAAATTGTAAACTTTCGGAACGAACTGCTACATTTCTCCGTCTCTAAACGTTATATAAACGGAAAGGTCAGAAAGGCTTTTTAGACTGCAAGAGAGGAGGAAGACTGTGATGGTCGAGTATAGGGTGCTGCAGACCGAGGAACGGAATGAAGAGGTGAGCTACACAGCTTATGGAATTCAGAGCTTTGTGAACGGTCAACCTGTAGAGAGGATTCCGGATATCACAACAAACAGAGCATCCGCGGAAAAGCTGGTGGCGATGTGCAATCAGGAAGAAGTAGCACTATGTCATATCAGAGATATCGTTGAAGATTGGTTAGCAGAATAAATGAAGAATTAAAATAGGCGGCAGCGAAAACGCTCCCCAGGCAGGAATACTATTTAGGGAGCGTTTGAGTGTTGTCGGCGGAGTGGTTTTACAGCAGAAAATAAAAAAATTACCGGATAAGTATTGACGAATCAATGCATATATGGTATAATACTATTTGTTGCTGAGTTCAGCGCATGCGGATATGGCGGAATTGGCAGACGCGCATGGTTCAGGTCCATGTGAGGGTGACTTCATGCAGGTTCGACTCCTGTTATCCGCATTTAGATCCACCGTAATTTTAACGAGATTGCGGTGGATTTTTTATTTTGTACGGAAGGAAAAAATTGAGAAATTTTATATCGGCTATTGACAAATGATAAAAACAGTTATATAATACCGGAAAACCTATAGGAAAGGTTGGTATTGAAATGAGACTCCATCAGGGACTTCGATGTTGACGCTGTTGATAAGTACGCACACAGTTATCACAATATCAGACAACAAAAATCGTTTAGGAGGAATGAATGATGAGTAAGATCTATACATCCGCGGATCAGCTGATTGGAAAGACACCGTTGTTGGAACTGGTTCATATTGAAGAGGCTGAAGGCCTGGAGGCCAGGGTTTTGGGCAAACTGGAATATTTCAATCCAGCCGGCAGTGTGAAGGAC
>CAVGBV010000042.1:14766-21280 GCA_963627615.1 Alloprevotella sp.
GTTGAAGCCCGGTTCGGTCATTATCGAACCGACCTCCGGCAATACCGGTATCGGACTGGCTTCGGTGGCAGCGGCCCGCGGCTATCGTATTATTATCGTTATGCCGGAGACGATGAGTGTGGAGCGCCGCCAGATAATGAAGGCGTATGGTGCGGAACTGGTGCTTACAGAAGGTATCAAGGGCATGAAGGGGGCAATCGCCAAGGCGGATGAACTGGCCAAGGAGATTCCGGACAGCTTTATCCCCGGTCAGTTTGTCAATCCGGCCAATCCGGCCGTTCATAGAGCGACGACCGGCCCGGAGATCTGGGAGGATACCGACGGCAAGGTGGATATCTTTGTAGCCGGAGTTGGCACCGGCGGTACGGTTACGGGTGTCGGTGAATACCTGAAGAGCCAGAATCCGGCGGTCAAGGTTGTAGCGGTGGAACCTGCTTCTTCACCGGTACTGAGCAAGGGAACGGCGGGCAGCCACAAGATTCAGGGTATCGGAGCGGGATTTGTCCCGGATGTGCTGGATACGAAAGTCTATGATGAGGTCATTGCCGTAGAAAATGAAGACGCGTTTGCTACAGGCAAGCAGATTGGTAAAAAAGAAGGAGTGCTGGTAGGTATCTCCTCCGGCGCGGCTGTATGGGCTGCGATTCAGTTGGCAAAACGGCCGGAGAACAAGGGCAAGACCATTGTTGCCCTGCTGCCGGATACTGGAGACCGTTATCTTTCTACGCCGTTGTTCGCGGACTGAGGGATTCTGAAAAAAGAGTGAAGGAGAGATAGCGAATGATTCCAACACCGGAAGAAGCGTGGAATCTGCTCTGTGAGTATAATCAAGGCGAATTCCATAGAAAACACGGACGTATCGTTGGAGATGTGCTGCGATGGTATGCAATCCAGTTGGGTTACGAGGCAGAGGCGGATTTTTGGGAGGCTGTAGGCATCCTGCACGATTTGGATTTTGAACAATGGCCGGAGCAGCATTGCATAAAAGAGTCGGAACTCTTGCGGCAGAGAGGCGTTGATGAGCGTCTGATTCATGCGGTGGTCAGCCACGGATATATGCTGACTGTGGATACTGCGCCGGAGCATGAGATGGAAAAGGTCCTCTATGCGACAGATGAGCTGACAGGTCTGATCGGCGCGGCGGCGCTCATGCGGCCGTCCAAGAGCGTTCAGGATATAGAAGTAAAGTCTGTGAAGAAAAAATATAAAGACAAAAAATTCGCAGCAGGCTGTTCCAGAGAAGTAATTGAGCGCGGCGCCGCCATGTTAGGTTGGGATTTGGACACGCTGATCAGCCAGACGATCCAGGCAATGCGTACCAGCAGTGCGGTAGAGTAAATAAGAGAAGAGGTATTATATAGCGACAGCGGAGAGCTTTTGGGCTCTCTGCTGTTTTTATTTATAACAATATAATATTGTCTATTTTTAACAATACAATATGAATGTAAAAAGCTGCAATTATTTATTTTTGCTATAAAATGCGAGCCGAAAAGAGAATGGTATATAAAATATGACAAAAGCGAAGTTAGAAATGTAAAAAATATGTTGACAAAATGCTAAAATTAATATATATTAATAACGAAGAGCAATAACCGTAATATAAAAGTCAGACAAAAGAACAGGGGGGAATCATCAAAGTGAAAAAATGGAAGAAGAATCTGATATACAATTGGGACTTGTATATTTTTCTGCTGCCGACGTTGATTTATTATGCGATTTTTCATTATGCGCCGATGTATGGATTGCAGATCGCGTTTAAGTCGTTCAAGGCGACGAAGGGGATCTGGGGCAGCCCCTGGGTGGGTCTGGATAATTTCGCGAGATTCTTTCGCTCAGCGCAGTTTTGGGACATTCTGTCCAATACGGTTGTTCTGAGTCTGGAATCTCTGGTTCTGGGATTCTTCCCGCCGATCATTCTGGCATTGATGCTGAATCAGGTTGAGAATGGAAAGTTCAAGAAGTTTGTACAAGGCGTGACTTATGCGCCGCACTTCATATCGACCGTGGTTATGGTAAGCCTGCTCTTTTGTCTGTTGTCTACAAGAAACGGAATCATAAACCGGATCATCATGTTTTTTGGAGGCGAAGCGGTACCGTTTATGCGGGATGCCGAATACTTCCGAGGGACGTATATTGTCTCCGGAATCTGGCAGTCGATGGGCTTTTCGGCGATCATTTACATAGCGGCTCTGGCCGGAATCAGTTCAGAACTGCATGAGGCAGCGATTATAGACGGAGCGAGCAAATGGCAGCGGGTGATTCATATCGATATTCCCGGAATTCTGCCGACGATCACGATTCTCCTGATTATGAGATCCGGCAGTATCATGAGTCTAGGCTTTGAGAAGGTATTTCTGATGCAAACATCGCTGAATCTGAAGCGGTCGCAGGTGATCTCTACCTATGTTTATCAGGTGGGTCTGGTAGACGCGAATTTCAGTTTCTCGGCGGCGGTCGGTTTCTTCAATTCTATCGTCAATTTCATCATGATCATGCTGGTCAACTTTATTTCCAGTAAGATCAGTGAAACAAGTCTGTGGTAAGGAGGGACGGTTATGGCAATCGGAAAAACCAGAGGCGATCGTGTTTTTGATGTGATCAATACCATACTTTTATCATTGCTGGCGCTGTCCTTTATCTATGTGCTGATCTTTGTACTCAGCGCCTCTCTCAGTTCCCCAACGGCGGTATATGGCGGCAAGGTCATACTCTGGCCGGTAGACTGGACATTGGAAGGCTATGAGAGAGTATTCCGCGAGAGCAAGGTGTGGGTTGGCTACCGTAATACAGCCCTATATACCTTGATCGGTACGCTCCTCAGTGTGGCCCTTACGACAACGGCGGCATACGCGCTTTCCAGAAAAGACCTGCCCGGAAGAGGAGTCATTATGGGACTTCTGGTATTTACCATGTTCTTTGGAGGCGGATTGATTCCAACCTATCTGATTGTTAAGGACCTTGGAATCCTGGACAGCATGTGGGCTGTGATCTTGCCGGGATGTGTCAGCATGAGCAATGTGATCATCGCTAAGACATTCTTTTCCACTTCTATACCGGTAGAATTGCTGGAAGCGGCGCAGCTGGACGGATGCAGCAATCGGAAATACTTTTTCAACATCGTCATTCCCTTGTCGCAGGCAATCATCGCGGTATTGTGTCTCTACTATGCGGTAGGTTATTGGAATCAATATTTTAGCGCGATGATCTATCTGAAGGACAGAGAAAAATACACGTTACAGCTGATTCTGCGGGAGATCCTGATCGAAGCGCAGGCCAGCGAGGCGATGACGGACGATCTGGAGGCGGCCCAGCTGCAAGAGGTATCAGAGGTGCTGAAGTACGCGCTCATTATAGTGGCCAGCGTACCGATGTTGGTTCTGTATCCTTTTATACAGAAATACTTCGTCAAGGGAGTTATGATCGGATCCTTAAAGGGATAATTCGCGCGTAAGAGCGCCGGAATTATAAAAATGTAAAGGAGGAAGCAGTATGTGGAAGAGAGTGACGGCACTTCTGCTGGCGGTTTTAATGCTGGCAGGCTGTACAGGGGGAGGAGGCAACAGTTCTGCGGACAGCAGTAAGGCGGATAGTTCCCCTTCTGCGGCCAATTCGCAGGGTTCTAAGGAGGAAGACTCATTACCGGAGAACCTGGCGGTTCTCAATGAGGACGCGGCATATCCGGTGGTCAATACACCGATTACCCTTACGCTCATGGGAGCGCGCAACGGTTCTCAGGGCGAATGGAAAGACCTGAAGTTCTTCCAGAAGTGGCAGGAGCTTACCGGTATCACTCTGGATATCGACGCAGTTCTGTCGGACAACTGGGATACGCAGAAGAACCTGGCGTTTGCCGGCCAGAATCTGCCGGATGTCTTCTATGCCGGAAGTTTCAAAACTTCTGAGGAGCTGGATTATGGCGATGATCAGAAGATGCTGCTGGATATCTCGGCTCTGATTGATCAGTATTGCCCGAATCTGACAGGCGTGCTGGAGCAGAAGCCGGAAGTACGCAGCAGTATTACGACTCCCAGCGGAGCCATCTATTGTCTGCCGTACATCAATGACATGGATCGGGATCTGACAACAAAGTACTGGATTAACCAGAAATGGATTGAGGCCCTGGGCAAGCAGGTGCCGACAACCGCTGACGAACTGTATGAGATTCTGCTGGCGTTCCGTGATAATGACATGAACGGAAATGGGGACACGACCGATGAGATCCCGCTGTCCTGGCCTAAGGGAATCGAGACCTTCTATAAGACGACAGCATGGTTTGGCGCGGCGTTTGATACCTCGACAATGCTGGGATATGATGATGATGGCAAGGTGTACTATGGTCCCTTCACAGATTCCTTTAAGCAGATGGTACAGTGGTATATCAACGCGTGGAATGACGGACTGCTGGATAATGAGATCTTTGAGCAGGACAGCAGCCAGTTCAAGGCAAAGGGACAGAATGATACTCTGATTTTAGGCGCCTTTATGTCCGCGGGTCCTTATGTTACCGTTCCGAAGGAATATAATGAGGACTACATAGCGATTCCCGCACTGAAAGCATCCAATGGCAAGCAGGAATGGTTTGCCAGCAGCGGTCTGAAGCGTGGAACCTTTGCGATCACCAACGTCTGCAAGTATCCGGAAGCAGCACTTCGTATGGTAGATTGGGTATACGGCAAAGAAGGCGCGCTGTATCAGATGCGCGGAGAGGTCGGCGTAGATTTTGTCTACCAGGATGCGGAAGAAAAGACCTGTGTGGTTCAGTGGCCGGAAGGCTATGACAACTTTGAGACCTATCGCGCCAAGGTGATTACCCCCAATGCTGGTTCTTCCACACCGGGAATCGGCGCAGGAACATTGCCGCAGGTTGTCAATCCTCTGAATGACTGGATCAATCTGCAGGTAGAGACACAGCTGAAGCCCTATTGGAAGCTCGCCTTCCCTGACGTTTATCTGACGCCGGAGAATACGGAAAAGGCTGCGTCGATTCAGGCTGACCTCAAGAGCTACCTGGAGATCGCTGTTGGCGAGTTCATCACAGGCAAGCGTGACCTGGAGAGCAGCTGGGACGAAGTGATCGCAGAGCTGGAAAAGATGGGAGCACAGGAGTATATTGATATTTATCAGGAAGCATTCAGTACCTGGGCAAATAAGTAAGAAAGTTAGGGGCTGTCGCGCTAGCGTGCGGCGGCTCCCTTTCCTTATACCAAAAACTCTGACACACTTTAAGAGCTGAGGCTTTTAAAGTGTACCAGAGTTTTATGGAGTTCTCTTGTTTTCTTGAAAAAATCTGGTACACTTGGTATTCGCGAATTTTCCAAGAAAAAGCTATTGACTTTTCTCAGGGTTTATGCTATTCTATTATTTGTCTTAAGACAAGATGCAGTTATGGCGGAATTGGTATACGCGCTAGACTAAGGATCTAGTGTCCATTATAGCGACTTGTGGGTTCGAGTCCCACTAACTGCACTTCCTGGAGAGCCGCATGAGTATGCGGTTCTTTTGTTATGAACTCAATAAAAGGAGCGTTTCATCATGAATATTACGGTTTATCTTGGCGCAAATGAAGGCAATGACCCGGCTTTGCACAAGGCGGTTCAAGAGCTTGGCACATGGATCGGTATGAGCGGAAACGCACTGGTCTACGGCGGATCAAAAAACGGTCTGATGGGCGAGATCGCCAAAAGTGTTCTGGATGCCGGCGGAAATGTGACCGGCGTGGAAACACAGTTCTTTATGGATGAAGGGCTTCAGTATGACGGACTGACGAACTTGATCATCACAAAGGATATGCCGGAGCGTAAGAATAAAATGATCGAGCTGGGAGACGCTTTTATTGCCTTCCCGGGCGGCACAGGGACGCTGGAAGAAATTGCGGAAGTCATGTCCAGGGTATCTCTGAAGCAGCTGGAAGCTCCCTGTATCCTTTACAATCTGAACGGTTTCTATCAGGATCTGAAAAAACTCTTGAATCATATGATAGAAATGGGCTTGTCCTCAAAGGAACGGCAGGAAGGAATCTACTTTGCGGAGAGTCTTGAACAGATTCAGGGGATTTTGTCAAAAGTAAAAAATAAAGGACTGGGACGATTTCCAAAATAAAAACAGCACCGGAAAGTTCTAACGAACTTCCGGTGCTTGCTTTTATTGTACTGCGTCCTGCAGAGACTGTATGGTACTCTCGGTATCGGATAATACGGAAGGGCCATCGCCATCATCGATTCGTTCAAAATCTACGGAATACACGGTTTCATAGGAGTCGAGCCGTTCTCTAAAAGCGGAGTTTTCCATGGACTCGTTGTTCCAGGTGTTGACACCGTATTGTATATAATCTGTCTGGACAAATTTGCCGTCTGCCATGCCGTAATACATGTCCTGGGCACCGTCCTTGACCTTAATATAATACAGACCGTCTTTTTCCAGAAGGGTTGTCAACGGACTGCCGTAACCACTGAAACCGGTTTGGAATGTAAGCAGCAGCTGAGCGCCATCTTCTGTGTATGTGTAAACACGCTGC
>CAVGBV010000043.1:0-8676 GCA_963627615.1 Alloprevotella sp.
AAGCTAGGGTATACAATATGTCATATGACAATATCGGATGTGAAGAAAGTTTGGAGGATGAGATGGATAGAGAATATCTGGACATGAACGTATACGAGGCGGTGCAGGAGCGTTTTCGATACATATTTCAAGAATTTGACAATATCTATGTTTCTTTCAGCGGAGGTAAGGACAGCGGACTTTTGCTGGAGCTTTTGCTGGATTATAAAAAGAGGCACGGCATCCCGTGTAAGATCGGCGTCTTTCATCAGGATTTTGAAGCGCAGTACTCTTTTACAACGAAATATGTAGAAGAGACGTTTGAGCGCCATATGGATGAGATTGAGCCGTATTGGGTTTGCCTGCCGATGGCAGTGCGTACGGCGCTCAGCAGCTATGAGATGTTCTGGTATCCTTGGGAAGAAGAGAAAAAGGCGATGTGGGTCCGTCCCATGCCTCAAAAGCCGTATGTGATCAATATCGATCATCCCTTCTCAACATATCGATATAAGATGCATCAGGAGGACCTGGCCAAACAATTCGGAAGGTGGTACAGAATGGAGCATGATGGGAAGAAGACCATCTGTCTGTTGGGCATGCGTGCCAGTGAATCCCTCCAGCGTTACAGCGGCATCGTCAATAAAAGATATGGGTACAAGGGCGTTTGCTGGATTACCAAACAGTTCAAGGATGTCTGGATGGGTACACCGCTGTATGACTGGACGGTCAACGATGTCTGGACGGCCATCGCCAAATTCGGATATCCATATAATGAGCTGTACGATATGTATTATAAAGCCGGATTGAGCCCTTCGCAGATGCGTGTAGCCTCTCCCTTTAATGAATACGCTAAGGACAGCCTGAACCTGTATCGCGTGATTGAGCCGCAGACCTGGACCAAACTCGTCGGCCGCGTACAGGGCGCCAATTTCGCGGCAATCTATGGAAAGTCCAAGGCGATGGGATATCGCAATGTGACATTACCGGAAGGGCATACGTGGCGTTCCTATACAAGATTTTTGCTGGAGACCTTGCCTGCCAAGCTGCGCAATTCCTATATCAAAAAATTCAATACTTCGATTCAGTTTTGGCATGAGACGGGAGGCGGTCTGCCGGAGGACGCGATCGAGGAGATTGAGTCCAAGGGCTATCAGATTCGGCGTAATGGCGTATCCAACTATACGCTGGATAAAAAGACACGGATTGTGTTTATCGGCCGAATCCCGGATGATACGGACGATGTTAAGCTGACCAAGGATATTCCCAGCTGGAAGCGGATGTGCTATTGTATTCTAAAGAACGATCACATGTGCCGGTTTATGGGATTTGGCCTGACAAGGCAGCAGCAACAGCAGATCAATCTGCTGCGCGGTAAGTATAAAAAGTGGGAGGAAAGTGTAGATGAAGTTTAAGAGTCCGGTATACAATGTGATTGCGGTTCCGATCGAGAAGATTATCCCGAATACCTATAACCCGAACGCGGTAGCGCCGCCGGAGATGAAGCTTCTCTATGACAGCATCAAGGAAGATGGCTATACGATGCCGATCGTATGCTACCATGACAAAGAAGCGGATCAATACATCATCGTAGATGGATTTCATCGATATAGAATCATGCTGGACTATCCGGATATCTATGAGAGGGAAGAAGGCAAGCTGCCGGTCAGTGTGATCGACAAATCCCTTGCCGAACGCATGGCCAGTACGATTCGTCACAACCGGGCCAGAGGTTCTCATGATGTGGACCTGATGAGCAACATTGTACAGGAACTGCATGATATCGGACGTTCAGACAACTGGATTGCCAAGCATCTCGGAATGGACAAGGATGAGATCCTGCGTCTGAAGCAGATTACGGGATTGATGTCTCTTTTTAAGGAGACGAATTTCAGCAGGGCTTGGCAGCCGGTCGAGGAAGAAGGTTCGGAAGTAGTGGAGGAGCCGATTCCTCCCTTGGAGGAGAGCATGGAGACACAGGATGGAGAATAAGATTACGACTATATTATGGGATGTGGATGGAACATTACTGGACTTTCTGGCGGCGGAAAAGGCCGCTATACAAAGCCTGTTTCAGGAATATCAGTTAGGAGAATGCTCGGACGAGCGAATCCGCCGGTATTCTGTGATCAACCGGAGCTATTGGGAACGGTTGGAACGGGGTGAGATCAGTAAGCCGGAGGTGCTGGTCGGAAGGTTCCGTTCTTTTTTCAAAGAGGAAGGAATCGATCCCTCCATCGCTCCGGAATTTAATGAAAAATATCAGTTACGACTAGGAGACACCATAGTATTCCGAGATGACAGTCTGAATATCGTCCGTTCTCTCCAAGGGAAAGTCAGACAATATGTGGTATCGAACGGAACGGTCAAGGCGCAGACCAAGAAGCTGGATCGTTCCGGGCTGGGCGTGTTGATGGACGGAGTTTTCCTGTCCGAACAGCTGGGTGTCGAAAAGCCCAATATTGGATTTTTTGATCAGGTATTTGAGGCAATCGGACCTGTGGACAGAGAGCAGGTGATGATTGTAGGAGATTCACTGACAAGCGACATAGCAGGCGGAGATCGTGCGGGTATTGTCACCTGTTGGTATAATCCAGGCCGCCAGCCAAGACCGGCCGATTGCCGTATCGATTACGAGATACAGGATCTCCATGAGGTCTATGCCATTCTTTCCTGCTTTTAGGGTAAAAACGAAGCAGCGATTTAAACCAAACAGCTATTCAGGAGGAACCAGATATGTATACAGCATCCAAAGAAAGATATACAACTATGGAATACAGCCGCTGCGGAAACAGCGGACTCCTTTTACCGAAAGTGTCACTGGGGCTGTGGCATAATTTTGGTGATACGGCAAATTTTGAAAATATGAAAAAACTTTGTTTTACCGCTTTTGATAACGGAATTACACAGTTTGACCTTGCAAATAATTATGGCCCGCTTCCGGGAAGCGCCGAGAAAAATTTCGGACGTATCTTAAAGGAAGATTTGGGAACATACCGGGATGAACTGATTATCACAACAAAAGCCGGATATGACATGTGGGAGGGCCCTTACGGAAACTGGGGAAGCCGGAAATACCTTCTTGCCAGTCTAGATCAGAGTCTGAAACGCATGGGACTGGAATACGTGGATATTTTCTACCATCACAGGATGGATCCCAATACGCCCCTGGAAGAAACAATGGGGGCGCTGGCAAGCGCCGTACAGAGCGGTAAGGCAATCTATGTGGGACTTTCCAACTACGATGGAGAAACTATGAAGAAAGCGGCAGCCATCCTGCAGGACATGCGGTGCCCGTTTGTAATCAACCAGAATAGATATTCTATTTTTGACAGGACAGTGGAAAAAAATGGATTGAAGGATGCAACCGCTAAGCTGCAGAAAGGGCTGATTACATTTAGTCCGCTTGCACAGGGACAACTCACGGACCGGTATCTGAACGGAATTCCACAAGACAGCCGCATCCGGACCGACGGCAGATTCTTAAAAGAAAGCACGCTGAATGAACACAGGCTGGAACAAATCCGAAGACTAAACAATCTGGCCGGCGAACGTGGTGAGAAATTAGCGGATATGGCACTCGGATGGCTCCTTAGACACAAGGAGGTTACCAGTGTTTTGATCGGTGTATCTAAACCGCAGCAGATTTTGGACAATATAAAGGCAGTTTCCTGTATACCGTTTACGGAAGAAGAATTAAAGCTGATTGATGAGATTGCGGAAGCATGATGAATCGGCAGTGGATATACTTATGGGGTATGTCCACTGCTTTTTATATGGCAGAAAGATAAAAGGGATAAACACCTTTCCCGCTGAAAATGGATAGAATAATTCAGGGGAATAAGGAGGCCGAAACATGTACCATTTGTCTCAAGAGGAGTTTCTTAAGAACTGGGAACCGATTCGAAACGGGGATGCCTGTATTATCGCGCAGGATGAAGGATTTTTAGAACAGGTCCGGAAGCAATGGGAAAAGCCGGGGGACTGGTGCGGCTATCAGGAAGAGGGGCATGTTGTATTCCGTCAGGTGGACGATGCCGCGGAGGCAATCAAGAAGCAGACAGAACTTTTGAAAACATTGGAGACAGAAGCCGATTATATTTGGGGACAGAACTATATCCGTGAAGAATATCGAAGTTATGCAGCCTCGGTATGGAAAAGGCTGCAGGCGGAAGCTGCGGAGCAGGGGTTTGTTGCTCGGTATGAGGGGGAAGAGATCTGTTTTGAGGGAGAAGGAGATCCGTCACAGCTGTGTTACCGGGCCGCGGAGATGACAGGGGATCTGCAGCGCTTTGGAATAGAAACAGAACGCCGTCTGCGGGATTTTCGAAAAGAAGCTTTGTCTCAATTGGGAGTGGAGACGGGAGAGGCCTTTCTTTTTGTCTGCCCCAAGGTCTGGCAGCGCTATCAGAGCCACCGCAGCCTGTGGAACCGATTGGAAGAGGGAAAATACCTGGCAGGGCAGCTGATGGAATGCGGCGTGCTGGCAGTACCTCTGGCGGAGCTCCTTCGGGAGAGAAGCGCTTATGAATACCTGAAAAAACTGCTGCAAGAACGTGTATTTACACAGTGGCAGGTAGGTGAAGAGCTGACAGCGATTCCGGAGGTATCGCCGATTCCCTATGAAGGCCGGGTACTATTTTACGGCAGCAGGCAGTGGGTCAATCTATGGGAACAGATGGATCCGGAATGGGCCGCGTCGATTCCGAAAGCTGAATGGAGGGCTCAGTGCCGGATCTGTCCGGACATCCGTCAGAGATTTCGCAAGGCTTTGGGACATTGTACTCTGTGGGAGGAAGGGATTCTGTGGAACATGCTGCGGCGCGGGGCTCAGCCGGGATATGTATGGGCGGACTTGGGACGGATCCAGCCGTTTCTGAAGGCACCGGAGAGACTCTGTGAAGCAGCGTTGGCCAGAGAAGACCAATGGTGGGATAGACAAGAGATGTCACCGGCGGACGGAATAGGACGTGTACATGGAATGGCTGTCCTTGCTTGCGGAGAGCATCGTACAGGAATTCCGATTACCATAACGGCTCTTTGCCGTAAAAAAGGAAGTAATCGAAGCCTGGAAAATACCTGCGGACCTATTTACCGCAAAGGCATGGAGATTCTGAAGGAGTATTGGCAGACTCTCGGCGGGAAAAAGAGTTTTTCGCTTTCTATAGAGGGCAATTATGGGTATTTGGAGGGGGACAGCGCGACGGCGGCGCAGTTGTACGCTGTCCTATCCGCAGCGACAGGAATTGCGCCCAGAGAGAAAGTAGCCGTGACAGGGGCGTTGGGACTTATGGGCGAGATTCTCACGGTGGGCGGAATCAATGAGAAGATTGAAGGCTGGTATCATGCGGGGGGACAGGGGATCCTGTACCCGGCAGATAATCGAAAGGATCTCTGTCTCAGACCCTCGGTGGAAAAGGCGGTGCGGGAAGGCCGGTTTCGATTGTGGGAGATGCGTCATGTTGAAGAGGGGGCTGAGATTTTATTCTGCAAAAAATGGAAATGGCTCAGAAGAAAAATTTAACACTATACAGAAGGCGGATTTTAGTGTATAATATGAATGCTGGATTTTCGCATATTCAGGAATGTACTGGAATAAATATAAAAAGACTTCTGACAGATGGACAGGAGTGAATGCGCGTAAAGGAGGAGCTTTATGAGACGGTACAAGACGATCCTTCAACCCAAGCGGGTGATCGACACCGTGTGCTGCAACTGCTGCGGTAAGGTAATACAGGATTCTGAGTTTTTTTCCGCGGTAAAGCATTGGGGATATGACTCGCCTTACGATACAGAGGTTCACGCCATGGATATCTGTACGGAATGTTATACCGGCTGGATCCAAAGCTTTCAGATCTCACCGGTGCTTACGGAAGATAAGAAAGAGTCAGAGGAAGGATGAAGTAGAGAATGCTGGATGTGTGTCTGTTAGGGACAGGAGGCATGATGCCTCTGCCCGGACGGTGGCTGACAGCGTGTATCATGCGTTCTGCTGGTACAACGCTTCTGATCGATTGCGGTGAAGGAACGCAGATTACGCTGCGTCAGCTGGGTTGGAGCTTCAAGGGGATCGATGCGCTGTTAATCACGCATTATCACGGAGATCATGTGAGCGGACTGCCAGGGTTATTGCTTACGATCGGCAATGCGGAACGTCATGAGACGCTCCATATCTATGGCCCCAAGGGCCTGAACCGGATCGTAAAAGGACTGCTGCAAATCGCGCCGGAGCTTCCGTTTCCGATAGAATGCCATGAGCTTGGCGGCAATGAAGATGAGTTTGATGTAGGATGCTTCCATATTCGGGATGTTAAGCTCGATCATGGAATCCCTTGCCTGGGATATCGGGTGGATCTCCCAAGGCAGCCGGAGTTTATCCCGCAGAAGGCACAGGAGAATCAAGTGCCGTTGAAGCTGTGGGGAAGGCTCCAGAAGGGCGAGACAGTAGAAGAGAACGGCATTTGCTATACTCCGGATATGGTGTTGGGCGAGCCGCGGCGCGGTTTGTCCGTGTGCTATTGCACCGATACGCGGCCGGTTCCTGGAATCGTGGATGTGGCCCGGGACGCGGATCTCTTTATTTGTGAAGGAATGTACGGCGAGGAAGAAAAAAAGAGCCGTGCGAATGAATATAAGCATATGACATTTCGTGAGGCGGCGGTGCTGGCCAAGGAGGCCAATGCCAAAGAATTGTGGCTGACGCATTTCAGTCCCTCTCTGATGCATCCCAAAGAAGTTCTGCCGGAGGCACAGGAGATTTTCGAGAATAGTCATGTGGGAAAAGACCGTATGGTAAAGGTACTGAAATATGAAGAATAATATCAAGATTCTGGCGATAGAATCCTCCTGTGACGAGACGGCCGCCGCTGTTGTCGAGAACGGGAGAAATGTACTGTCCAATATCATCTCCTCACAGATCGCGGTGCATACGATCTATGGCGGAGTTGTGCCGGAGATCGCTTCCAGAAAGCATCTGGAAAATATTGACGGTGTAATCCAGGCAGCGCTGCAGGAAGCGGAATGCGGCTGGGAGGATATCGACGCGATCGCGGTAACACGCGGGCCGGGCCTTGTCGGCGCCCTGCTGGTAGGAGTTGCCGAGGCCAAGGCGTTGGCGTATGCGCTGCATAAACCGCTGATAGGAGTTCATCACATCGAGGGGCATATTGCGGCTAATTATATTTCGGACCCAGACTGGCAGCCGCCGTTTTTATGTCTCGTCGTTTCCGGTGGGCATACGCATCTTGCAATCATAGAAGATTACGGTGTAAACCGCATTCTGGGGCATACCAGGGATGACGCGGCCGGTGAAGCCTTTGATAAGGTAGCGCGTGCCATTGGATTGGGATATCCGGGCGGCCCGAAGATTCAGAGAGCGGCGGAGAATGGGAATCCGGCGGCAATCCATTTCCCGAGGCCATGTATTGAAGAAGAAGGATATGATTTTAGCTTCAGCGGACTCAAATCTGCTGTATTGAATTATCTGAATCAGCAGGAGATGCGGGGAGACGTGATCTCACAGGCAGATGTCGCAGCTTCTTTTCAGGCGGCCGCGGTGGAAGTCCTGGT
Organism: Alloprevotella sp.; assembly: GCA_963627615.1. Taxonomy (GTDB): domain Bacteria; phylum Bacillota; class Clostridia; order Lachnospirales; family Bianqueaceae; genus Faecimorpha. The sequence continues at coordinate 7,546 of CAVGBV010000043.1, forward strand.
GGCGAAGACCATGCAGGCGGCCAAGGCGTATGGAATCCACAGAATTGCCATGGCCGGCGGTGTTTCGGCCAACCGCGCGCTGCGGGAGGCGATGATTGCCGAATGCAAAAAGCATCACTATCAGTTTTCGGCGCCAGAGTTGATTTTATGTACGGACAATGCGGCCATGATTGGAAGCGCAGCCTATTATCAATATCTTAAAGGAGATTTTGCGGATCTGACATTAAATGCCATGCCCAATCTGCCTTTAGGTTCTAAAGAATGAGTGTATAAGGTTCATGACTTTCGGCACATACTATGTCCGGAGGTGGAAATCATGAAACAGGATCACAATTCCACAGCCTCCGCGAAACAGCGGGGGCTGTATTATGGATTGCTGTCGCTTTTGGCAGTTATCACCGTAGGAGCGATTGCGGCGACGTTTTTGGCAGGAGGGGAAGAACAGGAGCCTGTCAATCCCATACAGCAGCTGCAGACGGAGGAGAGCCGGAAGGAAGAAGAGCCCACAGTAAGGAATGAAGAGAATTCCAGGGCCCAGGCGGTTAGTAAGGATCCGGTGCAACCCAATAGTCAGATTCAGGAAGTGAAAGCACCGGAAACAGAGAGTTCCTCCGAAAATGAATCGGAGGCCGCGACGGTACAGGCCGAACCGGAAAAAGAAATCAACGCGGAATTTGACGCGGAGACGGAAACCATGGTATGGCCGGTCAGCGGAAATGTTGTGATGGAATATTCGGCGGACGCGCTGATCTATGACAAGACACTGGATCAATACCGTGTCAACGATTCGATCAGTATCTCTGCCGTTACCGGAGAAGCAGTGGTCGCCGCGGCGCAGGGAATCGTCAAATCAATCGGCTGCAATGATATTCTGGGCAACTATGTGGTCATCAGTCACGGCAATGGGCTGGAGACTACATACGGCCAATTGCAGGCGGCCGTTGATGTCTCGGTGGATCAGGTTGTAGCGAAAGGGGAAACAATCGGATATATTGCGGAACCGTCCTGGTACGGCATGGCGCTGGGCAGCCATGTGGAGTTTCAGGTGACACAGGACGGCGTCGCGGTGGATCCGACAATCTATTTAGAAGGTACTTTAGACGAATGAAAAGGATCCGGTGGCTGAAGCTG
>CAVGBV010000043.1:8686-20125 GCA_963627615.1 Alloprevotella sp.
AAGCTGATTCAGCTGCCGGATTTTTATTTTGACTTGGATCTTGAAAGGAAGGGTATGGTGTGTTAAAATAATTAAGTCCCGTAATGGGGCAAAAGAGGAGAGCAATAGATGAAACAAAAGAAAAATACTGTATCCAGGGTCGTACTGTTTACAATCATGATGGTGTATCTGGAAGTTGTATTCCAGCTGCTGATCTACAAAAGCGCAACCTGGGGAATGCTTTTCGGCGCATTGTTTGCGTTGCCCGCTGCATTTCTCTTTACATTTTTGACTGGTCTTGGACCGGAACGTCTGAATCGAATCCTTACCACACTTCTTATGATCGTTATTGAGGTGTTATTTAATGCGCAGCTGGTATATTACGAGATATTCCACACGTATATGCAGGTCTTTTCTATTACGAACGGAGCCGGCAACGCGGTAGAATTTTCTTCGGTGATCTGGGATTGTCTGGCGCATGTCTGGTGGAAGATACTGATCCTTCTGCTTCCGCTCGCCGCGTATTTTTTCTGGTCCTTCCGAAAAGACAAGTATGTTTTTGTAAAGAACGGCTGGAAGATGAATCTGATCAGCGTTGCCGCGGCTGTCGTCAGCTATTTCATCGCACTGCTCGTGTTAGGCATGGCGGGTAAGGGCATGTATGATCCATATAGCATCTATAACGATCGACCAATCTTACAGCTCAGTGTTAAGAATCTTGGGGTATTAACCACAATGCGCCGGGATGCGCAGCGGCTCTTCTTCGGCGGAGGTCATAGCTCTCTGGGCCTTTCCGAGTATTCCACGGCGGAATCTTCCAAGGAGGATTCTTTTACGGAGGATACTTCTAATGAGGAGACCGCGGATGAAGGTTCTTCCGCTGCGGCCGAAAGGGATGTTTTTGTACCGCAGCCCAATGTTCTGGACATTGATTTTCAAAAGCTGGCCGCGTCAGAGTCCAATGAGACGATTGCTCAGATGCATCAGTATTTTGCGCAGCAGACACCAACCTATACCAATGAATATACAGGAATGTTCGAAGGGTATAATCTGATATTGATCACAGCGGAATCCTTCTCCGGCTGGGCCATTGACGAGCAGCGGACACCGACGCTTTATAAGATGGCCAACAGCGGCTTTGTATTTAATAATTTCTACACACCGCTGTTTTCTGTCAGCACGAGTGACGGAGAATATGTGACGCATACCAGTCTTCTGCCCAAGAGCGATGTCTGGAGCTATTACCGTTCCTCGATGATCGAGATGCCGTTCGGCTTCGGCAATCTTTTCTCAGGCTTGGGTTATAGCTGCCGAGGATATCATGACCACGACTATGACTATTATGACAGAGATCTCTCCCATCCCAATATGGGATATATCTGGAAGGGCTATGGTAACGGTCTGTATGTAGACTACACATGGCCGGAATCCGATGTGCAGATGATGGAGCTTACCATTCCGGAGTATATAGGAGATGAGCCGTTCCATACATATTATCTGACGGTCAGCGGGCATATGCTGTATAATTTCACGGGCGGCGATGCCATGGCGGACAAATGGGCGGATTTAGTACAGGATCTGCCATATGACGACGCGACGCGCGCTTATCTCGCGGGGCAGGTTGAGCTGGACCGTGCGCTGGAGTATCTGCTGAATCAGCTGGAAGCCGCCGGAGTCGCCGATCACACGGTGATCGCCCTGACAGCGGATCATTATCCGTACGGATTGACCGTGGAGGAATTGTCTGCACTGGATGGATCCGATCTGACAGAGGATTTTGAGATCTACAAGAATAAATTTATCCTGTATTGTCCGGGGATGGAAGAGACGGTTTACGTAGATAAGCTGGGATGCAATCTGGATGTTATGCCGACATTGGCCAATCTCTTCAATCTGCCGTTTGATTCCAGACTTTGCATGGGCAGTGATATTCTGTCCGATGCCGAGGGGATGGTAATCATGAACAATTACAGCTTCTTTACCGAGAAGATGCTGTATAATTCCGAGACAGGCGAGGCGAAGTTCTATGATCAGGAATATCCGCAGAGCTATGTAGATGAACGAATTGCAAAAGTCAATGATAAGTTTACGATCTCAGCAGCAGTCCTGGATAATAATTATTATTCATATTTGACAGAGTATCTTCCGTGGTGGGACGGAGAGAGCTACGGACATCTATATGATCCGGAGACAGAAGATCCGCCGGCAGCGGAAGAAAGTTCTGAGGGGGTTATAGAGTAATGTTGATTGAAAAAACCGGAACAATGCCCGAAAAGGAGCAGGCGCTGCACGATTTGGATATGGAGCGTCTGTTAAACCGTATTGATCCGGCTATGGATGCGCACAGAGCGATCGCTTTCCTGCATCAGTACCTATGCTGGAATGGGGAGGAGATTATGGCTCGTTCCCTTTTGCTGCAGGAATTCCGTGAGAAAAGTTCCTTGACAGAGCTGGTGGATCTGAGCCGGGATCTCGCGGCGCTGACGGAGGAAGCCCGGAAATTAGAGCAGGCGGGAGATCGTCTGCATCTTCTGCTCTACACCGGACGCCGGATGGAGATCTATATCCGAGCCGTTGAGAAGATCTATGAGATAGGATCGCGTGGCTTTATATCGGCAAGGATGCAGCGTCTTACAGCCTGGATACAGGAGATCCGCGGGCTTGCGATGTATCAGTCCTGCTATAAAGCATTGGAGCAGTACCATGGGATGATTGTTTTTCCGCATCGAATGCGAGTAGGAATCAATACGCAGGAAGACGCCAGACCGGTGGAGATGGGGGTCCTGGAAGAGACTTCGCAGGAGCAGGCCGAGAATCCGCTGATCGGAACCGGATTGGGCCAGAATGAGACGGAGAGCCTTTTCCCGAGAATGTCCTATACAAGAGAGGCCTATGGTACACATTTTGAGGAATATCTCTCCCGCCAATTGGAAAAACAATGGAAGGGCAAGGTCACGAAGGCACTGGAACTCTGGAAGAAGCTGGAGGCTCCGCAAGTGGAAGCACTGAGCGCCTTGAGTGATGAATTCGCGTTCTATGCAGAGGGCCTGCGGGCAGCCGAAGCGTTTGAAAAGCACGGATGCGCGGTCTGTATGCCCAAGGTTGGAGGAGGACTTCTCCATGCGCAGGAGCTTTTTTATCCGGAACTGGTTTTGGCCTCAGGCCAGGTGGAGGGCAATCCGGCGGAGCTCTTGGACGGCGGGTCCGTTATCGTAACCGGAGCCAATCATTCCGGCAAGACATCGTATCTGAAGACAATCGGACAGACATTGCTGCTCGCGCAGTTGGGATTCGCGGTTCCCGGCACAGCTGTGGAATTCCGCCCGGTAAAGCGGATCTTTACCCTCTTTTCCGCAGGCGAAGACCGTGCCATGACAGCCTCCCGTATGGGAGTAGAGATCAAGATCCTTGCGGAGATGCTGGAACAGGTGGAGTCAGAAGATCTGGCACTCATCAATGAACCGCTTACCAGTACCAATCCGGTGGAAGCCATCTCCATCTGCGGAGATCTGGTAGAAAAATTCCTGGAGAAGCGGGTATCCTGTATGATGGTAACACATCTGTACGACGTTTATTTTCTGCTGCGTTCTACTTTGCCGGATTCGCTGCAGCCGCGTCTTGTCAGTCTCGTGACCGAAGCGAGATATCAAGAAAAAGAAGGAATGATCTACAGCTATCGCCTTCGGGAGAGCGATCCGCTGGGCAACAGCTATGCGAGGCAGACCGCTGAGGCTTTTGGAATCACTCTGGAAGACCTGGTAGACGACCAGAAGGAGCTTAAGTGTGCGGCGGAATTCTGTGAAAAGGAAAGCAGCCGCGCGATGTATACGAGAGAGGAGGCACAGCATGGGATTTCTCACGGAAATTGAAAATGAATCCAGAAAGGCTGCTGTCTCTGAAGAAGCACTGGAAGATCTGATGCTTGGGGATTTTATGCATGAAGTTTTTTCCAGGCATACGGCAGGCCAGCCCTTCACCTGGAAGAATTATCTGACGACCAGTGAGCAGGATATCATCTATCGTCGGGATGTACTGCGGGAATTGGCGGCCAACCCGGAGCTGATCGAGAAGATGCAGGCTTTGTGTGCCTGTATTCAGATGGTCAGCCGCTATAAGGATCTGCACATGGAAGGCGAATATGGTCCGGAAGCGTTTCGAGAGTTCGGAATCATGCAGGAGGCTTATATCCAGATCTCTTCTATGCAGGAAGCTCTGCAGAAAGCAATCGATGATAAGCGGGTGGTATCTCAAGGACTTGTGCGTTTGTGCGGCGTATTGCAGGACAAGCTGCGTGAGAACTTCTCTCCGGACTTTACTGCGGAATGGACCAAGAGAACCAGCGGACTGGAACGGATGGGCAGTGTCTGCGTAGAGTTTCATCTGGATGATGAGCTGCACATCCATTCCGTTTCGATTCTGGCGATCCATAAACAAAAATATGGAAGAGGCGGGCTGCTGCAGTTCAAGCGGGATATGGTACATCCGGAACATCCCTGGGAGCTTGCGGGACTGAAGGATATGGAGACTCCGACAGAAGAATTACTGGAGGGGGAGCTTAAGTTCAATCAGAGAAAATTTTATCAGATTCTCTCCAGAATGACGTTGGAGCTGGACGGCTTGTATCAGGGCCTGATCTTTTATCTGGGAGCGATGGAGTACTGCTCCAGGATGACACAGGCGGGTGTCTCTCTGTGTCTGCCGCAGATTCTTCCGATGGAACACCGTGGATTTCGGGCTGAGGAGATGATCAATCCAGTACTTGCTCTGCTGAAAAAGACAGGAAAGCCGGTTCTCAATGATGTGGATTTTGCGGAGGGCGGAGAGATCTTCCTTCTGACAGGAATCAATCAGGGCGGAAAGACGACATTTTTGCGGACCGTAGGCGCTGTTCAGCTGCTGTTCCAGTTAGGGTGGCCGGTCCCGGCACGCCAGGCGGCAATCACCCCGGTCGATAAGATTGTAACGGTATTTTCCCATGAAGAGGATACAGCTTTACAGCATGGGAAATTGGGCCAGGAGCTCAAGACCGTCCGGCGCGGGATGGAAGAGGCCACACCCTATAGCCTGCTGCTGTGCAACGAACCGATTACCGGAACCTCACCCATGGAGAACCTGTATTTGAGCCGTGTTGTGCTCTCCGCCTGCAAGGTGAACGGATATAAGGGAATTTGGGTGACACATCTGTATGATCTGGCCAGTCGGGCAGAGGCGATGAATCAGGAGCTTGGCGGCAGCCGAATCTCCAGTCTTGTGGCAAAAGCGGTGGTTCATGAAGACACTGTGGATGCAAGTTATCATATTGAACGGGGAGAACCGGCATTTACGAGTTATGCACGAGAAGTAATGAGAAAGGAAGCGGCATTATGAAAATCATTGACATTGCGCAGGAAGTTTTTTCAGGACATGTATATCCGGGGGATCCGACACCAGGTTATGAGCGGCTCAAGGAGATGTCCAAGGGAGCGGTATGCAATCTGACCCGCTTCTGGATGTGTGCTCACAACGGAACACATGAAGATGCTCCGGCACACTTTATCGCGGATGGCCGAACGGTGGAGCAGATGGATCTGCAGGACTGCATCGGCGAGGCATATGTCATTCCCGGCGGCGAAGGATGGGAAGAGAGGATTCCGGAAGGGTGCGAACGCCTTCTGATCCGTGGACCGGAAGCGGTTACACTGGAACAGGCGAAAGTGCTGACTGGTAAGGGAATTCGTCTTGTGGCGACAGAGACACAGAAGATGGGTGACGCGGATGTACATCGCGAGCTCCTGAGACACGGCGTCGTGATGCTGGAAGGCGTGGATCTGACAAATGCTCCGGATGGAAAGGGATTTCTCTGCGCGCAGCCGTTGAAGCTGGGCGGCTCGGAGGGCGCGCCCTGCAGGCCCGTATTGTTATATGCAGACTGAGCCAACCGCAAAGCTGTATTATGAGGACAGCCATCTGTGTACCTGTCATGCCAGAGTCCTGGAGTGTTCCCCGGTATCCGGCGGGTATGCGGTCGTGTTGGATCAGACCGTCTTTTTCCCGGAGGGCGGAGGACAGCCCTGTGATCTGGGGAAAATCGGCGGATATAGCGTGGTCGATGTACAGGAAAAACATGGCGTGATCTACCATAAGACAACCGATCCATTGGAAGCCGGTACGGAAGTTCCGTGTGAGATCGATTGGAAACGAAGATTTTCGCTGATGCAGAACCATTCCGGAGAACATATTGTTTCCGGATTGATTCATAGTCATTACGGCTATGATAATGTAGGATTTCATATGGGAAGCGACCGGATTACACTGGATATCAACGGTGTGATTTCCAGAGAATACCTGCGGAGAATTGAGCGCGAAGCCAATGAGGCAGTATGGAAAAATGTACCGATTCGAGCATATTTTCCGGATGCGGAAGAATTACAGCATCTGGAATACCGCAGCAAACTGGAGCTTACCGAGAATGTTCGGATCGTTGAGATCCCGGGATTGGACCGCTGTGCCTGCTGCGCTCCCCATGTAAAAAATACCGGTGAGATCGGTATGATTCGTCTGTTGGGGATGCAGGCTTATAAGGGCGGTGTCAGGATCTCTATGCTATGCGGAGAACGGGCGCTGGAACAGGCGTCTATGGTACAGGACCAGATTGAACAGCTGGGCGTACTCTTTTCCGTGCAGCAGGAAAACGTGCAGAATGCCGTGGAAAAGCTTCTGAAAAAACAGGAAGAGCTGAATGCGGAGAAGATTCGGCTGACACAGGAGCTATTGAAGAAGATGGCGGAAGAGGTTCCGAAGATGCAGCGCCTTTTGTGGATGCAGGCAGAATATGATGGGGAGGATCTTCGTTATCTGGCCAATCTTCTGGCAGAGCGGAACCAGGGAGTTACCGCTTTGTTCGGAAAAAACGGAAGGTATATTCTGATATCGCATACGCAGGATGTACGCCCCCTTGGGCAGAAGCTTCGTGAACAATTTCACGCACGCGGCGGAGGAAGCGAACGGATGGTACAGGGAACCATATCCGCTGAATGGAGTGCAATCGAGGGCTTTTTCTCACAGTGTTCGGAAGAGGGCTGACAGGCTGGTCAGCATTTTAGCAGGATGCTTTTGCGTCCTGCTTTTTCTCTGTGTAAGTAAATCCCTTGATATGTACGGTCCCTTCTGAAATGTACGTCTTAGATACCGGAAAAGGAATGGCATTCCTTAGAAGTGCATCTTGTTCTATAGAAGTCTTTTAGAGTATAGTAAAGGCATCATTTTATTGCTCTGAGAGCGGAAAGGAGAAAACGATTCTTGTGGCGGCAAAGAAAGACAGGCCTATTAAGAAAACCAAGGGCGCCATCATGCGGAAGAACATCCGCAGACACTGGCAGCTGTATTTTGTAATCGCCCTGCCCCTGATATATCTGGTCATGTTTAAGTATGTTCCGCTGGTTGGATCACAGATCGCGTTCCGAAATTATACATTTGTCGGCGGGATCTGGGGCAGCCCGTGGGTGGGACTGCAGCATTTTCGAAAGTTTTTCCAGTCTCCGGACTTTGGAAAGCTTCTGTGGAACACGATCAGCCTGTCCCTGTACAATATCATAGTGACAAGCATCCCGCCGGTGATTCTGGCGCTGAGCCTGAGTTATGCCAAGTGGAAGTGGTTCGGCAAGACTGTGCAGATGGTTACCTATATGCCGTACTTTATCTCAACGGTTCTGGTCATCAGTATTCTGTCACAGATGCTGTCCCTGACGGGACCGATCAACAACATCATTGCGGCGGCCGGAGGGGAGAAGATCCACTTTATGGGAGATCCGGGGCTGTTCCAGACACTGTATGTATTCTCCGGAGTATGGCAGAGTACCGGCTACAGCGCGGTAATCTATCTGTCGGCGATCGCGGCGGTGGACGCGGAGATGCATGAGGCGGCGATTGTGGACGGAGCGTCGATCTGGAAGAGAATCCTGCATATCGATCTTCCGAGTATTCTTCCGACCTTTATTATCCTCTTGATCATGGCGTGCGGCAAGGTGCTGACGGTAGGATATGAAAAGGTACTGCTGATGCAGAACGATATGAACCTGTCCAAGTCGGATATCATTTCGACCTATGTATACCGTGTGGGACTGAATGGAATGCAGTACAGCTACTCGACAGCGATCGGTCTGTTCCAGTCCGTGGTATCGCTGGTGATGCTTCTGCTGGTCAACTGGATCTCGAGCCGAGTGAGCGAGACCAGTCTGTTCTGAGGAGGGTGAGAGATGTCTGTAATGTATAAGCATATCCGGGAGAGCCGGAGCGATATCATATTTCATGTATTCAACACCCTGCTGCTGTTGTTTGGGTTTATCATTGTCGCGGTGCCGCTGCTGAATGTCATTGCGTCTTCTCTGTCCACCCCGGGAGCGGTCATTACGGGAAAGGTCGGTATCTGGCCGGTGGGATGGAACTTCGATGCCTATATGCAGATCTTCCAATCCAAGAAGCTGTTGCAGGGATACGCCAATTCGATCCTGTATACCTTTGTGGGAACGGTAATCAACATCGTAATGACGGTGATGGCGGCATATCCGCTGGCAACAAAGCGGTTTGTAGGCCGCGGGCTGTTTACCGGTCTGTTCGTGTTTACGATGATCTTTTCCGCACCGCTGATACCGACCTTCCTGAATATCCGGGACCTGGGACTTTTGGATACGATGTGGGCCCTGGTGCTGCCGGGCGCGATCTCGGTATACAACATGATCATAGCAAGGACGTATTTCCAGAACAGCATACCGGATGAGATGATAGAGGCGGCGGGACTGGACGGAGCGAACGATATTCAGATTCTGTTCAAGCTGGTGCTGCCGTTGTCAAAGTCGATTCTGGCGGTGCTGACGCTGTACTACGCGGTAGCGCACTGGAACTCCTATTTTGATGCCTATATCTATCTGAATTCAGAAGAGAAGTTTACGCTGCAGGTAGTACTGAGGAACATCATCAGTACGGCGAAGGCGTTGCAGGAGATGACGGATACGACGAGTACGGACCAGAGCCAGAGAGCGGCGCTGATCGAGGTGCTGAAGTACGCGATTATCGTATTCGGAAGCCTGCCGGTCATTGTACTGTATCCGTTTGTACAGAAGCACTTTGTTAAGGGCGTTATGATCGGGTCGTTGAAAGGCTGAGTATATAAAAAAGGTGATATCTCGTGGCAGATATCACCTTTTTTGTACGGGATGGAAACAAAAGCGGAAGAGGCAGGTGCCGCGAGAGGTAGTTTTCAAAATTTGTTTCCGAAGTCTACGCTTTGCCGGATCCCTTTTTAGAAAAAATAAGAAAAAGTCCTTGACATATTAGGCAGAATAAGGTATAATATATTCTGTTCTCAAGACAGAGGATATTGATGGGCACTCGCCAAGCGGTAAGGCACTGGACTCTGACTCCAGCATTCGTAGGTTCGAATCCTTCGTGCCCAGTTTTAAAATCGCTGTTCTTGCATTTGCAAGGGCGGCGGTTTTTATTTTGCACGGTTTATGTTTTGTTTTTGTTAGTATCTTATAAAATATCAATATATTTTTGAATAAAATTGAGAAAATATATTGAAATTCTGTAAAGAGTATGTTAACATGACAATTGTCATTGATATCGATTGTAAGATCAATACAATGATAAAATAATAAAAAGGAGATTTTTCTATGAAGCGGTTTGTTGCACTGATGATGGCGATACTGATGATTGCTGTTGCCGGATGTAGCGGAAGCGGCAATAACAGCTCCAAGGCGGATTCTTCCAAAGCGGAAGCTTCTCAGGGAGATGCTTCTAAGGCGGAGGAAAGCAAGGGCGCTGAGGATGATAGTCTTTTCAATGCTCCGGGTGAGCTGCCGATCGTTAAGAACGGTACGATTACCCTGACCATCTTTGCTCCCGGCAATGGTGAGCTGAGCTGGGCGGACAATGATCAGACAAAATGGATGGAGGAGCATACAGGCATTGTTCTGGATTGGACGATCGCGGCTTCTTCTGACAATGTAAGGGATAAGCTGAGTACTATGTTTGCGGGCGGATCCATGACGGATATTATCCTTACAGGCGTTGGCAATTCTAATCGCTATGATAAGGCTTCTGAAGCAATGTTCGGAGCGCAGGGGCTGATCCTTCCGTTGGAGGATTATATTGATACGATTTCTATAGGCTATAAGACAGCTTTTGAACAGATGGATGGTATGCGTGATTATGTCACGACTCCGGACGGACATATCTATTCTCTGCCCAATGTCGATTCTTCTCTGCATGTACAGTACAACATGAAGCTGTGGCTGAACAATGAGTGGCTGGAGAATGTAGGCATGGATGTTCCTAAGACTACGGACGAGTTTCTGGAAGTTATGAGAGCATTTAAAGCGCAGGATGCGAACGGCAATGGCGATGCAAGTGATGAGCTGCCGCTGTCGACAGTAACTTCAGGCGCAGGTACACAGATTGATGGCTTCCTGATGGCTCCGTTCCAGTTGACACCGGAAACCAATAAGCTGTATGTGGATAATGGCGTAGTAACTTACGCTCCGGTACAGGAAGGATATAAGGAAGGCCTGAAGTATCTGGCACAGATGTACAGTGAGGGACTCATCAATCCGGAATCCTTTACATGGAATAAGGACTCTCAGGTGAATCTGAATGAGTCTGGCGATAAGGCAGTGATCGGTGCGTTCCTGGCACAGCGTCCGGGTTATGCTTGTGATCTGAGCACTATGCCCAACTCTAAAAAGTGGGAGCAGTATCAGCCGCTGGCTCCGCTGACCGGTCCGTCCGGACAGTGCATCGCAGCGTGGAATCCTTATGTACAGTATCAGACAGGTATGACGTTCATTTCTTCTACCTGCTCGAATCCTGAAGCAGCATTCCGTATGATCGATTACCTGGCAACCGAGGAAGGTTCTACTATGTCCGCAATCGGTTGGGAAGGCACGGATTGGCGTGTGGCAACTGCGGGTGAGATGGATATGGATGGCGAGCCGGCAGCGTATACCATGCTTCCGGAGGCTAAGGGATCCAGTGATAATCATATCTGGGGTCAGCTGATGGGCCTTGTGCGTCTGCCGAAGTTCATTACCTCTGTAACGACCAATCAGAATCCGTACGCGGACGATGTAACGCCTTCTACCGGCCGTCATATTGTTATGTATCGTTCCTCCAAGGAGCATGAAGCTGTAAGACAGCCGCTGGAGAGCGTACTGCCGGATCTGTACATGTCTGAGGAAGATACTGCACAGATGGCTCTGGTTAAGGCAACTGTACAGCCGACACAGAATGAATGGCTGGCACAGTTTGTAACCGGCGCAAAGGATGTTGATGCTGATTGGGACGCATATCTGGCAGCTCTGGAGAATCAGGGACTGAGCCAGTATCTTGCTCTGCTGCAGAAGGCTTATGATGCCTCCGTATTCAGCGCAAAGTAATTTTCAAACCATTGCGGCATTAAGGGGCTTCCGTGTCGGAAGCCCCTTA
>CAVGBV010000044.1:0-15282 GCA_963627615.1 Alloprevotella sp.
CACGGTCTCCATCGCAAGCTCCGGCGTATTGTTCTCCTTACTCAAGTGCGCCAGAAGGAAATCACACTCCGGATTGTCCGGAATCAGTTCTGCCAGCAAATGCGCGCAGTCTTCATTGGACAGATGCCCCAGATTGCTCCGAATCCTCCGTTTCAGGCTGAGCGGATAGGAACCACCCATCAGCATCTCTATATCATGATTGCACTCAACCACGGCAATCCGCGCTCCCTGCAGCATTTGCCGCATCTCCGCGGATACCATTCCGGTATCCGTCATTACGACCAGCTTCTCCTTTTCCGTCGTAAAGCAGTAGCCTACCGGCTCGTTGGCATCGTGATAAATCATGAAGGGCTCAATCCGCAGGCCTGCCATCCGATACCCCTGCCCGGCCCGGATGGAATAACACTTTTCGCTCTCGATTCGGCCCATGCTGCGTTCCATTCCCCGCCATGTTCCCTCCGTAGCAAACACCGGGATATGATATCTTCTGGCCCAGGCTCCGACTCCTTTGATATGATCGGAATGCTCGTGGGTAACAAAGATGGCCTGGATGGATTCCGGGGCAATGCCCCGCAGCCTGAGATTGGCCTCGATCGCCTTCAGGCTCAGTCCCACATCGACCATAACACGTACGCCGCCCGCCTCTATATAATGACAGTTGCCGCTGGAACCGCTGGCAACAGAACAATAGCGCATATTACTCTAACTCCTGTTTTCTCCAAAATTCTCTTACGTTTCTCTCGATCTCCTGCGCCGGAACGATTCTGGGATTCCAGTCCGGCGGCATGCTCTTAAGATATCTTTTCTCCCGGTAGCGCTCATCGATCAAAAGGATGATCCCCCGGTCCTCTTCGGTGCGGATCACGCGTCCGGCCGCCTGAAACACCCGGTTCAGTCCCGGATACCTGTAGGCATAGTCAAATCCCCGTCCGCAAAGACGATCCATATATTCTCTCACAAGGTCGCGCTCCATACCGATCTGCGGAAGTCCCACCGTTACAATCAGGCTTCCGATCAGCCGCCGGCCTCTAAGATCGATTCCCTCCGAAAAAACACCCCCGAGTACGCAAAATCCGATACCCCAGGGCGGATTTTCCTGAAAACGCGCCAGGAATTCCTCTCTCTCCTCTTCATTCATACCCGTACTCTGCTCCCAGAGATTTATCTCCGGATAAGCGTCTCGAAAAAAAGCAGCGACCTGCCGCAAATACGGATAGGATGGGAAGAAGACCATGTAATTTCCCTCCCTGGCCTGTACGGTACGGTAGATCACAGCGGCTACGGCCCCCACCGTTCTCTCCCGGTTCTGATAATCCGCGCGGATTCCGGCTGCCACAAGCACCTGTTTATGTGCCGGATCAAACGGGGATTCCAGATAGATCGCGTCCATGGGATGCTCCGGATCATTGCCCCCCAAAAGTTCTTTATAATATTCAATGGGTAAAAGCGTCGCGGAAAAGAGAATGACGGAACGCACTTTCTCATAGCGCTGCCGCAGCTTTTGTGCCGGATGGACACAAAAAATCCGGTAAACCGGCTGTCCGCTTATTTTTTCCAGATAGGTGACGGAACTCTCATCGTACTCTTCCTCCATCTTCAGGAAAAACTGTACCTGAAAATACAGCTCCATCCACTCTTCCACTCCTGCCTCCTGCGTCAGGCACTCGGCAAGCTGGGTATTGAACTCCGCCAGCAGCGTTACCAGCTCCTGGGAGGGTGCGGAATAGGTGATGCATTCGCCTTCTTTGACTTCTTCTCCCTTTTGGTCAAACCAATCGACCAATCGTCGCTGTGCCCGCCTGAGAGCTCTCCTCCAGGAAACCGGCTTGCCGCGGAAGATCCGTCCAAATTCAAAAAACATCGGTCCCATCACTTCCGCGCTGTACATGGATTGCGCCCGGTCCGGCAGATTATGGGCTTCATCCACCAATAGAGTATACTCTGTTTTCTGGTCCTGAAAAAAACGTTTTAAGGATGCCGTCGGATCAAACGCGTAATTATAATCTCCAATGATCACATCCGCCCAGGTACTGATATCCAGTCCCAGCTCAAAAGGACATACCCGGTACGTTTCCGCATGGCTGCGCAGAAGTTCCCGTCCGATCTGACGGTACTGCGTGATCGCCGCGTAAACCGCTTGATTGATCCGGTCATAATGCCCCTTGGCATACGGACAGTTCTCCGGATCGCAGTTTCTCTCCTCCAGGGGACAGATCTTATCCTTGGCCGTCAGCGTAATACTGATCAGTTCCGGCTTCTGTTCTGACAGCCTGTCCAAAGCATCCTGCGCCGCAAGTCCCGTCGCGGTCTTGGCGGTCAGATAAAAGAGTTTGGATGTCAAGCCATTGGCCATAGCCTTCAGGGCCGGAAAGAGCGCCGACACCGTCTTGCCGGTTCCTGTGGGCGCCTGTATAAAAATTCCGCCGCCAGATTGAATGGTCTTGTATACATAGGCGGCCATCGTCCGCTGTCCTGTTCTATACGCCGGAAACGGAAATTGCAGGTTCTGCAGGCTCTGCGTACGTTGGGCAAGATGGTCACGGCTCCAGCGCAGCCACTTGGCATAGGCTTCTACCGTCTCTGTAAAAAAGCTCCGCAGATCTTCCGCGCGCCACAGCTCATCATAGGTATATTCTTTTTCCTGTTCGATCTGATAATATGTCAGCCTCAGCCAAACAGCGGCATATCCTTCCTGTTCACACAGAATATGCCCATAACACAAAAGCTGTCCGCGGTGCGCGGGCTCATATGAAAAGCCCAGATGCTCCGCGGACGCATAGGTTGACTTGATCTCTTCGATACGGCAGGGAGCTTCCAGATCCATCAGCTCTTCCACTCCGTCCGCACGGCCCTCTACTTCCAGGCACAGTCCGTCCGTGAGAGATACCGAAAGCAGCATGGGAACCTCGCTCCTGTAGGCAGCGGAACGGCTCTTCTGCAGCTTCTGATGAATCCTTGTACCCTCCAGAGCCCGCTCCGGTCCGCTGAAGCCCCCGCTGGCAAGATCTCCCCCACGGCAGATGAATTCTACCATCTGCCGTATGGAGACATGAACAGCCCCTTCTTCTGCCATTACAGAAGCCAATAGGGCATCTCATCCTTTACATGAACGCCTTGCTTTTTCTTAACCGGTTCCGCCTGTACCTCCGGCTTCTGTTCCTGCTCTTCCGCGGCGGAAGCAAGTACAATCGCCCTGTTCTGAATCTTGGCCTCAAAGAACTTGGGACGCTCGTTGGGCGTCTGATTGGGCTGATGCACTGTCATCATTAATTCACCCGTAAATTTATGGAAGACCATACCATGGCCGCCGTCTGCTTCAAACGCAAGCTGCTCGTTCTGCTTCCAGGGGCCGAGGATTCCTCCCTCCGAATAGGCACTGCCCATGGCATACCCCTTAGGGCCTCTTCCGGACCAGAGCATCATCAGCTGATCTCCGTCTTCTACCATGAACGGGCCATCCGTTACATAGCTATAGGCATCGCTGTCTGACTCCGGGTGCCGTTCCTTCCACGGACGTCCGGACGCCCAGGAGGCTTCCGATGCTGAGAAAAGCTTGACAGGATCTCCTGCCGGTCCAGTCAAATCCTTCTTCAGAGGCATAGCCACAATCTCTCCGTCTATAATCTGCGTCCACTCGTGGCAGAATACGATCCACGGCTGTCCGTCCGGATCCAGGTAGAACGTGCCATCCAGGCAGTCCCACTCCTCCGGTGTTACCGGACCATCGGATATAGGCGTGTAAGGTCCCTCCGGACGGTCCGAACGCAGAATCTGCGTACCCTTATAGCGCTTCTCCGAACCAAAGGTCGCGAACATATAGTACTTACCGCGATAACGGTGTACTTCCGGCGCCCAGTTGTTCCGGGTTCCCCAGAAATTCTCATCCGGCCGGAAAGCGGCGATGGGGCCGTCCCAATGCTCCAGATCCTCGCTTACAAAACAATCAAATCCATAGAAGGGGCCTCTCCAGCAGCTGGGATCGGTCGTACCGAACAGATAGTATTTGCCTTCTTCCTCCACCGGAAGCACAAACGGATCCCGCATCTGAATCTGATCCAGACGCAGATATCCCGCTTCTACCATCTTGGGCGCGAACTTCTTGATATTATATCCTACGTCCTGCAGCATCTGCAGCATGGTATAATGGGGACGCATCTCCTTACAATACAGCAGCGCCTGCAACGCGACCTCGCCTGTGATATGGGGCAATCCCGTCCAGTCGCGGACCGCACCCACATGCTCCATCGCCTTACGCATCTTATCCAATGAAGGCAGTGCCTCACGGATAATCGCGTTGATCGTACGTCGGTTCTCCAGAATGAATCCCAATCGGCGGATTCTCTCTTCCGCGTCATAATGATAATCCGCCAGAATGGCCGGAGCCGCGGCGCCATACACCTTTTCCAGCTTCTTGCGGTATGCCGCCTCATCAAACTTGCGCAGTCTCGGAATGACACGGCGCGCTTCAATATCCAATGTCAGGAACTCACGGTACAAACGGTCCATGATCAGCGTACCTACGCCTACCTTGGTTCCATGATAGATCGCCGGCTTTCCGTTCAGCTGCAGCCACATTTCCCAGAAATGGGAGAAATGATGCTCAGAACCGGAGGCTGCTCTGGAAGATCCCATATAGCTCATGTATACGCCGGACAGAACCAGTCCCTCCATCAATCTCGCCAGCAGCTCGTCGCCAAACTCGCCTTCTTCCGGAGCCTCCAACGCCAGATCGATGATCTGATCCGTTACCTTTAACATAGCCTTGGCTACAAAATCGCAATAATACTCTCCATTGATCAGATGGCTGAGTTTCCAGTCCAGCCCGGAATTGTACTTGGCTGCCATATCGCCGATTCCTGCCAGTGTCATAGACCTCGGCGCTTTACACATCACCGCCATATCGCCGATGATGACCTTGGGCGGATTGTAGTATTCTGTTACCTTCAGATTGTTGCGTACCAGCGCCGCCACAGTAGAGGCGTATCCATCCATAGAAGCCGCGGTTCCGATGATCCACTGCGGTACGCCGCCCAGCATCTCTCCGATCACTTTTCCCAGGTCGTTCAGAGTACCGGAACCTACGGAGATGATTACGTCCGGGCGGTTCTCACAAGCACGGAAAGCGTTCACACCTTCTTCCATCGCGATTTCATCTGCTGTCAGCCATCCATCTTCGCGCTGATAAATATGTTCATAAACCTGAATCCCGGCGCTTTGGATCAGCTGAGCCGCCTGTTCTCCGGCTGCCTCATGCGTATGCGTATCTTCCAGAAGCATTACCGTCTTCATACCATGCTGCTGCAGCAGCTCCGGAACGTATTCCATGGCTCCGCGTCCGATGACAACCGCGTCGATATTGGCCCGGTGCGTTTTACCGCACGCGCAGACGATATCTCTGTTCAGGACATCGGCCAGCGGCTGCATTTCCTGCAAGGTTTTCTTACTCATCTTGATCTTCCCCCTGTATAGTATTTTGATTTTGTTTCTCTTCGGCAGCGGTCAATCCGACATAACCGGTCTCCCGATAAGCTTCATCTGTAATCTCCTGCGGATATCCCAGATATTCCAGGATCCGGATACCGTTCGGCACTTTAAGGACTCCCGGCTTCAGCTTATAGTCGAAATCCAGCGCGTCCTTCGTGACATTCTCACTGAAATGATAACTGGTATATTGATCTGCTACCTTTTGCGTAATCTCAATATCATGGGTCGCTACAATGACCATCGTATTGTGTCTGGCAAGATAAGACAACAGCGAAGAGGCCGCGGCCACTCTCTCGATCGGATTGGTCCCTCGGAAGATCTCATCGATCATCAGCAGTGAGGTCCGGTTCTCATCCAGTGTCTGTACCATCCGCAGCAGCGCCTCGGCTTCCGCCATATAATAACTCTTGCCCTCGATCAGGTTATCGCTCGGGCTGATGGACGTCAGAATATTGAAAAAGGATGCCGTATAAGAGTCCGCCGGAACTGTGTAGAAGGTCTGCGCCAGCACCGCTCCCGTGGACAATGTCCGCAAAAACGTAGATTTACCGGACATATTGGATCCGGTGATCACTACATTGCCTCCCGTCATCTCCAGGGAATTGGGGACTCCCTTGGTCAGCAGCGGATGCGTGATGTTTTCCACCTTAAAATACTTCGGCTCGGAGACGAATACCGGCTTGGTCATGCGGCGCAGCCCTCTGCGGAAGGACGCCATCGCCATCAAGGCGTCCAACTCTCCGATCTTACGGTACAGGACCCGAAGTACCGGAGCCTCCTGCTCCACATACTTCAGGCACCGGATAAAAGCACGGTCCTCTGTCAGGAACAGGATCTTAAGATACTCCACAAGTCCGATCGGATCATTGCCCCCGATTCCGAGTCTGCCAGCTTTTTTCTTGATGATTCCGCACTTCTTTACGCATTTGCGGAAAAAGCTCAGATATCCCTTATCGATCTGCGGAATATCCATATTGCCCATCTCTTCCGCAACCGTAAGCATTCTCGCGATGAACTGAACGCCCGGCATCGTCGCTTCTGTTCTGGCGTTGAGCTTTTGATGATAAACGGTATTGATTACAAACATAACCGCCGTCATCATCAATCCGCCAAAGCCCATAAACGGGATGGAAACAAGTGCCGCCAGCATGGCCAGAGCCAGTCCGTTGGCCCAGGACGCGGAGTCCGGCAGCTTAGGAATCCCATGGAACAGTAGGGACGCCGCCCCGTCATACTCCACTTTCCCAAGATAGAAGAGAAGGCAGGCGATCTTATCCCTTGCCTCTCCATTGTGCTGAAGATAATCCATCACCCGATCCCGCCGCTTCAGCTCCTCCTCATCAAAGATCAGCGTACGCAGCATATTGTACAGCATCTGCTGTCCCGGCATTGAATAAGCCCGGTCCAGCTTGCAGAAGATGCGGTTCATCTCCATGTCGTTCCAGGTCTGGTCATCCAGAATCCAGTCCGCCCGCTTCATCATGTCTACAAAGAACTCTTCCAGATCCGGAAAATTCAGATCGTCCTGCACACTGTCGCTGAAATCCTTACCCCAGTGGTTTCTGACAAATTCCAGCCGGCTCTTTTTATAAAACTTCGGCATGTGGCCGCTCCTCCCATACTGCTTGTTATGATTGCGCTGTTCCCGCTGTATCTTCATCCGCGACCACGATACTGAGTGTCTGCGGCGCTCCGTAAACCTTCAGGCCCTCCGGCGCGGCATAGACTATGCTAACTTCGTACGTTCCGTTTTCGGTCAACGCCCCTACATCTGCCATACAGCGAATATTGGCCAATGTCAGGCTGTCCAGCGCTGAAGGCTTTCCCTGGATCTGAACGATAGCGCTGCCATCCGTCAAGGTATACGTCTTGCCCTTGACGGAATTCTGCCAGGTAAAGTTCTGCCCTGTAATGCTGAAGCTTCGGATCTCTTTTTTCTTCATATTGACTGTCAGAGTCGTCTGCGATGCGCTGCCGCCGACGAGCCCTATATGCACTCCGTATTCCTGAGACAGCTTGGTGCAAACCGCCGCCAGGTCATAGCTCTGCTGGAATGTCTGCGTTTTATCCGCTGCCGATACCGCCGCAAGCTCAATCTCCGTAATACCGGCCAGAACATTCTTGGGGCCGTAGAGCTGAACGGACTCCTGCGAGAGGCTGCTGCTCTCCACATAATACTCATTATTCGGATCTTCTGTAATCTCCACCGTACGGATCGGAACCTCCTGGACAAAGTACACCGGTACGCTCAGCTGCATCATCACTTTGGCCGAATAGGAGGTATCCTCCAATTCTTCCAGAAGAACCGGATTGCCATCCGCGTCAAGGAAAGTGATGGCCTTGCCCTTACCTGATACCGTATCAGAGGCGTCCTGTACATCCAGCACCGCCTCCGCGGAAGCGATTCTGTCAATCTGACTCTGCGGTCCGGAAAGGATTACAACCGATGGTTCCATTACCGCGTACGCATCCTGCGCAACAACTACGTACCCCTCCGCCGGCGTTCCTTCCGTGCGGAGCTGAATCGTATACTCCTTGGATACGATATCTTCCACATTCAGCCGAACATAGGATACACTCTGATGCTTCACTGTCACATTCCGGTCATCGACTGTACAGGAAACCTCCGCGCGTCCTTCTTCCGGCTGCACGGCCAGATAATCAATATACGCGTTAAAATTGTCCGCCGTCAGGTTCTCTACAATCGATCGGCGTCCGCTCACTGTCACACTGAGCCTCATCTCCGATTCCAGTGTGACATGTTGATTCTGCTCCTCAAAATAATTTTCATTCTGTATGGCAATCGGTATATTATGAATGGTCTCCGTCGTTACAGGATCCTGCTGGTTGACGACCATCACCCACAGACAAAATGAAAATACAACGGAAAATATTTTTAACAGAAGATTTTTGGAGAAAAACTTTTTAACAAAATCAAGCATCGGTTTTTCCCCCTTTTCTCGTATACTGTCTCAGCTTGTTCCGAATGACTTTGGACTTTTTCTCTTTTTCATCCTTGTACTGGAACTGATTCATGATAAAATCACGGTCAATATCCCGGACGATTTTTCCTCCCTGCGCCATCGACATGGAACCGGTCTCTTCGGATACGACAAAAATCTTGGCGTCCGACACCTCGCTGAGTCCCAACGCCGCTCTATGTCTTGTCCCCATAGCTTTGCTGATATTCATGTTGGCTGACAGCGGCAGATAACATGTAGCGGAAGTAATCCGGTTGTTCCGGATCAATACGGCTCCGTCATGAAGCGGAGTATTATGTTCGAAGATATTGATGAGCAGCTGCGATGTCACAACCGCGTCCACCGGAATACCCGTCTCCTCGTATTCTCCCAGTTTGACTTCCTGCTCCACCACGATCAGCGCTCCCGTCTTGACGGCAGCCATCTGCTCCATCGCGTCCGCGATCTCCGATACCGTCTCTCTGGTAACCTGACCGGCATTCTCCTCGCTGGCCAGAATGGAGAACAGTCCGCCGTGCCCCAGCTTTTCCAGCGCGCGCCGGATCTCCGGCTGAAATATAATGACCACAGCCAAAACTCCGTAAACCATGGTATTCTGCAAAAGCCATGAACTCATGCTCATCTGCAGCATGGAAGTCGCCATCGCGATGATCAGGAGGAAAATGACTCCCTTAAAAAGCGTCCATGCCCTGGTCATACGGAACCAGACCAAAATCTGATATACTAAAAAAGCCACAAATAAAATATCCAGCAGATCGATCAGTCCCAGTTTAGGGACGAACGTGATTCCGATACTGGAACGAACCCACTCCACTACCTGTTCAAACCATCCCATAATCACACTTCCTTCCACCGATATTCTTTGCGGCGCAAACCACACAAGGGCCGCCTTATGGGGGCAGCCCCTGTATTATTTACTTTTTCTCCTTGTCTTCCTGTTGAGACTCCATATCCAATCCTTCGAAAAAGCCTCGGATAGTCTCTTCTGACCAGCCTGTCCGCTTAGCAAGCTCTTCAGCGCTTTCCGGTCTCGGCACTTCAAAGTTCTCGCCATGTACCGGAGATTTCGGAATCTCTGTCCCCTCCGGTTTCTTTGGCTCCTGCTTTTCTTCCGTCTTCTGTTCCGGTTTTTCCTTGGTCTTATCCATCATATCCTTAGCTTTGCTGCCAAGCTGATGCAATACCGAATCCAGCTTCCGCGTTGCCTGCTGCTTCTTCTCATTGACCGCGGCCGCCAGTTTTTCCTCTCGCTCTGAAGGCACATGCTCTGCCTCCCCTTCCGGCTTCTCCATCGGCTCCAACTCATGCACTACCACCGGCTCGGTCTCGCGGCTCTCCTTGCTTCTTCCGGTCGTAATTGTCTTGACCTCGGTCTTATTGCGGATACCAAGAATCTTAGGGATGGCCCGCACATAATAGTAATACTCATCATCCGCGAACGCCAAACGCTGCGCCATCTGATAGTTGAGCGCCATATGGAAAAACTCCACCACGATCATAATCGCCAGTGATACGATCGGTATCACCAACGCTGCCAAAATACCTGTATCCGTCATACCTGCCATCTTGCCGACAATATAGCACACCAAGCCTACCAGTGCGCCCACGCACAAGGATAAATACCGCATATAATTGATGCTGATCTTATTGAGCAGATATACAACCAATACGACACCCGCGCACAGGATCATCGTAAAGATCAGGTTCTCATTCTTAAGAAGCTGATCCCCGATATAGCTCATGGTTTCCGACATGGCTGCCGGAAGCGCGTCTATCGCTGTCACATTAAACTGTGTAAACGCCGGAATAATCTTCAGGAATCCTGCCAGGAGAATTCCTCCCACGATCGGTATGATAGAAAAGACGCCCATGTACAATCCCGCGAACAACGGAACGACCAGGACAAGATTCCATTTCATCGCCAACGGCATCAGGATCATCAGCACCGTCTCATCCGGACAAAGTCTGGATACCATCACATAGAGTATCAGAAGCAGTGCCGCCGCCATAAGCGCTCCCCAGAAGGATACCTGATAAATATTATAGACGATGATCGCTACTGAAAAGAACGCGACAAAACGGGCCGGCAGCAATACACACAAGAGCGCCAGCAACATATGCACAGAAAACGCGTTGAGCACTCCGATATTCTGAAAGCCGTCCCATCCTGCGATCTGCCGGAAAATAAACAGATATGCGCCGAACTTCAACAGCACCTTGGCGATCAGTTCATATTGTTTGAAAATACGACAGATCCACCCTCTGATCATATAAATCGTTTTCATAAATAATACCTCGTGTTTGTTCGTAAATTATGACTGGAAGCGGTCAATCTGATCGAGACGTCCAAAATAGGTCTTCATCCTTTTTTCGGCCTTGGCATACCGAGTGCCATAAACCGCCGAACTCAGAAGAGAGATCAGAACACTGATCAGAAGATAGATCGCAACCGCTTTAATTACAAACCCCTGGTAATCAAAGTGGAGAAGATCTACGCTCTCCACATATACCAACTGGAAGATATACGCTACCAAACCCGCCGCGTAAAACAGGGTCATCCAAACCTTGGTAATAAAACGATTGAGTGCAATGTAATCCGCCTTATAATACCGTCTGATAAAGCCGTCGCGCCGAAACTGCTGACTATCCTCATACAGAGCAGCATGCGTCATAATTCGGATCTTCTGCTCATTGACCAATCCGTTCACATCCTCTACTTATATATTGAACCGCTCTACAACGATCCTCCACTATTAATCATACCACAAAACACCGGCTTTTTCCAGTTTTTTTTAGATCTTAAGAATTTTTTCAGGAATAGACTTACTTATTCCCCAACGGCTTCATTGCTGGGAACAGCAATACGTCACGAATCGAAGCGCTATTGGTCATCAGCATGATCATACGGTCCATACCGATTCCCAACCCGCCGGTAGGAGGCATGCCGTATTCCAAAGCGTTCAGGAAGTCCTCGTCCACTCCGGTCGCTTCTTCGTCGCCCGCTGCCTTCAGCTCTGCCTGATGTTCAAAACGCTTGCGCTGATCAATCGGATCGTTCAGCTCAGAGAACGCGTTCGCGTACTCCGCTCCGCCGATAAAGAGTTCAAAACGCTCGGTATAATCCGGCTTGTCCGGGCACCGCTTGGCCAGCGGAGAGATGTCTACCGGATGATTCATCAGGAAGGTCGGCTGCTGCAGCTTCTCCTCAACAAATTCTTCAATAAACAGGTTCAGGATATCTCCCTTGCCATGACGTTCTTCATATTCGATATGATATTCTCTGGCCAGCGCTCTCGCCTGCTCCAGGGTCTCTACCTGTGTAAAATCTACACCTACATACTTCTTGACCGCATCCACCATGCTGATCCGCTCGAAAGGCTGATCAAAATCAACCTCCAGCTCGCCGTAACGGACCTGGCCGGAGCCGCAGACCTTATGCGCTACCGAACGGAAGATCTCCTCCGTAATATCCATCATTCCATATACATCCGTATACGCCTGGTACAATTCCAGAAGCGTAAACTCCGGATTGTGGCGGATATCAATTCCTTCATTACGGAATACTCTTCCGATCTCATATACTCTCTCAAAGCCGCCGACAATCAGCCGCTTCAGGTGAAGCTCCAACGCGATACGCATATACATGTCGATATCCAGGGAATTGTGATGCGTAATAAAGGGTCTGGCCGACGCGCCGCCCGCCTGTGCGTGCAATACCGGTGTTTCCACCTCCAGGAAGCCCTTGCTGTCCAGCACGCGTCTTACCTCGCTGATGATCTGTGTACGCTTAATAAAGGTATCCTTTACCTCCGGATTGACAATCAGATCCAGATACCGCTGACGATACCGAAGCTCTACATCCTTCAGGCCATGATACTTCTCCGGAAGCACCTTCAGGCTCTTGGACAGAAGTTCCAGGCGCTCTACATGAATGGAGACCTCACCCTTCTGCGTCTTAAAGACCTTACCGGCTACACCGACAATATCTCCTACATCCACCATCTTCTTGAAGAAAGCATACGGCTCATCTCCCAGATCATCCCGGCGGACATAGATCTGAATCTGCCCCTGCTGATCCTGAACATGCGAAAAAGAGGCCTTACCCATCACACGCTTGCTCATAAGGCGGCCCGCGATGGATACCTCCTGTCCTTCCATCTCCTCAAAATGCGCAATAATCTCCTGACTGTGCGCGGTTACACCATACTTGGTCACCTGATACGGATCCTGTCCGTTTTGCTGCAGTTCCCCCAGCTTGTCTCTTCTTAACTGCAGCAGCTCTGAAAGCTCCTGCTGTGTCTGCTGATGCTGTTCCTGTTCCATTCTCTATTCCTTATTCCTTCCTGTTTCTCTTATGCCTTAACAATCTTCAGTACCTTGAAGCTCATCTCGCCCTGCGGCGCTTCCACATGAACGAGTTCTCCCTCCTGCGCGCCCAACAGCGCCTTGCCTACCGGAGATTCATTGGAGATTCTGCCTTCTGCCGGATCCGCTTCTGTCGATCCTACGATCGTATATTCTACATCCTCATCAAATTCCATATCGTGCAAAAGCACCGTATTGCCCAGAGATACTTTGCCCTCCTGCGCGTCCTCTTCATCGATCACTACCGCATTGCGCAGCATCTTTTCCAGTTCCGCGATCCGGCTCTCGATCTCACCCTGCTGATCCTTGGCAGCATCGTACTCGGCGTTTTCAGACAAATCTCCCTGCGCTCTCGCCTCTTTGATCTTCTGCGCAACCTCTTTTCGTTTGCTGATCTTAAGATCATTCAATTCCGCTTCCATCTTCTGCAGACCTTCGTATGTCAAAACCACTTTCTGTTCCATAACGCCTAGCTTCCTTTCACTATTTTTAGTTCAATTGTTCCCTATTATATAATAGTCATCAAAAAAAGTCAATCCTTTAATTGTTCCTCGGCCTGAAACCGCGCCAGGATCTCTTTCAATTCATCCAGACTTGTGAGCTGCTGCATTGCCGAACGCAGCCGGCTGCTTCCCCGAAATCCCCGGGCATAAAAGCCGATATGCGCCCGCATCTCTCGCATGCCGGTATATTCCCCCTTCTGTTCACAGATCATCTGACTCTGCAAGAGGATCATACGGCATACCTCCGCGGCATCCGGCCGTTCCGGTTCCGGCTCACCGTTAAAGGCTGCCTGAATCTCCCGGAAAATCCACGGATTACCTCTGGCGGCTCTTCCGACCATGACACCGTCGCATCCTGTCTCTTTCTTCATCCGCAAGGCATCCTGACCACCGCGGATATCACCGTTGCCGATCACCGGGACCCGCAATGCCTGCTTGACCTGCCGGATAACCTCCCAATCGGCCTGTCCGTGATACATCTGCGCTGCTGTCCGGCCATGTACCGCGACCGCGGCGCATCCTCCCTCCTGTGCTGCCAGCGCTGCCTCCACCGCAAGATTATCCTCGCGGATCCCCTTGCGGATCTTGACGGTCACCGGGACCTGAACTCTTTCAGTAATGGCCCGCACAATCCGGTAGATCTTCTCCGGTTCCGCGAGAAGCGCGGAGCCCTCATGGTTTCGGAACACCTTAGGCGCCGGGCATCCCATATTGATGTCAATTCCGGCAAAGCGGTCCTGGATCCGTTCTGCCTGCGCCGCCATAATTTCCGGCTCCGATCCGAAGATCTGCACAAATACCGGTGCTTCTTCCGGATCACAGTCTAAGTATTTCCAGGTATTTTCATTATTATAGGAAAGCGCCTTGGCACTGACCATCTCCGTCACCACCACATCGCATCCCATCCGCTTGCACAATCGGCGAAAGCTTTTATCCGTATAACCTGCCATCGGCGCCAGATATACGCCGTTTCCTACATCGACTCCGCCTACCTTCATGACTTCTGCTGTCTGACCACCTTTCGGTACCAATCGGAAAGCTGCTGCAGAAGATCGGCATGCTCCCGCTCGATTTCCCGGATCAGCAGTCCGGCGCTGATTTCGTCATAGCCCAGATCTCCCTCTTCACAGGTACTGGCCAAATACACCTCGCCGTCCGCTTCAAATCCCATAACCGTAATGCCTCCGGCCTCTTCCGTCACCATGATCAGAAGCACCAGCACCTCTTTGCGTATTTCCTCCGGAAGCTTTCCCAGCTCCTCATTCCAGAAATACTTATCCGTATACTGACTTACCATTGCCAGCAGCGTACGCCCTTCCGCGTTGATCATCTCTTCTGTTGACTGTATCATCGTTTCACCCAAATAAGCTTTCGAATTCTTCTCCGGTCAGCTTTTCCTTTTCCATCAAAAGCTCCGCTCCCTTATGAAGAATTGTTTCATTCTCATGCAGTACCTGTCTCGCCTTATCGTAGGCTTCATCCACCAGAGCCTTCACCTCACGGTCGATTTGATCAGCTACGGTCTCTCCGTAATTTCTGGAATGTCCGATCTCTTTGCCCAGGAAAATCTCTTCATCCTGTTCGCCGAACTGAAGCGGTCCCAGCGTATCGCTCATACCGTACCGTGTGATCATGTTCCGGGCAATCTCACTAACACGTTCAATATCATTGGATGCGCCCGTCGTCACATCCTGCAGAATCAGCTCTTCCGCGGCCCGTCCTCCAAGGAGTCCTGCCATCTCTGCCTTCAACTCCTGCTTACTGGCATACATATGGTCATCCTGAGGCAGAGACATTGTATAGCCGCCTGCCATACCTGTCGGAATAATCGAAATCGCGTGTACCGGATCCAGTTCCGGCAGCAGATGATGCAGAATCGCGTGGCCTACCTCATGATATGCCGTCACCTTCTTCTCCTTATCGGAGATTCTGCGGCTCTTCTTTTCCGC
>CAVGBV010000044.1:15292-20024 GCA_963627615.1 Alloprevotella sp.
CCGATGCCAACCCGCACCATGGATGCCTGTACATCCTCCATCGTAATGAACTTACGTTTGTTTCTCGCGGCCAGAATGGCGGCTTCGTTCAAAAGGTTCTCCAAATCCGCCGGTGTGAATCCTACCGTGATATGCGCGATCGCCTTCAGATCCACGTCCTCCGCCAAAGGCTTATCATGCGCATAGAGATCCAGAATCTCCTGCCGTCCGCGCACATCCGGACGGTTGACAACGATCTGCCTGTCAAAACGGCCCGGACGCAGAAGCGCCGGATCCAGAATATCCACACGGTTGGTCGCCGCCATTACAATTACGCCTTCATTGACTGTAAAGCCGTCCATCTCTACCAGTAGCTGGTTCAGGGTCTGCTCCCTCTCATCATGTCCGCCGCCGAGTCCCGCGCCGCGTCGGCGTCCGACCGCGTCGATCTCGTCGATAAACACGATGCAGGGTGCGTGGCGCTTGGCCTGCTCAAACAAATCCCGCACACGGGAAGCGCCGACACCCACAAACATCTCTACAAAGTCAGAACCGGAAATGCTGAAAAACGGTACGCCGGCCTCTCCCGCCACAGCCTTGGCAAGATAGGTTTTACCGGTTCCCGGAGGGCCGACCAGGATCACTCCCTTGGGGATTCTGGCTCCCAATGCGGAAAAGCGTTCCGGGTTCTTCAGAAAGTCTACCAGTTCCTGCATCTCTTCTTTTTCTTCATAAGAGCCCGCGACCTGGCGGAACGTGATGGGGTTCTTGTTCTTATCCACCATGCGCGCATGGCTCTTGCCAAAATTCATGGCCTGCCCGCCTCCGCCGTTCTGCATCCGTCCCATCACAAATACCAGCACGATAATGCCGACTACGGTCACCAGCAGATACGGCAGAATCTCTACCCATATGCTGGTCTCCTCCAGCGCCTCAGTATAGATCGGGACTGTTCCGTGCTCTGATGCCATCATCTGCCGGAAATTCTCTATATTAGAAACAAAGAAATAATAGACCCGCGTCTGATTGCCGTCATTTACATAAAAAACCGCGTTGCCGGAGGCCGCGTCCCCGACGGCGACCGGAACAAGCTGCACCTTCTGAATATTACTCTCCTGCTTCAGGAGTTCCTCCGCTCCCTGATCGCTGAGCCAGGTCTTCTGCGAACCCACGCTATCCCATACAAAATACAGGATCATCATAATAACCACCATAAACAGCAGATAGGTTCCCATGCCCTTTACTGAATTATTTCTTCCTGGTTCCTGCACGTTTTTACCTCCTCTTTCTCCAGCCCGGCCGGACGGTAATCCAACCGCACCGCTTTCTTTTCTCCTTGCTTTAACCGGCATTCATCGCTCATACGCTCTGTTACGATCCATACAATATGACTGCCTACGGCTGCCAATACCATTTTTCCTCTTTGCTCCTGCGGAATCTTCTGATCAATCATATATTTTTTCAGGCTCTTTCTCCCGCCTCCGGCGCCTATATAATCTCCCGTACGGCGTGTCCTGATACAAAGGGGCTCTGTGATTGTATCACAACTTACCCATTTTGTATATGGATAATCCGGGATTTCCCCTGTTTTTTCTCCGGGATTTTCGCTGTACTGCGCCCGAAACTCTCCCCAAGGCGTCTCGTGCCATGTCCCGTCAATATAGAGCGGCATTTCCACCTGTGACGGCTGTACCGCCTTCTCCTGACATAACCGGTCATAACTCTTATAAAAAACACGGCCGCCCGGAAGCATGATCCGGCTTCCTGTCTGTTTGCCGCAAAGCTCTGTCAGCATCTGTATGTGAACGCTCTCGATGTCCTTGAGCCCTCCGCTCCTCTCCAGCCACAATCGCAGCAGCCGGCGCCGCATGGCTTCCGGAAACGCTTTCCAAGCGGAAATCCGCAGTTCGCCTTCCGGGCAGACCTCTGAATAATGCTTTTCGGCTTCTTCTTCCATATAAGCCTCTTCCTCACGCAACAGACTGGCCATCTCTCCAAGTGTCCGGCTGATGGCGGGATTTTTCTCCCGCAGCAGCGGCAGAAGCCGCACCCGGATCCAGTTGCGCGTATACGCATCGTCTACATTGGAGGCGTCTTCCATATATTTCAGATGATTTTCCTGAATATACTCGTCGATTCTCTCGCGGCGGATCCCCAGAAAAGGACGCAAAATCTGATTCTGACGCCGCTCCATCCCTCCAAGGCCCTTTAATCCGCAGCCTCGTATCAGATGCAGAAGCACCGTTTCCGCCTGATCCTCCAGATGATGAGCGGTTACAATATATCCGCCGTCCGCCTCTTCACGCAAAACAGCATATCGGAGATTACGGGCCGCTTCTTCTATGCTCTCTCCGGTGCGCTCCACCCGCTCCAGAACATTAACATAGCGGATTCGGCAAGGAATCCCCCACTGATCCGCAAGTCCCGTCAACCACGCGGCCTCCTGATCGGCCTCCGGCCTCAGGCCATGATGCACATAAACCGCGCATAGCTCGAATTGCAGCTCCTGCCGCAGCTTTTCTAATACATGCAGCAAACAGATCGAGTCCCGTCCCCCAGAACAGGCTGCGACGAGTCTCTGTCCGCATCCGGCGATTCCCTCTTCCATAAGAACCCGCCTGGTTTCCGTTTCGATGTTCTGCATGCCGCGCCTCCTTTGCCAGTTTTATCCAAAGCCGATTCCGACAGCGTTTATTTTACCATAGCACCGCCGAAAAAGCAAGTAAAAAGGAGGACATGAAGCCCTCCTGCCTATTTTCGAGCGATCTTCATCGTGATCACAGTCATATCGTCCCGTGCGCCGCATCCCCGTACGCTGTCAAAAATGCGCCTTGCCATCTGGCGGCTTGTCGCCCCCGCTTCCTCCAAAAGCACCTGGCGGATTCGTCGTTCTACAGCCTCGCATCCTTCTCTCTGGTCAAAAACTCCATCGGATGCCAGAATGATCCAATCCCCTTCATCCACCTGATCCTGAAAGACTTCCCATTCCGCCTTTTCGATGATTCCGACCGGTACGTTGTCCGACCGGTAGATCTGTATGCGTCCCTGTCTCTTTAAGATTGTAGCCGCGCTTCCCGCCTTCGCGATATGAACACTGCCGGTATACAGGTTCATAACAGCCATGTCGATCGTTGAAAAATGTTCTCCGTCCCCACTCAAAAGAAGCATGGAATTGAGAAGCCGTATGGCCTCTGCTTCCTCCGCGCCCGCATTTAGGATCAGTCTCAGAAGATACAGTGCCCGCTCGCTCTCGCCTCCGGCTCTGTCCCCGACTCCCATGCCGTCACTGATGGCCGCCACATACCGGCCTCCGGGCAGCTGTCCCATCCAGGTACTGTCCCCGCTTACGATTTCTACTCCTCTGGACAGGATACTCCCATCCACCCGCAGACGGCAGGTCTCCTCCATCTTCCAGTCCCATAGTCCCTGCCGAATCATCCGGCTGTCCGTCACCTGTACAGGAATGCCGAGCAGCGCGCTGACCCTACTCTCCAGCTGAACTTTCAGCTTCTTGTTATATCCCGTCCCTATCTGCATATTTAACGTATAGCGCCCTGTCTTCAGATCCTTTACTACCTGACTTCTCTGTATCGGTAGATTGCCGCGTTCCAATTCCTCCTGAATCCTACGGCTCATATTCTGATCCAGTTCCAGCTGCGTGCACAGATAATTTCTCAAATTCTGCAGCATCCCCGCCATGCAGCCCAATTCCTCCGCCGCAATCTGCGCCCCACGCCGCATACGGTTTTCCCAGCTCAGATTCAGTCGATACAATTCATAATGCCGATTGGTCCGTTTAATAAATTCTTCGCTGTTATTACAGCGATTCAAAAAGAACAGCGGGATATCCTTTTTTTCTATGATTCCTTTATACCTTGCCGCCTCCATAATCGCGCCGATAGTCTCATATGTCTCACTGAACCGCTCTCCCCAACAGGAGGAATGATATTCACAGTTCCCGCAGACACGCTCTGAGAGATCTTCCAGAATTCTGCCCGTATCGAGACTATTCAGGCTCTTCTCCCGATTGGACTCCCGCAGCACCGTCCCCAGTTCCTCCATTGCCGCACTGCTTCTGGAAAGCATTCGGCTCATATGCTGCTGCATTGTGCGCACCTCTCCGGCACCCGCTTCTTCCTGGAGCGTCCTGCCCCATAAAAAGCGCTCATAGAGTTTTCCCGGCACCCAGATAAAGCATAAACCAGCGCCGCATAGCGACGCAAGCTCCCATATCACAACCTGCCCCTGAAAGAGGAGAAGGAGCACCAGCCCTCCCAGCACCCCGCCCAGCGCTACCGCCCCTTTCCCCAATTCTCTGAAAAAGCTGCTGATCATGACCGTCAAAATGCATAACAGGAGAAAACTGTCTCCCGTCCGTTCCATCATTCTCAGGACAGCCGCCGCAGGCAGACTGAACAGGAGTCCATAGGAGATTCCCCGATAATAGGCGCCCGCCAGACACAAAAAGAGCAGCAACCCCTTCCATACCGCGCTCCATGGAAGTATCGCAAGAAAAGTACCAAGCGAGACCGCCAAAACGGCGCAGCCCTCCTCCTCCGATAGTTGAAACCCTGCCGTAGACTGCTGCCACAGCCTGTCTGCCCCCATCTGATAGAGCAGGATCCAGATCAGAAAAACAACACTCTCCAGGCTGACCATCAGAAACTGATACGGTGTTTTCCAGATCACAGCCGCCAGCAGCGCCGATATCGGGAGCATCATTGCCTGCAGCATACTCCTTGCCATGGACGGC
>CAVGBV010000045.1:0-11507 GCA_963627615.1 Alloprevotella sp.
CAGCCAGAGCGATCCACAGCTTGCGCCAGGTGCGGAACTTCACATCCTCAGAGAAGAGATGCTGCATCTCATAGCTGGCATAGCGGGAGGCAAGGGGGGTATTGTATATATCGTGAGCCATAACCGTCTCCTGTAATTACAGACCCAGACGGTGCATAACTTCCTGATAAGCTTCCTCTACACCGCCCAGATCACGGCGGAAACGGTCCTTATCCAGTTTGTCATGTGTCTTGACATCCCACAGGCGGCAGGTATCCGGGCTGATCTCGTCAGCCAGAATGATCTGACCATGGTAACGGCCGAACTCGATCTTAAAGTCAACCAGCTCAATGCCGACTGTCAGGAAGAATGCCTTCAGCTCTTCGTTGATCTTCATGGTCAGCTCGCTGATCCGATCGATCTCTTCCTGTGTCGCTACATCCAGCGCCAGGATATGGGAAGTGTTGATCATAGGATCACCCAGAGCATCATCCTTCAGACAGAACTCCAGAGTCGGGCAGGACAGTACGCGGCCTTCCTCTACGCCGAAACGCTTGGAAAAGCTGCCTGCTGCGATATTACGTACGATTACTTCCAGAGGAACGATCTCTACCTTCTTAACGGCGGTCTCACGGTCATTCAGTTCCTTGACCAGATGTGTGGGGATGCCCTTCTTCTCCAGCATAGCAAAGAGCATATTGCTCATGCGGTTGTTGATAACACCCTTGCCCAGAATTGTTCCCTTCTTCAGGCCGTTGAACGCGGTGGCGTCATCCTTATAGGATACGATATAGGTATCCGGATCGTCCGTCACATAAACCTTCTTTGCTTTTCCCTCGTAGAGCTGTTCTTTCTTTTCCATTGTTGAGTTCTCCTTTACTCCATGATTAAATATGCGTTACGGTCAGCTCCGACAGAGACATACTTGACGGGGCATCCCATTTCTTTTTCAATGTACTTGATATAGTCATAAGCAGCCTTCGGCAGATCTTCTACCTTCCGGCAGCCGCTGATATCGCAGTTCCAACCCTTCATATAGGTATAAACAGGCTTAGCGCGGTCCAGAGCGGCGCCGAAGGGGAAATCATGAATGATCTCGCCGTCGAGTTCATAAGCGCTGCAGACCGGGATTTCCTCCATATAGGACAGAATATCCAGCTTGGTTAGTGCCAATTCGGTAGCTCCCTGCATTCTGGTGCCATACCGGGAAGCGACGACATCAAATCCGCCGACACGGCGCGGTCTACCGGTCGCGGCACCGTACTCGCCGCCAGCCTTACGCAGGGCTTCCGCCTCGTCACCGAACATCTCACAGGTAAAAGGACCTTCGCCTACGCAGGAGGAGTAAGCCTTGATGATGCCGACAACCGAATCCAGACGATGGTTGGGGATTCCGGCTCCTACAGGCGCATAAGCGGCAATCGTAGAAGAAGAGGAGGTGTAGGGATAGATACCGAAATCGATATCTCTCAGTGCTCCGAGCTGTGCCTCAAAGAGGATCTTCTTGCCATCACGGGCTGCCTGATCCAGGAAAAGGCTCGTATCGCAGACAAAGTCGCGTATGGGCGCGAAATTTTCGTTCAGCCAGGAAACAAGCTGATCAAAGTCGATCGGATCTGCGCCGTATACCTTCTGCAGGGTCAGATTCTTCCACTCTACAATGTCCTTCAGACGGGGCAGCAGGGTATCCATATGCAGCAGATCTCCCATGCGCACGCCTTTTTTCATGTATTTATCGCCGTATACATAAGCGATTCCACGGCGGGTAGAGCCATATTTCTTATCGGCCAGCCGGGATTCCTCCAGACAGTCCTGATCCACGTGGTAGGGCATGCAGACGATAGCCCGATCGCTGATCTTGAGGTTGGCCGGAGTGATCTCAATTCCGCCCTTTCTCAGATTGGCAATCTCTCCGCACAGATGATGCAGATCGATGACCATACCGTTCCCCATAACATTGGTTACATTTTCGTGGAAAATACCGGATGGAATCAGATTCAGAATGAACGAACCGCGAGGATTGACTACGGTATGGCCGGCATTATTGCCGCCCTGATACCGGACAACGACGTCATAGTCCTGACAGATCAGATCGACCATGCGTCCCTTGCCTTCATCTCCCCAGTTAATTCCAGTGATGGCTGTCAACATAGACATTCCTTCCTTCCTGAGTTTAGTCATTAGCTAGGATACGGAACGGGACCAATAAAAAATACCGCTCAATTACTTAGGTATGGGCGGTTTGGATTACTCTCCATTCCATTCCGATTATACACAGATGGCGCGAAGTTGTCAAGCAAAATAGTTGACGGAAAATGGGGAAAATGATACAATACTTCTATAGCAGAATGTCATATATGGGGGAAAAGTTGTGAAGAAAAAGGATTTTGTGCTATTTTTCATGTTTGTGTGCCTGCATTCTCTGGCGGCTAATTTCGCCCATCCGGTGACGCCGACGATCATCAAGAACCTCGGATTGGGAGATTATATGTTTGGACTGGCATTTGCCGGGATGGCCGGTACGAGCTTCCTGTTCTCGCCCTTCTGGGGTAAGCTTGCGGATTATGTACAGAGCCGCACCATTCTTCTGATCGGCAATCTGGGATATGCTGTGGGACAGATCCTTTTCAGCATGGGAGATTCGGAGTGGAGCATCATGCTGGCCCGATTTGTTTCCGGATTTTTTGTCGGCGGGGTCAATGTCTGCATGCTGACCTATACCGTCAATATGTCGGAGGAAGCCAAGCGCAGCGGCAGACTCATGATTCAGGCCACAGCAGCCACCGTATCCGGGACCTTTGGATATCTGATCGGCGGACTGTTGGGAGAGATCTCGGTCAAGCTGGCGTTTATGATGCAGGCCGGATGCCTTACCTTGGCGGGCCTTTTGTTTTTCTTCTTCCTGAAGGATGACCGGGAGGAGAGGAGCGGCCGGATCCCAGTCGGGGCGGTTGTCCGCAAGGCCAATCCATTTGCGGCGTTTCTGTCAGCGGGTCAATTTATGACGGTGATTTTTGCCGTACTGTTTGCCGTCGTATTTTTAAGCAACTTTGCTTTTACCTCCTATGACCAGTGCTTTAATTATTATATCAAGGATCAGTTCGGCTTTACCTCCGTTTATAACGGAGCGATAAAGGCTGCGGTGGGGACGATTTCGCTGGCGGCCAATCTGACGATCTGCCGCTATATCCTGAAAAGGACCAATGTAGCGCGTTCAGAGGTCAAAGTGCTTCTGATCAGCGCCGCGGCGTTGTTTGGAGCAATTGCGGGGGACCGGGTTCTGCCCTTCATCCTGCTGACAGTGCTGTATCTGAGTATGAACGCCGTCTGTGTTCCGGTGCTGCAATCGTTGGTGGCTGGGGACGCGCCGCGGGAAAAGAGCAATATTGTTATGGGCTTTTATAATGCCATGCGTTCTTTTGGACAGGTATGCGGAGCCGCGTTTGCCGGTTTTGCCTATGGGACAGGGCCCAAGGTCCCCTTTCTGTGGTCAGGCATCTCACTTTTGTGCGTGTCCGCGGGGACGGTCATCTATATTTTCTTAAAGAAAGGGAAAAAACATGTGGGAAAACGTTAAAACGTATGTCAAGGAGAATCTTGCCAGAATGCAGCGGGAGCCGGAGGGGATCCTGCGCTATCCATATATTGTTCCGGGGTCGGATACCTATGCGACGACGCTGTGGGACTGGGATTCCTGGTGGACCTGTATCGCGATGGGACAGGCAGAAGAGGAGGAGGGAGTACAGGGACGTTTCCTGAAGTATGAGAAGGGCTGTATCCTGAACTTCCTGGATCACATGGACGCGGATGGCAGAATGCCGATCCTGATCACCAATGATACGTTTCTGCCGGAAAAGGAGCGGGATTATTGGGGCAAGAACAATCACAAGCCGGTGCTGGCGCAGCATGCCGCTTATATCGTAGAGAAGTGCGGAGATCTGGAATGGCTGCGGGAGCATCTTCCGGAGCTGGAGACTTTTGTACTCTTTTATAAGAAATACGCGACCCATAAGGAGACAGGACTGGCCTACTGGTTCAATGATTTTGCCGTAGGAGTCGATAATGAGCCAATTGTGTATTTTCGACCGGACGGAAGTTCGGCCGCACTGTATCTGAATTGCCTTTTGTACCGTGAGGAACTCGCAATGGCCAGCCTCTGGGAGCGGGCAGGCGAAACGGAAAAGGCGCAGTTTTGGCGCTCTTCGGCCGAAGAGTTGGCGCAGGCGGTTCGCCGGTACTGCTGGGATGAGCGGGATGGCTGCTTTTATTCGGTAGATCTGGCGCTGCAGCCGGTGGAAAAGGATCGGTGGCTCCATCATGAAGCGCCCAGAAGCTGGCCCTGCCTCATCATGCGTCTGGATACATGGACCAATTTTCTGCCGCTATGGGCAGGGATCGCGACGCCGGAGATGGCAGAACGCGCGGTCAGACGTCTGACCGATCCGGCATCCTTCTGGGGAAATTACGGGGTGAGAACACTTTCCAAGCAGGAGGCCATGTATAATCTCAAACCCACCAACAATCCGTCCAATTGGCTCGGCCCGGTCTGGGGCGTTTCCAATTATATGGTGTTCCGAGGATTGCAGCGTTACGGGATGGAGAAGGAAGCGGCAGAGATGGCGCGCAGGAGCGCGGAGCTTTTTGAAAAAGACGTGGCCGAGACAGGCACCATGCATGAGTATTATGATCCGGATACCGGGCGCGGAATCCGTACACCGGACTTCCAGAACTGGAACTGTCTGGTGCTCAATATGATCGCATATCTGGAAGGCAGAAAACAAGTTACAGAATTTTAATGTTTTTCAGTTGCCGAAAGAGAGGATCTATGGTACAATAGAAGACAGAAGAATCCTGATTCGGTAATTACCGGGTGTAGGTATAATTTTTCACGAAAAGGAGAGGTTTCCAATGAAAATTGCTGTTATCAACGAGAACAGTCAGGCGGCCAAGAACGAACTGATTGTCAGCACATTGAAAAAGGTTGTTGAGCCCATGGGCCATGAAGTATTCAATTATGGTATGTATGCGGCAGATGACAAGGCACAGCTCACCTATGTGCAGAATGGTATTCTGGCAGCGATTCTGCTGAATTCCGGCGCGGCTGATTTCGTTATCACGGGCTGCGGTACCGGTGAAGGCGCAATGCTGGCCTGCAACTCTTTCCCCAAGGTACTGTGCGGACATATCGAGTCTCCGCTGGACGCATACCTGTTCTCTCAGGTCAATGACGGAAACTGCGTAGCGCTGCCGTTTGCTGAGAACTTTGGCTGGGGCGGAGAGCTGAATCTGCAGTATATCTTTGAGAAGCTGTTCTGTGCGCCGGGCGGCGGCGGCTATCCTCCGGAGAGAGTAGTTCCTGAGCAGCGCAACAAGAAGATTCTGGATGCCGTTAAGGAAGTAACGCATACGGATCTGGTAACGATCCTCAAGAATCTGGATCAGGATCTGGTCAAGGGCGCGGTAGCCGGAGAGCATTTCCAGGAGCTGTTCTTTGCAAATTGCAAGTGCGACAAGATTGCAGCGGCAGTCAAGGAACTGTTGGCATAAAAACATAGGCGCCGGTGTACCGGCGCCTTTTTCTATTCAGGGGGTAGAGGTATGAGTACCAAGGGCGATTTTACTTTGCCGGGAGAATCCGGTTACGAGCAGTTGACCCTGCGTCTGGCGGAAAAATGGGGCGCGGATGTAATTCGTGACAGTGACGGAACCAAATTGTCCGATGAGATTCTGGAAGCGGGATACGGAATCTATTCCACCGTCTGTGTGATTCGTGAACACAATGCGTGGGCCAAGCTGCATCCCGACATGCAGCAGCAAAGCTTTCTGATGGCGGGACCCATGGTAGCACAGAGCAGTCAGCTGACGATCCCGTTGATGGAGTCCTATTATCAGGAGCAGTTCCAGATCAATGATTCACTGGAGTCCCTGGCATATTGGCAGGTCTATGACAGAACGACGGAACAGGAGGTTCCCAGAGAGCGCTGGAGCTATGACAAGGCCTCTGGAAGCGTGCGGATCGATGGCTGCAAGGCGTGGCATGAATACACGGTCAATTTTATGGCATACCGGATCTGGGAAGAGATCTCGATGTACAACCATGTGACCAATCACTGGGACAAGGAACATCTGATGCAGCTGGATCCCAGGCATCCGGCCGTGCAGGAGTATCTCCTGGACTGGATGGAGACATGGTGCAAAGAGCATCCGATGACGACGGTGGTTCGCTTTACTTCACTGTTTTACAATTTTGTCTGGATCTGGGGAAGCGACCCGCGGCGGCAGAACCGTTATACGGATTGGGGCTCCTATGATTTTACGGTAAGTCCGCTGGCGCTGGACGAGTTCCAGAAGGCATACGGCTATCGGATGACATCGGAGGACTTTATCCATCAGGGCAAGCTGCATGTGACGCATATGCCTCCGGAAGAGCGTCAGAAAGACTGGATGGCATTCATCAACCGTTTCGTCGTGGATTTTGGCAAGAAGCTGGTAGAGATCGTACACCGTTACGGGAAAAAGGCCTATGTATTCTATGATGACAGTTGGGTAGGACTGGAGCCGTATCGTGATACATTTGCGCAGTTTCAGTTTGACGGACTGATCAAATGTGTGTTTTCCGGCTATGAGGCCAGACTGTGCGCCAATGTGCCGGGCGTGGTTCACGAACTGCGCCTGCACCCGTACCTGTTCCCGGTAGGACTGGGCGGTGCGCCGACCTTTACAGAAGGCGGCAATCCGGCATTAGACGCGAAAAAATATTGGGTCAGCGTGCGCAGAGCCCTGCTGAGGCAGACCGTGGACCGGATCGGACTGGGAGGCTATCTGCATCTGACCGAGGCCTTTCTGGACTTTCAGGATACGATTGAAGAGATCGCGGATGAATTCCGCTCGATCAAAAAGCTGCATGGAGCAGGCGGGCCGGTGCAGCTGAAAGCCCATGTCGCGGTGCTTCACAGCTGGGGCAAGCTTCGTTCCTGGACATTGTCCGGACATTTTCATGAGACATGGATGCACAACCTGATTCACATCAATGAAGCGTTGTCCGGACTGCCGGTTGAAGTCAGCTTTATTGATTTCGATGAGGTCAGACAGGGAGATCTGAGCAAGTATCAGGTCATTATCAATGCCGGACGTGAGAACGATGCCTGGAGCGGCGGCGATGCCTGGAAGGACGAAGAGGTTGTTGCCAGACTTACCGCGTGGGCGGCCGCAGGCGGTATGCTGATCGGCGTCGGAGAGCCGTCCGCTGTCGAGGGCTTCCACAGGCGCTTCAGGATGGCGCAGGTGCTGGGCGTGGATCTGGACCGGGGCGAAAGAGTGTGCCACGGACGCTACAGTTTTACAGTGCAGGAGGATCCGGAGGGGATCGTCGGAAAGTGTCAGTGGAGACCGAAAGAGGGAATCTATCTGACCGACGGAGATACGCAGGTATATCAGGCGGATGGCAATCTGCCTCTGGTGACGGAGCATCCTTTTGGCAAGGGCTGCGGAATCTACATGTCCTCTTTTGAGAAGGATATCTATTCCATAAGATTGCTGCTGAATCTTCTGATGAAGGCAGGCGGACAGAGCTGGGAAGATGCCTGTGTAACGGACAACCCGGCCGTAGAAGCCGCGTATTTCCCGGAGGGAAGTACACTGGTCATGATCAACAATACAGCCGAAAAACAAAAGGCAAGTGTCAATGTACACGGACAGGCAGCCGAGGCGCAGCTGGAGCCTTTCGGAAGCGCATATCTGTGTCTGTGACGGAATTGATAAAAGAAAAACAGAACGGCGTTGTCGCTTTTGTGCGGCAGCGCCGTTCTGTTTATTCTTTAAAAGGCTGAATGCGAATATTTCCGGAGAGGGTAGCAGCCTGCAGCGTCTGCGGTCCGGTTCCATAACGATAGACATTGTTGGATTTTTGAAGGGGAAGCGGACTGGAGACCTCTCCAAAGTTGCTGGAGGCTTGAATCTGGAAGTTCTCCGCACTAGGAAGCTTAAGAGAGATATCGCTGCTGGTCGTCTTTACCTGGATGTTGCCGGTGATCTCCTTCCAAGCCAGATCCATGGATCCGGAGATGGAGGAGCTTTCAAAGCTGCCGTTCAGAGAAGCAAAATCAGCATGGACATCTCCGCTGGTTGCCCGTAAGGAAGTATCCTGGCAGGAAGTGACATCGACGGAGAGATCTCCGGAGGTGGTATAAGCACTGATCGGAGCGAAACAGCTGTCGGAGCGGATCTCTATATCCCCGGCAGTGGTTGTCAGCGAAGCCGGTCCATAGATTTTACCAGCGTCCAGAACGATATCTCCGGAGATGCTTTTTAATTTCAGGTCTCCGCAGAACTGCTCCGCCTGAATCTCCAGATCCCCGGAGAAACTCTCTATTTTGGCATTTCCATAACAGGAAGCTTTAGAAAAAGAGATATCGCCAGCAGTGGCGTGCAGAAGAAGTTCGGAAGCATTTACCCCTGTAATCTGGAGGTCGCCTACGGTTGTCTCCATATCAAAGGATGGAGAGAGATGGGCCGGAAGGAGGATCTCAACCGAGTAGGAACGGGTGCTGTGCAGCTGGCGTTTTTCCTGAGAGAGTGTCAGAACACCGTCGGTACACATAACGCGCAGATTGGGAATGGCTGCGCTGTACCGGACGGTAATGCCAGAGCCTTCCTGTCTGCGCACCGTAACATCGGCATTCAGAATACGGACGTAGACCTTATCCAGCGTCTCTCCCGCAAAGTCCAGCTGTTCCTTTTCGTCCTCTATAATATCCGGATGGATGGAAAAATCCATCGAGCTAAGCTTCGAGGAAACATTGTGTAAAACGCGTTCGATCGTATTG
Organism: Alloprevotella sp.; assembly: GCA_963627615.1. Classification (GTDB taxonomy): domain Bacteria; phylum Bacillota; class Clostridia; order Lachnospirales; family Bianqueaceae; genus Faecimorpha. The sequence goes on from CAVGBV010000045.1 coordinate 8,805, forward strand.
GATATGGAGTTAAGATCAAAGCCCTTAGAAGAAGTGGATTCCTCTGCTTTTTCATTCGTAAATGCTTCTTCGGAGGGCTTTCCTTCCGGAGCGGGTTCTGGGTCTGGTGTAGGCGCCATCTTTCGAGGTGTGCTTTTTTCCGCACGGCGCTGTATGATCGCACTGGTCCCGGAGACTTCTGCCTTGAGCTGACCGGCCAAGGCTGCCTCTTCATAAAACTGCTGCGCCAGTTCCACCGGATCGCCCAAGTGGGAGGCCGCTTCTTCTTCACTGAGTCCGTCGGCTGCGGCCTGTATAAAGTGTTCATCCAGGTCGGACAACACCTCGTCGCGCCAGGCCGGATTGACATGGGCCAGACGTGCCTGCAAAATATTCATAAATTCCTGCTTATTCATGAGAATCCTTCCTTTCATTAAAGAATGAGTGTAACGTTTGATTCAAAGCGGCGGAGAGTTCTTCTGTCATCCTTCCGAGATCCTGACCGAGGTTCTCCAGATTCTGCGTATTTTTATTCAAAAAACTCTGCCACTCGGCGGAGAATTCTGTGAGCTTACGATGCAGCAGGATCGAGTAGACGCCCTGGACAAATTCATTCCATTCGGCTGTAGCAGCCGCAAGCACTTCGCGTCCATGGTCGGTGATCCGGTAGTATTTTCGAGGAGGTCCGCTGGTGGACTCCTGTAGATAGGTTTCCACCTGACCGTCGTCCTTCAGACGGCGAAGCAGGGGATAAATGGTTCCTTCTGTAATAGAGATATGCTGAGAGATCTGTGTCACAAGATCGTATCCATAACAATCACCCTCTGTTAATACGGCAAGTACACACAACTCCAGCGCCCCTTTTTTGAATTGGGCATTCATTGAATCGCCTCCTAGAGATAATTTTTGAAGCTAAATACAGTATAACATACAATATTGTATTATGCAAGGTACTGTGCAAAGATTTTAAAAATATTTTTAAAATCACAAACATTTGTTTGCAAAATGAGAAGATATATGTTATACTCTGAATATAAAACGAAAACATGTTCGATTTCCGCGAGGGGTAAAGAAAACATGTTCGAACAAATTTTCGAGGAGAATAAGATGAAGGAATCAATGGTTCGCAAGCTGGAGATCCTGGCAGCCTCCGCCAAGTTTGATGTATCCTGCGCGTCCAGCGGAGTCGATCGGTACGGGGAGGGCAGAATCGGCAATTCCAAAGCATGCGGAATCTGCCATGCCTGGTCTTCGGATGGGAGATGCATCTCCCTGCTGAAGGTACTGCACAGCAATTGCTGTGTTTTTGACTGTGCGTATTGTGTAAATCGCAGAAGCAATGATATCCCCAGGGCTTCCTTTACTTCCGAGGAGCTTGCGGAGCTGACGATTGAGTTTTATCGGCGCAATTATATAGAGGGGCTGTTCTTAAGTTCTGCCGTAGAGAAGAATCCGACGGAGACGATGGAGCGGATCGTCCGTACCCTGTGGCTCCTTCGGAAAAAGTATGGTTTTGCTGGATATATCCATGCCAAGCTGGTACCGGGGGCGGATCCGCTGCTGGTTCACCGAGCCGGGGAATTGGCCGACCGTGTCAGTGTCAATGTGGAGCTGCCGAGTGCGGCCGGATTGGCGGCGCTAGCGCCGCAGAAGAAGCCGGAGCTTCTGATCGCTCCGATGCGGCAGGTGTATCGGGAGATTGGCGGATATCTGGAGGACAAAAGACATTACAGGCATACGCCCGCGTTTGCGCCGGGCGGTCAGTCCACACAGATGATCGTGGGAGCGATCCCGGACACGGATTATCAGCTGCTGCAGGCTTCTTCCAGACTGTACCGCGGATACGGACTGAAGAGGGTGTATTATTCCGCGTATATTCCGGTCAATGAAGACAGGAGGCTTCCGGCGCTTTCGGTTCCGCCGCCCAAGGACCGGGAACACAGGCTGTATCAGGCGGACTGGCTGATGCGTTTTTATGAGTTCGAGGCCGATGAGCTGCTGGAGCCTTCGCAGCCTTTTTTTGACACGGAGTGGGATCCCAAAATGGATTGGGCCCTGAAGCATATAGAGCTCTTCCCGATCGAGATCAATCGGGCGTCCTATCATGATCTTCTGCGGGTACCGGGGATCGGACCGACCTCGGCTCGGCGGATTCTGGCGCAGCGGAGGCTGGCGCCTCTGACCTGTGATACCTTGTACAGGACGGGAGTCGTGATGAAGCGGGCACGGTATTTTCTGACCTGCACCGGGAGGTTTTGCGGGGATGTGAGCATGCACCCGGAGAACATCAAGAAGAAGCTGCGGAAGGCCGAGCGGCAGGGACAGTATACGCAGCTTACACTGTTTTGATAAAAGGGATGAGATCCATGTATTATGTATATGACGGCAGTTTTGACGGATTTCTGTGCTGTGTGTACGCGCATTATTATGGGGAGAAAGCGATCGGGATTCGAAATGGCAGCACGGATGGGCAGACTTCGATTTTTGAAGAAAAGTATATCGTGACCAATTATACAATCTCTCACAGGGTATATGCCGGACTGCGGCGCAGACTGGGCAACGCGGCGGCGGAGAAGATCTTTCAGGCTTTTTTGTCGGATCAGGAGGATAAGGAGATGATCCTTCTGCGCTATATTGCGCTCTGTCTGCGCTCCGGCAGACAGATGGATGCCTGCCGGACATGTCCGGAGATCCTGCCGGTACACCGGATGAGTGAAAAGGTGG